>NZ_CP009498.1:1200000-1500000 GCF_001027545.1 Endomicrobium proavitum
TTTCCGGAACCGTTAACGTTTTCACGCCGGCGCCTGCAAACTCGTAAATTTTCCCGCGGCCGCCTTTAACGGTTTCAAGTCTTAAAAGTTCAAGAATAATATCTTTTGCGCTGACCCAGTCTCTTAATTTTCCGGTAAGATTAACTTTAATAATTTTCGGCATTGTAATATAAAACGGCTGCCCCGCCATTGCGCAGGCAACGTCTAAACCGCCGGCGCCGAAAGCAAGCATGCCTATTCCGCCGCCCGTGGGAGTGTGCGAGTCCGAACCTATTAAAGTTTTTCCGGGAACGCCAAACCTTTCCAAATGAACCTGATGGCAAATGCCGTTGCCCGCGGGAGAAAAAACTATTCCGTATTTTGAAGCTATAGTCTGCAAAAATTTATGGTCGTCGGCGTTTTCAAAACCGCTTTGCAAAGTGTTGTGATCAACATAGCTTACGGAAAGTTCGGTTTTTACTTTCGCAACTCCCATAGCTTCAAACTGCAAATACGCCATTGTGCCCGTAGCGTCTTGCGTAAGCGTTTGATCTATTTTAAGCGCAATTTCCGCGCCGGCTTCCATTTTGCCGCTGACCAAATGTTTAGAAATAATTTTTTTTGCAACGTTCACTTTTGCTTCCCCTTTTAAAAAATTTTTATGTTTTACAATCTTGATGCAAACGCGCCCGAAAGCATCGGACAGTTTTTGCAGTATTTATGAACTTCGCAATTGTCGCTTAATAATTTTTTGCGAATATCTACAAGCTCCGGAGTATTGCCCGCGTTAGCGTCAAAAATATTTCCGCGCATTGCAGGGTCTTCGTTGCGGCCGTAAAAGTCGCAGCACATTGTGTAAGCTCCGGCGGCGTTTACTAAAAGCTGCTGCCACGGAATTAAACATTTTTTATCTTTTTTATTTTTTATTTCTCTTTTTACCGCCGCAGGATAAAAAACGTCTATGCCGAAATTTTTCTTCTTATTTTTAGAAACAAAATCAGCATACGCAGTAAAATCGTCAAAAATTGTTTCGGACGTTTCGCCTTTGTAAGGCTGGCAAATATTAAACTTTACGGAGTTGCAGCCTATGTTTTTACAAAAATTTATTATTTCTAACGGACGGTTAGGATTTTGTTCTAAAACGCTTTTTAATAAAACATAAGAAGCGTTTACCGTAATTTTTTTTGAAATTCCAGGAATAACTTCCTTGAGTTTTTCTATGGTATTATCATAAACCGACAATTGAATTTCGTCAACTCCGGCTTTTAAAAGCGCGAACACATTTTCAATATTTAGCAACGTTCCGTTTGTAATCATTCCGCATCTTAGTTTGCGTTTTTTTATTGTTTTTATAATTTCAAAAATTTCTTTATTAAGCAGCGGCTCGCCGCCGGTAAGCCCCGCAATAAGAAGCCCTTTTGATATTTTTAAATTCAGAAGTTTGTTTACAAACTCCGCGGACATATCCGTATTTACGCCTTCTATAGATTTATCGCCCACACAAAAAGAGCAATTTAAATTGCAGCGCGTTGTAACAGACAGCGACAGCAAAACAGGCAAACAGGAAGACGCTTTAACAGTTGAGCTGCGCGGTAAAATAAAACCTTTCGCATAATTTACAAGCCCAAGCTTTGGCAAAGCAAATCCAAATTTAGAACCTGTAAGCGTTTTTAAATATCTCTTTATTTTAGCGTTTATCATAATTTTATTTCTTGTCATTGAAATGAAAAAAGGCATTGCCGTTGCTTACCGCCTTCGCATCTCAACTTCCTACCCTCTGCCTTTACAATTATTTTATTTTGAGCGTGCCCATAACATAATTTAATTCTTTATTTACCACTATGCATTCCCGGCTTGTCGGTTTTATTTTCGCAGCGGGAGTTTGTAAAACTTTTGAAACCGCGCTGATGACATTGTTAACCGTTATATTTTTCATGCATACAACATCCGTTGCGC
Organism: Endomicrobium proavitum; assembly: GCF_001027545.1. NCBI lineage: Bacteria > Pseudomonadati > Elusimicrobiota > Endomicrobiia > Endomicrobiales > Endomicrobiaceae > Endomicrobium > Endomicrobium proavitum. The sequence goes on from NZ_CP009498.1 coordinate 1,201,936, forward strand.
ACGGGCTGTCGTCAAAAATATATAAACACGGGCTGCAAAAACTTTTTTTATAAACGGCTTCGTTTACGCCGTTGTCAATGTGCACAAATTGCGGAGAATTTGCGCCGTAAAGCGCAACAACTTTTGCGTTTTGCGCATAAGCCAAATTCATAAGTCCGGAATCGTTTGTTAAAAACGCATCGCAAATAGGAAGCAGCGCCAAAACTTCCGGCAGCGGAAATTTGCCGGCAATATTATAAATATTTTCCGACGGTTTGCTTAAAAAATCAAACAACTGTTGTGCGTAATATTTTTCCTGCGCAGAGCCGAACAAAAGCACGCCGTAACCGTTATCTGCAAAATAAGACGCTACTTTTGCAAAATTTTCCAAACTCCAGCGTCTGGCAAAAGAAAGTTCGGAAGCGTTAACGTTTATTCCTATTATTTTTTTGCCTTTGTTTTTGATAATTTTATTTAGGCGTTTTTTACAAGATTTTAAAACCGCGGAGTTTAAATTAAAAGGTTCTAAATCTATAGACGCTTGGGGCGACGCCCCCCCCAAACGCGCAAGCTGCATGTAAGAAAGCCTCAAAGGCATTTGAAAATTAAAATACATTAAATGCGTATGCAGCCACGTTTTAAAATTTGTTGAATGCGCAAAGAAAAAGCCAAGCCTGTTGCGCGCCAAAGAAAGCAAACTTATTAAAACTCCATATGCCGAAAAAACTTCCAAATCAAAAAATAAATCTACTTTTTCGCGCTGTAATTTAAAAATAAGTAAAACGCTGCTTGCCGCAAGAGCAATAAGAGATTTATCTTTTATGTAAAACGCTTTGTCTATATAGGAAATTAAATCTATTATCTGCTTATTATTTTTTCTGGTTATAAAAATAAGTTTTGCTTTAGGATATCTACTTTTTAAAGCGCGAAGCATAGGCACTGCATGCGTAATGCTGCCCATGCCAAAATATTTTGCAACCGCTATAACCCGCACATTTTCTTGTTTTACGCTGTGGTCGCGTTTTAAAATTTTACCTAAACACCACGCGCTTACGCCAAGAAAGAAGCACGCGATATGACCTATAAATCTGTCTAAAAAAATCTCTGTTTTAAATTTCATATTTTAATTTTAAATAAACAAGTTAAACAATTTTGCATAAATTTCCGGAGAATTATTTTTCACAAGGTTCCACATTTCCCAGTTACCGCCGAAAGTAAGACAGAACCCGAAGAAAACGCTCAATGCGCAAGCCGCCGCAAATATTTTAAAAATAAGAGATTTTGCCGCGTCGCCTTCAATATTATTATAACAGTTAAGCATAAAAACGCCCGCCAGCAAAAACAAGCAAAGCCTGACATCGCAGGAGTATCTTGTAACAACGCCGCTGAGTCCGTATAAAACTATAAGGCTTACGGCTGTCCCCGCGAAAGCCGCCCAAGCCGTAGTTTTCAGCAAAGAATCATTCTTTGAATATTCGGGATTTTTCTTCCACCATAAAAACAAGCCCCACGTCAAAGGAATTAACATAATGCCCGCGTTAACGTCGCCGTAAAACGCCGAGCCGCTTACGTTATACGTGTGTATAGCGGAACGTATCCACGGAAAAACCGGCGAGAATTCCGGCATGTCAAAAAAATAATAAAATATTGCCCGCGGAAGTCTTAAAATCATTTCCGGATTAAATTCTCTTATAACAATGCCCGACAAATTGTGCGTTGTTCCAAAATCTGAAATTGAACCGAAACGCGCAAAATTGTAATAAAAAATTAAAGCAAGACCAGCAATGCAAGGCGCAACAAACGCGGCGGATATTTTCTTTTTATAGTTTAAACTTATATTTTTATTTGACAAAATTTTCAGCGCAGCAGGCAGAAGAAATGCAAAACCCACAAGCAGCACGTTAGGTCTTGTAAAACCTATGCATATAAAAGTTATGCCTGCAAGCAAAAGAAACAGCGCGCCTTTTGATTTTTCGCCTAAAGTTTCAATACGGTTATAAGCTTTGAAAGCAAAATATATGCTTGCCGATAAAAATAAATATCCGCCCAAATGCGCAATTTCATAACGATAAGCAAACAGCTGCAGCATAAAAATAAGCGAACCGAAAAGTATAGCAAGATACGTCGCAAGCAGCAGCATTAAATTTACTTTCTTGCAAAACGTTTTAACAACCTGCATATATGCGCCAAAAATAAAAACTATACACAACAGCGATAAAATAAAAGTTGTCTTTTCGGCAGACGGCAAAGAACCCGTAAGCATGTAATACGGATAATAAATTAAAATTACCGGAGCCGCGCCGAAATAAACGTAATACTTTCCTTTAAAAAAAGCGTAATCATGAAGAGCGTAAGCCTGCGCATTTTCGCGTGCGCCCTGAGAATATGCGTTTTGCCCTAATGCTATCAGTTTAGGGTCTGGCGTTATATCAAGATGGGTTTGTCCTTTTTTAAACGCGTCAAAAACCAAAAGATACGGGTCGGCAGTATTTTGCGCCGCATTAAACGGATAAGAAACGCTTGTAGGTTTGCCCAAACCGGTTGAAGCTTTGTATATAAAAAATGAAAACAGAACGGCTAAACACAAAGCCGCCGCAGAAGCTTTTTTATATGTTTTATCATTCAAATCAGTAACGGTTTTATGCCAGCCGTAAGAGCGCGAAAAAATAATAAATAAAACAGGCAGAAGAATTACAAAGAAACGCAGCCATGAAAAATTAAACGGAGGCGTAACGTTTAGCTTTATTTGCGAAACGGCGAAATCCGCATTTGCGTTTTTAGAAATTTCAAAAATAACGTCTTGAAGATTTCCGCGGCTTTTAACTTTAAGAAAAACTTCGCTTCCGGAAGTTTTGACGGCAAAAAGTTTATTATAAACAAGGCTTGGTTTAAATTTTTCATCGCTGTCGCGGGCGAAAACTCTAACGTTTGCAATCTGCGGCGCGCCGCTGACCGTTAAAGAAATATTTTTAACGGGGACATTAGCGCCAAGAGCAAACGAAGCCGTTTGCAGCTGAGGGTTTAAATGAAGTTTTTTGTCCGCGCCGTATTGCATTTCTGCGGGGTTTGCGGAAACAAAAGACGGGTCTATTGCATATTGCCGCAAGCCCGTATTAAAAAATGACTGCATGTTAAACCCGAATATTTCCACAAAAAGCACAGCTGCAACGATAATTGCGCATTTCATTAAAACTTGATTAGATTTTTTATTATCCGAAACTTCAGGCATTTAAACCCCTTGTGCGATAGTTTTAAATTGTCTTTATTCTCTTTATTTTATATTATTTTTACAGCTTTTAAAAATGAAAACAGGGGCTGCAATGGAAAACACGAATTCAGGCGTATCGTTTTTAAAAAAATATCAAACTATTTTGCTGGCAGCGTTAGTTTTTGCCGTTGCATTTTTAGTTTACGCAAACACCATAAACTATAAACTTACAGATTTGGACGACGAAAATTTTATACATAATTACGCTTACAAGTATCAGCCTGCGTCGGCTTTTAGCGAAGCTTTTAAACAAAACGTTTTGTTTGGCGGTCCCACGCCTTATTACAGACCGGTTTTATCTTTGTCTTTTGTAACAAGCTATAAAATTGCGGGGCAGTCTGAAAGTTTTGCGCATTTTGTAAACGTATTGCTTCACGCCTTATGCGCGCTTTTGCTGTTTGTATTTTTAAGGCATTATCTTTTTGACGATAAAATATCTTTTTTGGCTGCAGCGTTATTTGCGCTGCATCCTCTTACAATTTACACCGCGGCGTGGATTCCCGGGCGAAACGATTCTTTATTTTTTATAAATTTTATTTTGGCGTTTACGTTTTTCATAGAATATCTTAATACGAAAAAGTTTGGTTTTATACTGCTTAACGCTTTATTTACTTTGCTTTGCTTTTTCACAAAAGAGTCGGGGCTTGCGGTTGCGTTTATATTTATTTTCTACTACATAACTCATTTTAAAAAATACGGAAAATTAGATTTAAAGAAATCGGCAATCTGCATAGCATTGTGGATTATTACAATGTCAATTTTTTGGATTGCGCGAAAAGCGGCAATGGGCCCGGCCGGCGTGCAGGGGCTTAACTTAAGGCCCGACAATATAAGAATGTTTTTTGATTATTACGCGTCCGCAATTTTTATGACTACGCCTTTCAGGGCGTTATACGGCACAATTGAACCGTATTTTTATCCGCTTGGAATTTTTGCCGCGGGGCTTACCGTTTTCTTTGCGTTTTTCAAAAAAAACAAAGAACAAAAATACGAAAATTTCTTTTGGCTGACGCTTCCGTTAATAATGCTTGCGCCGAATTTAATTGGCGAAAGATTGTGGTTTCAGGGAAACAGAATGTATGTTCCGCTGTTTGCGATAATAATTTTGTTTTTCTCTTTTTTGCAGCCTTATTTAAAAACAAAGAAAACTGCCGCTCAAACCGTTATTGCAGTTATATTCGTTATAGCGGTTATTGGAACTCTCAACGGCAGCGCCGGCTTTAAAAACAGCTTAACTTTCTGGAATAAAATGATTAATGAAAGCGCTTACGAACATATAACCGCAAAAAAATTCCGCGTTACCGCTTACATAAAAAACGGCGATACGCAAACTGCGGCAAAAGAAGCGTTGTATATTGCTCAAATCAGCCGTTTTAGCGACCCTGAAATTATGTATTTATTAGGTTTGGCATTTTTGCAAAACGGAAATTATAAAGAAGCCATTCAAGTTTATGAAATGCTTATTTCAAACGGACAAATGCTTATACCGCCGACATACGCAAGCCTTGTTTTGGCGTATTCTTATGAAAACAACAAACAAAAGGCGGAATATTATTTCGGCGAACTTGTAAAAACATTAAACGCTTCGCCCAATGACGCGCTTGGATATTTGCAATCTTACAAGGCTTATCTGCAATCGCAAAAGGGACAGGCGTTAAGAAAATAAATAAAAATTCCCGAGCTAAATTAGCTCGGGAATTTTTTTGTTTAATTTATAAGACTTTTCTCAAACTCTAATTCTTGACTGCCCTTCTTGGGAACATCTATTTTTATTGTGTCTCCGTCCTTAAACTCGCCCGCAATCATTTTTGCCGAAAGAGGGTTTAGCAAATAAGTTTGTATGGCTCTTTTTAAAGGACGCGCGCCAAACGCCGGATTATAACCTTTTGAAGAAATAAAATCTTTTGCTTTTTCCGTAAGTTCAACGTGAATTTTTCTTTGCTGCAAACGTTTTTCAAAAGATTTAAGCTGTATATCTATAATTTTGTTAAGCTCTTTTTCTGCGAGTTTGTCAAAAATTATTGTTTCGTCTATACGGTTTAAAAATTCCGGACGAAAACTTCTGTGCAATTCTCCCAAGACTTTATCTTTCACCTCTTTACTGTCGTCAGACTCCTGAATATACTGCGAACCGATGTTAGACGTCATGATAATAACCGTATTTTTAAAATCTACCGTTCTTCCCTGCCCGTCGGTAAGTCTGCCGTCGTCAAAAATTTGAAGCATTACGTTAAAAACTTCGGGGCTTGCTTTTTCTATTTCGTCAAAAAGAACTACGCAATACGGCCTGCGGCGAACGGATTCCGTAAGCTGTCCGCCTTCTTCAAAACCAACGTATCCCGGAGGCGCGCCTATTAAACGAGACACGCTGTGTTTTTCCATATACTCGCTCATATCTATGCGCACAATATTTTTTTCATCGTCAAACATAAGTTCCGCCAAAGCTTTTGCAAGTTCCGTTTTACCGACTCCCGTAGGGCCTAAAAATAAAAACGTCCCTATCGGTTTATTGGGGTCGGAAAGCCCGGAACGGCTGCGGCGCACGGCGTTTGCAATTGCCGTTATGGCTTCCTCCTGACCTACAACGCGCTCGTGCAGCGCGCTTTCCATTTTAAGAAGTTTTTGCGTTTCGCCTTCCATCATTTTGTTAACGGGAATGCCCGTCCACTTGCCGACAACTTCGGCTATATCTTCCTCGTCAACTTCTTCTTTCAGGAATTTCGTTCCTTTTTGAAGAGTTTGCAAAACTTTATTTTCTTTTTCCAGCTCCTGCTGCGCCTGCGGAATTTTTCCGTAGCGAATTTCCGCCACGGCGTTAAGGTCGCCGGTGCGCTCGGCCTTTTGTTCTAAAATTTTAAAATCTTCAATTGAGGCTTTAAGTTTCCTTATTTTTGAAATTGAAGATTTTTCTTTTTCCCACTGTTTTTTCATTTGAGCGGATTGCGTTTTAAGAGTTTCAATTTCTTTTTCCATTTTTGCCAAACGCTCTTTTGAAGCCGCGTCGGTTTCTTTTTTAACCGCCTGCCGCTCAATTTCAAGCTGGCGAATTTTTCGTTCAACGCCGTCAAGTTCGGCGGGCATGGAATCTATTTCTATTCTTAATTTGCTTGCCGATTCGTCAACCAAATCTATAGCTTTGTCCGGCAAAAATCTGTCGGTAATATAGCGCGCGGAAAGAGTTGCCGCCGCAACCAAAGCGGAATCTTTTATTTTTACGCCGTGATGAACTTCGTATTTTTCTTTTATTCCGCGAAGTATTGCAATTGTATCTTCCACCGACGGCTCGCCGGCAAAAACCGGCTGAAAGCGGCGCTCTAACGCCGCGTCTTTTTCTATGTATTTTCTGTATTCGTCAAGCGTTGTGGCGCCCACAAGTTTTAACTCGCCGCGCGCCAGCATAGGCTTTAACATATTTGCCGCGTCAACCGCGCCTTCGGACGCGCCCGCGCCGACTATAGTGTGAAGCTCGTCTATAAACAAAATAACGTTTCCCTGCGCAGACTGAATTTCTTTCAGCACGGCTTTAAGGCGGTCTTCAAACTCGCCCCTGTATTTTGCGCCCGCAATAAGCGCGCCCATATCTAAAGCTATAACTTTTTTATCTTTTAAAGATTCCGGCACGTCGCCCGAAACTATGCGCTGCGCCAAACCCTCTACAATTGCAGTTTTGCCCACGCCCGGCTCTCCTATTATTACAGGATTATTTTTTGTTCTGCGCGATAACACCTGCACGCAGCGGCGAATTTCCTCGTCGCGCCCTATAACAGGGTCAAGCTTTCCGCGTTTTGCAAGCTCGGTTAAATCTCTTCCGTATTTTTCCAGCGCCTGATATTTATCTTCCGGATTTTGGTCTGTAACGCGCTGGTCTCCGCGAATGGCTACAAGCGTTTTTAAAATTGCGTCTTTTGTAAGCGAATATTTTTTAAGAATTTTTGCGGCATCCGCCAAACCGTCGTCAACAAGAGCAATAAGAATGTGTTCGGTGGAAACAAATTCGTCTTTTAAATCTTTTGCGATTTTTTCGGAATTATTTAAAATTTTATTTAGCGTTTGCGAAACGTAAAGATTGCCGCCGTGCACTTTAGGTTTTTTTTCAATTGCGTCAAGCAAATCTTTTTCTATGTTTGCCGTAATCATGCTTTCCTGACCGGCAGCGGAAGATTTTTTTATTATTTCGCCGACAGTGCCGGCGTCTTGTTTTACCAATGCGTATAATAGATGTTCCGCAGAAAGCTCCTGATTGCCGTAATCCTGCGCAACACTTTGCGCCGCCGCAAGCGCTTCCTGAGACTTAATAGTAAATTTATTTAAATTCATTTTTCCTCCATATCTTTTGTATCTTTGCAGCTCGCGCACTCATAAGGGAAATTAACGACCCTGCTATTTATTACCTTTTACCTATTACTTATTCTTTATTACTTACCGTTACTTACCCTCCTACCTTCTTATCATCTTACTTATTATTTATTACCCGCCGTTATTAGCACTCTAATAATTTGATTGCTATTTTAGCGCAAAAAGCAAAACTTGTCAACGGGAAAATTTTTAATTTTTATCGGAATTTTTTTTGAGCTGGGTTTGAAAATCTTCTATGATTTGATTGAGTTTCTTTTCAGACTTGATTTGCTCTTCTAAAACAAAACGCATAACGTCTGTAATAGGGTCGGGCAGCTTTGCGTGCTCAAGTTTTTCAACTTCCTGTTCAGAATATCCAAGACTTATTCTTGCAGGCACGCCGACAGCGGTAGCGTTTGCGGGGACATCGTGCGTAACAACGGACGCCGCGCCTACTCGCGCGTTGTCGCCTACGGTAATTGCGCCAAGAACTATTGCGTTTGAGCCGAGAACAACGTTGTTGCCTATGGTAGGATGTCTTTTTTCTTTTTTAAGCGAAGTGCCGCCAAGAAGCACTCCTTTATATATAAGCACGTCGTCGCCGATTTCCGCAGTTTCTCCTATAACAACGCCCATGCCGTGATCTATAAAAAGGCGTCTGCCTATCTGCGCGCCCGGATGAATTTCTATGCCTGTTAAAAATCTGCCTATGTGCGACGCAAAACGCGCCAAAAAATAAAATTTAAACTTCCAAATTTTATGCGCAAAACGATGAATTATTACGGCGTGCAGCCCGGGATAGCAAAACAAAACCTCAAGCCAGGAACGAGCCGCCGGGTCTTCGTTAAAAATATTTTTTACGTCTTCTTTAAGCATTCCAAACATACGCAAATTATACAAAATATTTATTTAACAAACAAAAAACCGGCAACGCTTTAAAGCGCCGCCGGTTTTATAAAATATTTTAATGCTTATTTCTTTTTGCCTTTTTTTGCAACTTTCTTTTTTGCAGCTTTTTTAACAACTTTTTTTGCAACTTTTTTAACGGCTTTTTTTGCCGCTTTTTTCTTTTTTCCGCCTGATACCATTTTAGCTCTGGCTATGTCGCCGGCTTTATCAATAAAATACAAGTAGCCTTTTTCTTTCTTAAGACCAACTTTAGCAACTTTTGCTGTTTTTCCGCCCTTCTTTCCGCCTCTTGCCATTACAGATCTTGAAACATCGCCCTGCTTGTCAATGAAATAAAGATATCCTGATTCTCTTTTTACTCCAACCTTCTGGACTTTTTCTGCCATTTTAGGCCTCCTGTTTGGTAGTGCTGCTTTTTTTTATTTTTTATTTCCGGTATTTGCCGGAAGTTCAAGTTGTAAGTCGTCTTTTTTTGTAACAATTCTTTCTTTAAGCCAGTTGTCTATAATATCTTTTGAAAATCTATACTGCCTGCCTATTTTTGACGCCGGAATTTTTTTCAACTTTATAAGGCTATAAATTTTGGACTTACCGATACCTAAATATTCGGAAAGTTCTTTTATATCCATTATTTGTTTATTTGCACTTTTATTTTCCATATTTTATTGTTCTTTGCTGTTTATTCTTATCTTATGCCATAATCATATATATTCTATTATATATTGTCAAGCGTTATTTTTTACTTATGTTTGATGTTGAATTTTTGTGTTTGTTGTTATCTATTGTTATATTTTAGCGAATAAATAATAAATAAGAAGATAAGTAACACCTATATATAATATAAATAGGAGGATAAACAACGGCTTTTTTGCCGGCGCTTATCCTCCTATCCTCTTACCTTCTTATCTTCTAATTTATCTTCTTATTTGCATTCAAAAACCGACGGTTCTATTAAATCTATTCCTTTTCTATACATATTTTTAAATATATATTTTGCTACCGAATGCATTGTGAGAACGTCCGCCATGGCTCTGTGTTTTATATCAACCTCAACGCCAATAGCTGCGGCAATATTTCCCAACACGTTTGAATCAAAAGAAAAATATTGTCTGGCAAGTTTCAGAGTATCTATAAAATACATCTTTTGCGCGGGAACTCCGCTTTCAATTAACTCTTTGTTAACGAAAGATAAATCAAACTGCGCGTTATGGCACACAACTATACTTGAACCTATAAATGCCGCAACATCTTTTGCAACCGCGCTAAAAAGCGGAGCGTCTTTTACCATATCGTCGTAAATAGTGTGAATTTTTGAACTTTCTAAAGAAATAGCGCAGCCGGGATTTATAAGAGTTTCAAATTTTTCTTCGGAGGCGTTTTTTACCTTGAGCATTGCTATCTCAACAATTTTTGCGCCGCGCGCATGGTCAAGGCCGGTTGTTTCAATATCTAAAAAAACCAAATCGTCCGGAGAGTTAGTGTAAAGAGTTTTTATTTTTTCTGTGTTCAAAATTTCTTCCCTAATTTTAATACCAAATAATTTTTATATACGCGGCAAAAACCGCCAAATACCCGAGAGCCGTAAAAATTATCCAGAATATTTTCGGCAGATTTGCTTTCTGCTCTTTTTTTAATATCTCGCATCCCGCTATATAGGCAAACTTTAACAAAAGCGCAATTGCAACCGTTATTAAAAAACACGCCAGCAGCAAAAATGCGTATAAAATAACCGCGCCGAAAATTGCGTTTGCCATTACTCCGCCAAAAAGAGACTGGTCGCGAATTATAAAATAAATTCCGCAGCTCATCAAAAACAAAATTAAAAAATACATCCGTTTTTTATTGTAGAACATGCTTACCTCAAATCTACGCCGGAGCGGCGAAGTTCAACCACGGCCTCGTCGTTGCCGTAATAGGCCGCTTTTTCCAAATATGCAAACGCGTCCGCGTCTCTTCCCCAAACTTTATAAACCATTCCCGCAAGGTAGTTTGCTTTTGCGTCGTCAGGGTTAACGGCAAGCGCTTTCGCGCACATATTTAAAACTTCGTCATACTCAACATTATTGTAATAAATTTCCGCAATTTTCACGTAACCTATGGCAAGCTCGTCGTTTATTTCAATAACTTTCTTATATTTTTCAAGGGCGGCTTGCGTATCTCCCATGAGAACATACATGTCTCCCAAATTGCAATACGCTGCAATAAAAGCGTAATCGTTTGCAATTGCTCTTTCATAATAAGCGGCGGCTTCTTTATATCTTTTTTCTTCAAAAAAAGTATGCCCTATTAAATTATAGAAACCTGCTTTGCTGAAATTGCCCTCAAGAAGCGCTTTCCTGTACCAAGCTCTTGCTTTGTCCATTTTTGCATTTGCGCGAAAACAAACTCCTATTAAAAGATAGGCTTTTTCCAAATTAGGATTTAACTCTATGGCTTTTGCAAGCGTATTTTCGGCTTTCGCAAACAGTTCCGAATTATTTAGAAGCGAAGCCTGCTGATAGTAAGCGTTGCCGAGATAGTAATATATTTCCGCGTTACCGGGGTCAATGTTTACGGCTTTCTTAAAATTTCTTATCGCGCCGTTAAAATTGCCGAGTTTTGTAAGCGCCACAGCGTAACTGAAATAAGCCTGCGGATTGCCGCGGTCAAGTTCCGCGACTTTTGAAAAATATTTAGCGGCTAAAAAAAACCGCTCCTGCATATAGTAAGCGTTTGCTTTTTGCCATAAAACTTCTTTTGAATATCCGATATTTTTTACGCCGTAAATTAACGCGCCCGCTAAAATTAAACCGAGCGTTATAATAACGCTTATTCTTAAATTCGGGTCGCGTATATCTTCAAAAATAGCGTAAAATTTTTTTGAGATAATTTTTATTTTTTCTAAAACTAATCGCATATTATTTTTTGTCCTTGCTCCGGTATAAAAATATTTGTTCTTCCTTCTTTTTCAAGAAGAGTTTTCATATTTTGCGCGGTAGATTTTTCGCAATGTATCAAATAAACGCCGGCGCTTTTACTTTGATTTGAAAGCCAGTATTTAACCGCTTCAAAACCCGGATGATCTGAAAAAATATCGTATTTTTTAATTTCGGCTTTGCTTTTAATTCCGTCTTGCAGCGGTTTGCCTGCAAGAAGCCTACCCGCGTTGCTGTCGGGGCGGACGTAATTTACAATCATTATAAAAACGTCTTTTTTAGGAATTAATTTATTTACAATTCCGGCGGACATTCCCAAAGACATATCGCCGCTTGCGGATATTAAAACCATTTGTTTGTCATAATTTCTTACCGGCTGAAGTTTTGCGCCCGCGGGAAGCAGTCCGTTTTCGTAAACTTCCGGCAAAAACCAATTGCCTGTTTTATTTTCAATTTCTTTTTTATACAAATTTGTCGCGGCGTTTGCGCTTGGCGAAACGGAGTATATGGGCACATCTTTTGAAAGCGTTCCGTTTTTTTGCATAAGATTTAATTCGTATAAAATTTTTTGCGTTCTGTTAAGGGCAAGCGCGGGAATCCAGACGATTTTATTTTTAGAAATTGCTTTAGCTAAATCTTTTTGAAATTTTTCGTAACTCTCAAAATTTAATTCCTGCGAATCGTTCGCGTAGGTGGACTCCATAAAAATTACGTCGGCTTCAGACGGCGGATTAAACGTTCCTGTAAGCCTTGAGAAACCGCTGCCGAGATCTCCGGAAAATAAAACTTTTTTATTTTCAGCCGAAATCAAAACAGACGCCGAACCCGGAATATGCGCCGCGTTTAAAAGTTCAAAAGTTATGTTTTCAAAAATTGCAACGGGAGAGCTGTATTCTACGGTTACAAAACGTTTTGCTATTTTATCGGCTTCAATTTTAGAGCAGTCTTTGCAAAGAACAAATTTGATATTTTCTTTTGCGCAAATATCAGCCGACAGCATTTCGCTTTCCGAATACTCAATATTTTTTATGCCGCTTGCGCAGCCGTCAGTCCAATGTATAACAACGGTATTTCCGAAATCTTTAGCTTTTTGCGCTTGGTTTGCCGACCAGTACCAGCGCCTTGAAATTAAATCAAGCCCCGAGCGGTTGGCGATAAGATTTAAAACAATTTCTTTAGTTGCCGGCGTAGAATATATATTTCCTTTAAAACCTTTATCCAAAAGCAAAGGCGTTCTTCCCGCGTGATCTAAATGCGCGTGAGTTAAAATTAACGCGTCGGCATTTAAAACTTCCGGCGGAAAAAATAAGTTGTCGCCTTCGCCGGCCATAAATATTCCGCAGTCTATTAATATTTTTTTATCAGCGGCTTCATACAAAAAATTACTTCCCGAAACCACTCCCGCCGCCCCGTAAGGCGTAACGGAAACTTCAGCGAAAGAAAATGATGCGAAAATTAAAAAGATATAAATTAAAATAAATTTTTTCATTATCTAAATATGCCGTTTATAGTTAATTGAACTTTAAAAGATATAAAGAGAACAGCCAATATGCAGCAAGCATGGATCCCAGATACAGACGCTCGGGAATGACACTTTGTGTCACTTTTCACTTTTAACTTTCCACTTTGCCGTTAACTACATTTTTTCAGGAGATGATACGCCTAATATATCCAATCCGTTTTTAATTATTATCACTACGGCTTCAAGAAGTTTAAGCCTTGCGGACGTCAATGCGCTGTCGTCGCTAAGCACGCGGCATTTCTCGTAAAATTTATGGTAGTTGTCCGCAAGTTCTATTAGATATTGCGTAAAGTGATGCGGGCTGAAAGTTTTTTCGCAAAGAGCCAAAGTATCGCCGAAAGCGGAAAGTTTTTTTATCAAATCGCGCTCTTGTTTTTCTTTAAGCAAAGACAGATCCGGGTTTAAATTTATATCGGCGCGTTTTTTGCTTTCGGTAAAAATAGAGTTGCAGCGCGCGTTAACATATTGCACATAAAAAACAGGGTTTTCGCTGGACTGTTTTTTTGCAAGTTCCAAATCAAAATCTAACTGCGAGTCCGGAGCGCGAAGCAAAAAGAAAAATCTGCACGCGTCTTTGCCTACCTCGTCAACAACCTCTTTTAAAGTTATAAATTCGCCGGTGCGGGTGGACATTGTCACAGGCTGACCGCCGCGAACAAGAGAAACAAGCTGATACAAAATAACTTTTAACGCGGATTGCGCAAAACCAAGCATTTGCACGGACGCGTTAATTCTTGCAACGTATCCGTGATGGTCTGCGCCCCATAAATTTACAAGTTTTGTAAAACCGCGTTCAAATTTATTTTTATGATACGCAACGTCGGACGCCAAATAAGTATATCTTCCGTCGGAGCGTTTTAAAACCCTGTCTTTATCGTCGCCGAATTTTGCGGAAGCAAGCCACAGCGCTTCGTCTTTAACGTAAGCGTCGTCTTTAGAAAGCAAAAATTCGCAAGCTTTATCAACTTCGGTTTTGCCGTCTTTATCTTTTTTTGCCGCTATAAGACCTTCGGAAAACCAGTTGTCAAAAGTTACTGCAAAATCTTTTAAATCGTCTTCAATAGTTTTTAAAATATCTTTAACGGCTTCTTCTTTAAAATTTATTTCGCTTTCAGGCTTGCCTTCTTTAATAAGACGCGCGGCGATGTCTTTTATGTAATCGCCCTGATAATGATCAGGCGGAAAGGGGATATCATTGCCTTTTAATTGTTGATATCTGATTTGCGTTGACTCGGCTAAAACAAGCATTTGGTTGCCTACGTCGTTTAAGTAATACTCTTTTTTTACGTCGTAGCCCAAACGTTTTAAAACTTTTGCCAAAGAGTCGCCTATTGCCGCGCCGCGCCCGTGACCTATGTGCAGCGGCCCCGTAGGATTTGCGGAAACAAATTCAACCATAACTTTTTCTTTATTTTTTGCGGGCTGGCTTGCGTAATTATCTTTTTCATTCAATATTTTTGTAAGTTCTTTATACAACACTTCATTTTTTAAAGTTAAATTTATAAAACCGGCGCCGGCAATTTCGCTTTTTTCAATTTCCGGCATTTCTTTTGAAATAATATCTATCAGCTCCTGCGCCACAACGCGGGGATTTGTTTTAATTTTTTTTGCTATAACCATAGCCGCGTTAACCGCAAAATCAGCGTCAATATTTTTCGGCGGAACTTCAACGCTGAAATTTATTTTTTCCCGCAAACCTTTTGCAGCGGCAAAACTTGCTGTGATATTTTCAAGTTTTTGAGTAGTTTGTTGTTTAATCATTTAATTATTCCGTATCGTTAATTTATTTTTAATGCTATTTCTACTGCCATTTTTCGTATTTAATTTTTTCGGGCTGCCAGCCGTTTTTCGGCGGATTGTTATCTGCGGATTTTCCTATAACTATAAGTGAAAACGGTTTTATATTTTTCGGCAAATTAAAAAGTTTTTTGAAAGCGTCCATTCTTTTGTCGTTGCCGTAAATTCCGCACCACACGCTGCCGTAACCTTTTGCCGTAGCGGCAAGCAAAGCGTTTTGCGTTACCGCGGCGCAATCTTGAGGAAGATAATTTTCATAAACTTTATCGGCATCGCCAACAACTATAACGGCCGCGGGAGCGCCCAATATCATTTGAGCGGCTTCATGAATTTGCGCTATTTTTTTATGCGTTTCTTTGTCTTTAACGACTATAAATTCAAAAGGTCTTCGGTTGCATGCCGTAGGCGCAGACATTGCCGCGCGCAATATATATTGCAAATCTTCGTCTTTAACAGGGTCGTCCGTGTATTTTCTAACGCTTTTTCTTTCAAGCAAAATATCCATTTTTCCCTCCGATATAATTATTAAATATATGTCTATTATATCATTTTTGCTATAATACTTCACTATGGACAATTCCCTGTTTGACAATCTAAATCAGTCGCAAAAAGACGCGGTTTTGTGCACCGAAGGGCCCCTCATAATTTTTGCGGGCGCGGGCACGGGCAAAACGCGCGTTATAACGCACCGCATAGCGCATTTGCTTTCTAAAGGCGTTAAACCCTGGCAAATTCTTGCGGTAACTTTTACCAACAAAGCCGCCGGAGAAATGAAAAAACGCGTTAACGATTTAGCGCCGGGCGCAGGCGCAAACGTTTCAGTTTCTACGTTTCACTCTTTCTGCGCGTATTTTTTGCGCGTTGAAGCGTCAAAAATAAATTTGAACCCGGATTTTTTAATATACGATTTTGCCGACCAAAAAAACGTGGTTAAAGACTGTTTAAAAGAATTAAATATTGACGAAAAAAAATACAAACCTTCCACCGTTGTGGACAGAATCAGCCGAGCAAAAGACGATTTAAAATTTCCCTCCGATATGGCTGCCGATGCGCAAGCCAACGGCGATTTTTTCGGCACAACAATTGCAAAAGCTTACGCGCTATATCAAAAAAAATTAGAGCTCGCTTCCGCGTTAGATTTTGGCGATTTAATTATGCGCGTAGTTGTAGCTTTGCGGCAATATCCCGCGCTTCTTGAACATTACCAGCAAAAATACAAATACATTTTGGTTGACGAATATCAAGACACAAATCACGCGCAATACGTTTTAACAAAACTCCTTGCGCAAAAACATCAAAACATATGCGTAGTCGGAGATGACGATCAAAGCGTTTACAGCTGGCGCGGCGCGGATATTACAAATATTTTAGATTTTGAGAAAGATTATCCTTCGGCAAAATCCGTTAAGCTTGAACAGAATTACCGCTCAACGCCGAAGATTTTAGAAACGGCTTATAAAGTTGTTAAAAATAATCAGGGACGCATAGAGAAAAAACTTTGGACGCAAAATGCGGATGACGGCGGCGTATCGGTTGTAAAATCCGCAAATGAAAACGAAGAGGCGGCGAGGGTTGTGGATTTAATAACAATTAATTCGCAAAACGAAAAATATAATTTATCGGACTTTGCGGTTTTTTACCGCACCAATGCGCAAAGCCGCGTGTTTGAAGACGCGTTCAGAAGAGCCGGAATGTCTTACGCTGTTATAGGTACTCTGCGATTTTACGACCGCGCGGAAATTAAAGACATTATGGCTTACTTAAAATTAATTCATAACCCCAACGACAACGTAAGTTTTAAAAGAGTTATAAACGTTCCGCGACGCGGGATAGGCAAAACTTCAATGGAAAATTTAGAAAAATTTGCCGGCGGACAAGGCTTATCAATTTGGCAGACGTTAGACCGCGCAAACGAAGCGGGCATCAACAAAGGCGCAATAAACGCGCTCAACGCTTTTGCGGAATTTATAAAAGCTTTCATGCATTTAAAAGAAACGGAAAGCGTAAAAGAAATTGCGCAAAAAATTATAACGCATTCCGGCTATCTCAAAGAACTTGAAGACGAAAACACTCCGGAATCTAAAACAAAAATAGAAAATATTCAGGAATTAATTTCCGCAATAGAAGATTTTGAGCAGCGCTCCCCCGACAACAAAACTCTTTCGGATTATTTAACGCAAATAGCTTTGATAAGCGACACTGATTCTTTGGACGATTCCAACGGCAAAGTAACTCTTATGACGCTGCACCTTGCAAAAGGTTTGGAGTTTGACAATGTGTTTATATGCGGGCTTGAAGAAGGACTTTTTCCTATCGGGGAATCCGCATTTAACCCCGAAGAACTTGAAGAAGAAAGAAGATTAATGTATGTAGGCATGACAAGAGCCAGAAAACATTTATATTTATGCTGGGCGTCCGAAAGAACGGTTTACGGAAAAACCAGATGGAATATGGCGTCGCGCTTTATTACCGAAGCAGGCTTTAAAGACGAGTTTACGCAAAGTCCGGAACCAAAACCGTTTTTTAACCGCGGTTTTAACAGAGCAAAATGGAACGCTACTTCAAAAACAGAGCCGAAATATCAAAAAGACGATACTTACGATTACATTCCTTCCGACGACGATATCATAAAAGACGAACCGCTTTATACGCCGGTTTCCGACAACAGCCCTTATAAAATAGGCGCGCTTGTGCGCCACCCTGTTTTTGGAAACGGAAAAATTATAGAAAAAACCGGCGCCGGCAACGACGTAAAACTTGTCGTTTTATTTGAAAACGGCCAGTGGAAAAAACTTCTTGCAAGAGTTGCAAATTTAACTTTGGTTTAACAAAAAAATAATACGGTTAAGTTGGATTTTATAAATGGCAGATAATTTTGAAACTCTTTTTGAAAAACGTTTCCCGAAATTCGGCGTAAATAAATCGCGCGAAATATTCAGGCTTATCAAAGAAATTTCTAAAATATCGCAATTAAGCGACGTTCAAGTTTTAAATTCTATAACGGAAAACAATTACGAAGCCGTAAAAAACAATCTTCTGCAAAAAAGATATCCTAAAACTTTTCACTTTGCAAAAAAAGATTCTTTTTATCTTCCAAAATACGCCGTTAACCCTGATTTTGCCGTTGATATAAAAAAACCCGAAGGGTTCGGGTTTAAAACTGTTTTTTACGAACCGTCGGCAAAAAATACAACGGTATTTGAAAACGTTAAAAAACTTTTTCCTGCCGCGGCTTTTACCGAAATAGAATCGTTAAAATCTTATACTGCCGGTAAAGATTTTACGTTAAAAGATTATAATTCCAGAGGCGAACGCTTATTTTTAGTTAAAGAAAAATACGATTTCTTTAAAAAATGCCCCTGCACAAAAAACGTTGTAAACTGCGGCTACTCAATAATGAACTTGGGCATGGGCTGCATTTACGACTGCACTTATTGTTTTCTGCAAGCTTACCAAAATATCGGCGCAATTGTTTTGCCTTGCAACATAGAAGATTATTTAAAAGAAGAAAAACTTGTTTGGCAAACCTCGGAAATTTTTAATTACAAACGCATAGGCAGCGGCGAATTTACAGATTCGTTAATTTTTGACCATATCACTAACTTTTCAAAAGATATCATCGCCTTTTTTAAAAAACGCCATGATATCTTTTTTGAATTTAAAACAAAAAGCGTAAATATTAAAAATCTGCTTAATTGCGGCGGACAAAAAAATATAGTTGCCGCGTGGAGCGTAAACTCTCAAAAAATGTGCGAAGAAAACGAGCTAAAAACCCCGCCGCTTGCCGCAAGGCTTTCCGCCGCGCGCGAATGCGCAAAAGCAGGTTTCAGCACAGCGTTTCATTTTGATCCGATAATTTTTTACGACGGCTGGAAAGAAGGCTACAAAGAAACTATAGACATGATTTTTGATACGGTAGCGCCTGAAAGCATAAAATGGATAAGTCTTGGCACGCTTAGAATGCCCGCCGCTCAAAAACAGGTTATGGAAAACCGTTTTCCAAAAACAAATATTTTAAACGGAGAGTTTCTTTTAGGACAAGATTACAAACTGAGATACGCCAAAAGTTTAAGAGTAGAAATTTATAAATATATTGCAGAATTAATAAAAGCAAAAAAATCCAAAGCGGTTGTTTACTTATGCATGGAAGACGAGAACTGCAGCCGCTAATTACTTTATTGTAACAATTTATATCTAACGACACTCTATTAAATTGTCATGCAATATAGTATAATAACGACTTCAATAACAAAATAACTATAAATTAAATAGCGAGAGGTAACAAAAATGTGTTCTCAAAAGCAGTTTTTAAGTTTTTGTAAATGTTTGGCTGTAGCGGCGGTATTTTTGTTTTTTGCAGTTTTTGGCATTAAACCGGCAAATGCCGATGCATTCACTTTTGAAAGCTTGAAAAATTTTTTGGAGAGCGCTTCAAATACAAACATCAGTTTTAGCAGCGCAAACTACGCCGTAGCCGGAGCCCCCTATAGTATTACCGCTTCAAGCGTGGCGGGCTCTATTAAAACGCTTACATTCGGTTACGGCAACTATACTCTTGACGCTGAATTATATATAGGAAGAATTACAAACGATAAAAATCTTACGTTAAATTTTTACGCTCCAAACACTGATACGGTTTTAACGTTTACTAACTTTAAAACTATAGATACCGTAGGCGGAGGAGTATTTAGACAAAACGCAGACGCGGCAACAACTTCAAACATTAGTTTTGACGGAGCTTTGGGCGTAAAATTTATTGATAATATCACAATGAATTTCTTTGACAACTTTGGCGGAGGCGGAGCTATTTATAACAGCGCGCAAGGCGGCAACGGCGCAGCTTCTTTCAATTTTGGCGGCTTGGCTCAGTTTTTGGGCAACTCCGTAAATTTTGACGGCTCTTTGGTTGATAATACTACATCAAACAATCTAAACTACGGCGGAGGCGGAGCAATACTAAACACCGTTTCAGGCAGCAATAGCAACGCATCTTTTACCTTTGGCGGTTTGACGGAATTTACCGGCAACTCTTCAAATTTTAACGGAACTTGGCGTATCAATTTTCTTAATGCAGGACACTCCGTAGCAGCCTATGCCCCGGGCGGAGCGGCAATTTACAACAGCGTTTCAGGCGGTAGCAATATTTCTTCATTTACCTTTGGCGGTTTGACAAAGTTTACCGGCAACTCCGCGAATTTTGACGGAGAGTGGCACATCAATTTTATAGGCAGCAACAACACTCTGTCCATATACGGCGGAGGCGGAGCGGCAATTTACAACACTATACAAGGCGGAAAAGCCTCTTTTGCCTTTAACGATGCCGCTGAGTTTACCGGCAACTCTACAAGTTTTAACGGAATTTTGGATATTGATTATACTTCCACAATGAACACCGTGCACAAAAACGGAAGAGGCGGAGCGGCAATTTACAACACCATAAACAACAATGGCGTCGCTTCTTTTACCTTTGGCGGTTTGGCAAAATTTAACAGCAATTTCGCGCAAGGCACAGGCATAGACGCTTATGGCGGAGCGATATACAACAACGCGCAAAGCGGCAATACATCCTTTGCATTTGCCGGTTTTGCGGAATTTTCCGACAACTATACGCATGCCACAAACAGCAACGCCCAAGGCGGAGCTATTTACAGCTACCTTAACAACAACGCCAATATCTCTTTTGCATTTAACAATTCGGCAAGTTTTATCCGCAACTCGGCAAAAGGTATAGGCAGCGGTTATTCCGGCGGCTATGGCGGAGCTATTTATAACACTCTCTTTAACGGCGCCAAATCTTCTTTCACTTTCAACAGCTTGGCTAGTTTTGAGGGAAATTCAATTAACAAAGGAATAACTGCCGGCGGTTTTGGTTATGGCGGAGCTATTTACAACAATCCTTTCTTTAGCTCCAATGCTTCTTTCACTTTTGGCGACAGAGCAAAATTTATTGGCAACTATGGGTTAGGCAGCGTTAGAGGCGGAGCGATATACAGTTCTTCCATTGACCAATCAACCTCAACATTTACTTTTGAAAGTCCTGCGGAGTTTACCGGCAACTATGTGCAAGGCGGCAATGTATTCGCAGGGGCAATCTACAGCGAAGGGTCATTCTCCAACTATGGACCCAGCTATTACTCCTCCGACATTTTTGTTTTTGAAGATTCTGCGGAATTTACCGGCAACTATGCTATAGGCAACTATATGTCTTATGGCGGAGCAATTGCCGCTGTCAGTAACGGTTCAATAATTTTTAACGGGACAACGCGGTTTGCAAATAATTACGTTGCTGCCGGCGGTTTGTTAGAAGGCGTTAATGCCTTTGGCGGAGCTATTTATGTGGGAAGCGCAAAAATAACATTTAATATCGCTGCAGGCGATAGCGTTCTCTTTAGCGGAAATTTGGCAAGCGGAGCGCCTAACGACATATATCTTGATTTGGGCGCCTCATTAATTATAAATTCCACAGGTTCTGTAGTTATGGAAGGCGGTATCTTAAGCCATGAAATGACCGGCGCCGATAACTCTATAAAAGTAGAAAAAAATGGTTCCGGATTATGGGTGTTAGGCGGAAGAAACGAAATATACGGCGATGTATATCTTAACGGCGGAGCGTTAAGTTTTTTAAAAACGTATGCCGATAAAAACACAGTTAAGACAGTATATAAAGGCGACAAGTTGTCTGTAGGCGTTAATGCCGCGTTAGATTTAAGCAGGAACGGGTTGAGTGAATTTGTAATTTCAAATGAAACGGCAAGCGGTTGGTTAGATAAAGTAGAAGTTTCCAGTTTTGCCATTAACGGCGGCAGCGTATATGTTGACATTAAAAATGACGGCAAGAGCGACCAAATTATTACCGTCGGCGCCGTTTTAGACGATATGCAGCTATATTATCGCCCGCGTTACGGCGTTTATGAAAGCGGAACAATATATGATATTGTAATATCTACACTGCAAATAAACACAAACGGCAATTATAACGTAATTATAGACAGCCGAGCATTGGTATTTCAAAACGGAAGTTTATCTGCGCAAGGTATGTTTTCTAACGACGATAAAAAATTCCAAATTAAATTAATGAATGATGCAACAGTGCGGACAACGGTAGTGTCTTCCGATTTTTTAAGCGTTGACAGCGTTAGAAGTTTTAACCAAAAAAGCGTGGCTAACGCGTTAGATGTATGGACGCACAGATATATTGCAGGCGGCGGGCAAGACAATGCGTTTACAGATATGTTGCAAGACGTAAGTTTTAGCGCCGGCGCGGTTATAGATCAATTTACAAAAGAAGCAACGGCATATTTCTTATCAAATATTTTGAGACAACCCGGTTTGGACGAATCTTCTCGGGAAATATACGGGGCAATAGAACAGGCAGGCGCATGGGCTAACTTTTTTGGCGAAATAAACAGCATAGGCGACAACGATAACTCAGGCAAATATGAAAACAGCGCAGCCGGCGCAACAGTTGGATATAATATTGCTTTAAATAATAACTTGGTTGTAGGAGCTTTTGGCAAATATCGCGCAGACAGCGCTAAGCAGGCGGCAAGTAAGGCTAACATTAACAGCTTTGGCGGCGGTTTATACGCCCAAACAAAAACTGAAGTTTGGGATTTAAAACTTTTAGTTAACGCAATGCAAAATAAATATGACATTAGCCGCAATATAGATGTTGCAATTTACGGCGGGGTGGCAAAGTCAAGTTTTGACGGATTGACTATCGGCGGAGATTTAGAATTCGGCTTAAAAGTAAACATAGCAAAATACGAAGGCTTGACATTTAGACCGTTTGCAGGCTTGCAAGTTGCGCAGGTATCTTATGAAGATATAAAAGAAACCGGCAGTTCGCAATTAAATTCAGTTATTGGCGGCGGCAGTTATTCAAGGACAGTTGCAAGAATAGGCGCCGGCTTAGAACGGAACCTGCAAAAATATAAATGGTATGCTCGCGCGGATTTGCGAGCTTTGGTAAGCGCTAACGACGGCAAAATAGAACAGAAACTTCTTGATGCCGGCGCGGCATTTGATGCTTTTGAAGTAAAAGGGTATAAAGAATCTATACTAAAAGCCGGTATTGCCGTAGGCGGCAGCGTTGAGCTTTCGCAAATTTTTAGTTTATTTGGCGGATTACAAGGGTTGCTTGGCGATGAATATGTTGAAGGGCAGGTTAACGCCGGCTTAAAAATTGAATTTGGCGGCAATGCTGCGGCAGAAATTGCCAAACACACGGAACTGTCCCCTATAAGCGCGCAAAGCTTTAACAAGATAGATGATGATATGAATGATATGCCGGATGATTTACAAAATGCCCTTAGATAAGAAACGGTAAATATAGAAATACTTTCTTCTAATATAATAGTAATTATGTTTAGTTCACAAAAAAAAAGAAGAGCCAAAGAAATTAATCTTTGGCTCTTCTTTTTTGTCTATTAAACCGATAGTTTAAAGTTTATTTTGACGGCGTTGCTGCAGATCCGCTTCCCTGCTGTAAAACTGTGCCTTCTACTTCATATCCTTGTTGACCAAATATAATAACGCTCCATCCTGACCAACTTACAACACCGTCGGCAAGAGCTACGGCGTCGTTATCTTGTTCTATCGTAGTATCAATTGCCGTTTTCAAATTTGGAGTTGCTAAAGGAATTCCAAGAATATAAAAAGGTTTATGTTTGCCTTTCACTCTTTTACCTTTCTGAAAACTTTGAGACAAGCTAACATTTTTTGTTGAAATTACGGTAAAATCCGTAACTCTGTGATGACAACCTGCAAGAGCAATAACTCCAAAGAAAAATACTGCCAAAAACACGCCTTTCATAAACTCTCCTTTTTTGTGTAGTCATTTACTAAACATAACTACTATTATAGGACAGATTATAAAACCAACGGTGTCAAGGTGCCATCGGGGTGTTGACCCAAATCGGGTCAACTTGATTTACTGACCCATTGTCGTTTTAAGCGCTTTGAATTTTTAACATTCTTTCAATGGGGAGGTAAGCTTTTTTTCGGATTTCTTCGGGGACGGTTACAATGTTTGTTTCGTTGAATAGAACGTCTAAAACTTTTGCGAGCGTGATTTTTTTCATATTGGGACACACTGCAAGAGAGGAAACGGGATAGAATTTTTTATCAGGATTTTCTTTTTGGAGTTTATATAAAATACCGGTTTCGGTTCCTATTATAAATTCTTTTTTAGAGCTTGTGGGCACGTATCTGCACATTACGCCCGTGGACATTGCATGGTCTGCAAGCGCCGCAACTTCAGGACGGCATTCCGGGTGAACTAAAATTTCCGCATTCGGGTGTTCCGCTTTTGCTTTTAAAATATGTTCGGGCAGCATTAAATTATTGTGCGTAGGGCAAAAGCCGTTCCAAATAAACATTTCTTTCCCCGAATTTTTTTGAACGTAACTTCCCAAATTTCTGTCGGGAACAAAAATTATATCGCCGCTTTCAACGCTTTTAACAACGTTTAACGCGTTTGAGGACGTGCAGCATATATCACTTTCGGCTTTAACCGCCGCCGAAGTATTTACGTAAGCAACAACCACGGGATTTTTATATTTTGATTTTAATTCTTTTAAAGCGGAAGCGGTTATCATGTCCGCCATGGGGCAGCCGGCGTTAACGTCCGGAATTAAAACTTTTTTTTGCGGACTTAAAATTGCCGCCGTTTCAGCCATAAAATGAACGCCGCAAAAAACTATAATATCGGCCTTGGTTTGGGCGGCTTTGCGGCTTAAATCTAAAGAGTCTCCCACAAAATCAGCAACATCCTGAATTTCAGGCAGCTGATAAATATGCGCTAAAATAACGGCGTTTTTTTCTTTCTTAAGTTTATTTAACTTTTCAGTTATTTCGTTCATATAAGTTTATTTTTAATGTTATGCCAAAGCAACAACAAATACCCCGCCCTATCGGGCACCCCTTTTTATAAGGGTTAATGTTCAAAAAGTGTGGTTAAAAGAGGTATTTTTCTAACCAGATTACGACGACAAAAAGAAATATTGATACAATGATTATCAAAAGGGTTTAATAAACGTGTTAAAAACGCTGTAAGTATTGTAAAAGCAATGCCGTAAGAATTCATGGAAAAACAAAGCAAAACAAAACAAGATTTAAGTGTCTTAAATGCTTAAGAACATTTATTTGGAAGAACCGTAGCAACAAACTCAAGAAACAGAAAGTTTGGTTTAAATTGTGGATTACACAAGGCTACACTGTAAAACAATTATCAAAATTGTCAGAGCATTCGCAATCTACAATTAGAAGGACACTTAAATACTGGCTTTCAAAAGAGCCTAATCTTTGTGATGAAAAAGAGCTGTCAAAAATCACACATGTTCTTTATGATGCAACATATTTTCACAGAGGCAATTGCTTTTTGGTTTTGGCTGATAACAAAACAAAAAAGATATTTTTCTGCGAATTTGTTAGAAGCGAAAACTATCAGCAAGCAAGAAACTATTTTGATAGATTAAAAGCATTTGGATTAAGACCAAAAGTTTTAATTTCCGACGCGAATCAAACAATATTGAAAGTCTTTCAAGATGTTTGGGCTAATGCCATAATGCAAAGATGTTTGATCCATGCCAGTTTCCAAACAATCAGGTTTTTGCATAAAAACTCTAAGACAAAAGCGGCGCAAGACTTAAAAAGCATTGCCATTGCCTGCTCAAGAATTAAAAGCCAAAAGAATAAAGAAGAATTTGAAAATGCTTATACAAGCTGGCGTTTGAAATATGAACCTTTTATAAAATCTTTGCCAAATGAAAGCTATGAATACAAAGAAATAAACAAAGCAAATACTTTTTTAAAAGACTCGTTAAAAGATATTTTCTATTTTTTAAAAGATCGTCAAATAGCAAGCAATACGAATTATTTAGAAAATCTATTTAAGACATTAAAAGAAAATATACGCCGTCATAATGGGCTTACTAAAAAACATAAAATCGCTTTTGTTAAATGGTTTTTTTTCTTTAAAAACCCAAAAAAAACCACACTTTTTGAACATTAACCCTTTATAAAAGGGGAATTGACAACACTTGCTCCTTCCTACTTTCTACTTTAACAACTTGCCGTTACCTATCTTCCTACCATCTCACCCTCTTACCATCTACTTCCCCGCTATTTAGAAATTACAAAAACGGCGGTTTGGGCAAAAAAGTTTGGTAAAAAGTTTACCGATTTGTTTGACGTAAAAAAGAACTCGTTTAAAATTTTATAATTTTTACTTTCGCAAAATCTTTTAAAATCCTGTATGCTTAAAAATCTTAAATTCGGCGTGTTATACCACTGATACGGAAGATTTTTTGTTACCGGAGAACGCCCTAAAAACAAATCTCTTCTGGCGGAATAATACGCGAAATTTGGGAAACCTAAAATAATTTTATCCGCAAGTCTGAAACATTCTTCTATAAACGTATCGGCTTTTTGTATTTGCTGTATGCTGTTATACAAAATTACATAATCAAAACTTTTGTCCGGATAGGCTTCTATGGCTCCTTCCATATCGGAATGAAACACCGTAAGACCTTTTTCAACGCAGGAATAAATTGCGTTTTCGTCTATTTCAACGCCTTGCGCGTTAACGTTTTTGGTTTTAATTAAATAGTTCATAAGCTCGCCGCCGCCGCAGCCCAAATCTAAAATTTTGGAATCCGGCTTTATTACGGAAGCTATTTTTGTATATTCAATATGTTCGCTTATTGTTTCAGACATTTATATTTCCTTGCTAACTTTGTTTAAAAAATGTTTTATAAGTTTTGTTTCGCCTTCAACTTCAAGCAAAAACGCGTCGTGACCGTACGTTGATTTTATTTCTATATACGTTGTATTATAGCCTTTAAGCTTTAACTGTTTTACGGTATTTTCAGACTGGTACGACGGATAGAGCCAGTCGGAAGCAAACGATATAACCAAAAATTTTAAATCTTTATTTTTGGCGACGTGTTTATAACCGGAAACGTCAAACAAATCCATGGCTTTTGTTATGTAAAGATACGAGTTGGCGTCAAAACGTTTCGTGAAAGAATCGCCTCTGTATTGCAAATATCCTTCCACTTCAAAATCTGCGGCAAAATCTGCGCCGGAAGAATTGCTTGCGGTTTTTCTGTTGCGCGAAAATTTTTCTTCCATGGATTTATCGCTCATGTAAGTTATGTGTCCAATCATTCTTGCAACCGCAAGACCTCTGTAGGGCTGATGTTTTGCGCCGTAGTAGTCGCCTTTATTCCACTCAACGTCCGCCATAATGGATTGCCTTGCAACTTCATTGAAAGCTATTTGCTGCGGCGAATGTTTCATTGTTGTAGCAATAGGAATTACCGAGTAAAGAGATTCGGGATACGCTACCGCCCACTGCAAAACCTGCATACCGCCCATAGAACCGCCGGCAACAGAAAGCAATTTTTTTATACCGAGAAAATCTATAAGTTTTTTTTGCGCAGACACCATATCTGCAACCGTAATAACGGGAAAATCCAAAGCGTAAGGTTTGTTTGTGTCGGGGTTTATTGAAGAGGGTCCCGTGCTTCCGGCGCACCCGCCTAAAACGTTGGAACATATAACAAAATATTTATCGGTATCAAAAGCTTTTGCGGAACCTATCATGCTGTCCCACCAGCCGGGTTTGTCGTCGCCCGCGTGAAAACCGGCGGCGTGCGCATCGCCGGAGAAAGCGTGCGCAATTAAAATTGCGTTTGTTTTTGCGGCGTTAAGATTGCCGTAAGTTTCATACGCAACAGTAACATTTTTAAGCTCTTGTTTAGATTCTAAAACAAGCTTATCAAACGTAAAGTATTGAGTTTGCGCAGTTAGAATTTTAGCCATAGTTTAATTATACCATAATACAAGCAATTACGAATAAACAACAAATACCCCGCCGGACTTTGTCCGTCACCCCTTTTACAAAAGGGGAATTAACGACACAGAAAGCGGAGGGTGAGTAAAGACTCAAAAAGACGTTGCTTGCCCTCTTGCCCTCCTACCTTCTTATCATCTGCAGTTTATTACTTGCCGTTACTTATCTTCCTACCATCCTAACTTCTTACCCCTCTGCCGTTACCTATTACTTGCTGTATAAATTTTTTTATAAGCTCCGCGGTTTTGCTTATTCCCAAGACGGACGAGTTAACGCATAAATCGTAATAAGCGGCGTTGCCTCTTTCCATGTTTGTGTAATACTCATAATATTTATTTCTTTGCTTATCAATTTTTTCAATTTCTTTTAACGCTTTATCTTCGCCAACGCCAAGCTGCGCGGAGATATTTTTTACCCTGTCTTTTACGTTGGCGCTTATGAAAATACTTATTTTGTTCGGGCAGTCTCTTAAAACATAATCGGCGCAGCGGCCTACAAAAACTGCGGAATCTTTTCTTGCCAAAGCGCGTATAATATCGCTTTGAATTTTAAATATTGAATCTTTTATGCTTGGGCTGTAATCCGCCCCAAGACCGTTAGCCAAAAAATCCGAAATTCCTCCAAGAAACCACAGCGACGTTTTCTCGTCGGATTTTTCTATAAAATCCTGCATAAGCCCGCTTTTTTTGGCGGCAATTTCTATTAAAGCTTTATCGTAAAAAGCTATTCCAAAATCTTCGCTTAACTTTTTTCCTATAACAAGTCCCCCGCTTCCGTATTGTCTTGCTATGGTAATAACAAATTTTTTGCTCACGAAGAAACCTCCAAAGTTTTAAATTTCTTCAATTGCGCAATAAGCATCCACGCGCAAAACGAGAAAGATAAAATATCCGCTATCGGCATGCTAAGCCAAACGCCCGTAATATCTAAATATTTCGGCAAAATTAAAATAAGCGGAATTAAAAAAATCACCTGCCTTGTAATTGACAAAAAAATGCTTATATAAGCTTTGCCTACACTTTGAAAAAATGCCGACGTAACTATTTGCACCGCGGCAAAAGAGTAAAACATAAACACTAAACGAAGACCGGGAACGGTCATATCAACAAGTTCTTTTTGCGTTGAAAATATAGATGCCACCGCGTGCGGAAAAAGTTCCACCAAAGCAAAACCAAACGTCATAACTATAACGCCCGCGGCAATAGATTTTTTCAAAGCTTCTTTTACTCTGCCGTAAAGAGCGGCGCCGTAATTGTAGCCTACTATCGGCTGCATTCCCTGATTTATTCCGAAAACCACCATTACAAAAAGAAACGCCACGCGGTTTACAATGCCGTAAGCGCCTACCGCCAAATCTCCGCCGTAATGAACAAACTGTCTGTTTAAAAGTATAACCACCGCGCAAGACGCCGCATTTAAAAGAAAAGGAGCAAGCCCTATGGAAATTATACCCTTGGTAATTTGTCCTTTTAATTTATAAATTCCGCTTTTAAAATGCAAAAAGTTGCTTTTGTTTGAAAAGAAATAAATTTCCCAAAGTAAAACCAAAAACTGCGATATTATTGTGGCAAACGCGCTGCCTTTTATTCCCCAGCCTAAAACAAAAATAAACAGCGGATTTAAAATAAGATTAATAACCACCGTAGCAATAGTGGCATACATGGATTTTCGCGGGTGCCCCGACGAGCGTATTAAAGCGTTAAGACCCATGTACATGTGTATAATAACGTTGCCCGCAACTATTATAAACATAAAATCTTTTGCGTAAGGCAAAATTACGTCGCTTGCTCCGAAAAATTTAAGTATGGGAGTAAGCCAAATAAGCACGGGTATAGTAAGCCCTATGCCCATTATAAGATTTAAAGTTATAACGTTGCCGAGAATATAGTTTGCGCTGTCGTAATCTTTTTGACCAAGCCTTATGGACAAAAGCGCGGAGGAACCCACGCCCACAAGCGCGCCAAACGCCGCGCCTAAATTCATTATCGGAAATGTTATCGCAAGCCCCGCCAGCGCCAAATGCCCTACGCCGTGCCCTATGAAAATGCTGTCTGTAATATTGTAAATAGACATTGCAACCATGCCTATTATGGCAGGAATTGCGTATTGGGCAAGAAGCTTTCCCACGCTTGTAGTGCCAAGAGCAAGAGGAGCAGATCCAATCTTCATTTATTTTTTACCGCCTGAAAAAATATTACAACGACTATGCAACAGCGAATTTGTCATTTTTAGAACAACATCTTATAATTAAGCACAAGATGGCAACCTTGCCGTCCGCCTGAAAATACCTGACAGCGGGACTTATTAAAAAGCTCCCGCTGTCAAATTTAATATCTATTATATTGTATCAAAAAATATTGCTTATTTTTGCGAGTTTTGCAAAGCCTGGTCAATATCCGCAATAATATCGTCAACGTTTTCTATACCGACGGACAATCTTATGTAGTCCGGCGTTACGCCCGTTGCAAGCAACTCTTTTTCCTCAAGCTGCGAGTGAGTTGTTGTCGCAGGGTGAATTACCAGCGTTTTTGCGTCGCCGACGTTTGCCAAATGTATGGCAAGCTGCGAAGCTTCTATAAATTTCTTGCCGGCTTCTTTGCCGCCTTTTATGCCGAAGCCTACTATAAAGCCGCCTCTGCCGTTAAGATATTTTTTTGTTTTTGCGTATTCGGGGTTGTTTGGAAGTCCGGGATAATTTACCCAGGAAACAAGCGGATGTTTTTCCAAAAATTGCGCAACTTTCAAAGCGTTTTCTACATGTCTTTCCGCTCTCACATGGAGAGATTCCAACCCTTGCAAAATAATGAAAGCGTTGAAAGGCGAAAGCGTAGGGCCTGTATCTCTTAAAAGCCCCGCTCTTGCTTTAAGAATGAAAGCCAAGTTTCCGAAAGCTTCGGTAAATTTTAATCCGTGATAGGCGTTGTCGGGCTCTGAAAGGGTCGGAAATTTTCCGGTTGTCCAATCAAATTTTCCGCCGTCAACAATTAATCCGCCAAGCGTTGTTCCGTGTCCGCCGAGAAGTTTTGTTGCGGAATATACAACAATGTCCGCGCCGAATTTCAAAGGCTGGAAAAGATACGGCGAAACGGTGTTATCTATTACCAAAGGTATTCCCGCTTCGTGCGCAATTTTTGCCAAAGCTTCAACGTCGGCTATGTCAAGTTTCGGGTTTCCTATGCTTTCTGCGTAAAGAGCTTTCGTTTTAGAATTAATCGCTTTTTTAATTGCGCTTAAATCTTCGGAAGGAACAAAATTTACTTTTATATTGTACTTTTTAAACGTGTTGGCAAAAAGCGAATAAGTTCCGCCGTAGAGGTTGTCTGCGGAAACTATTTCGTCGCCGGCATTTGTAATTGTAAGAAGCGCGTTTGCTATTGCCGCCGACCCGCTTGAGAAAGCCAAAGCCGCCGCGCCGCCGTCAACCAACGCTATTCTTTTTTCAAGAACGTCGTTTGTAGGGTTTGTAAGTCTTGAATAAATGTTGCCGAACTCTTTTAAGCCGAAAAGTTTTGCCGCGTGGTCTGCGCTGTTAAACTTAAACGACGTTGTTTGATAAATAGGAACCGCCACCGAACCGGTTGTTGGATCCGGCTCTTGTCCGCCGTGAACTAAAAGACTCTCTGTTTTAAGTTTGCTATCAATTTTAGACATTTTATTTCTCCTATTGGGGGACTTCGTCCCGTTTTTTATTTTTTGTTTTTGTTGTTGCAGTTAATTCTCAATTTTAAATTGTCAATTGCCGCCACATTCGCATTCGCTGAAAAATAAAACAAGCGTTATTTATCATAAAAATACCCGTCCTTACTTTGTTTGAATTTATTTAGTTGTTGTGCTGCAAGATTAATTTTTAGAAAAAGAAAAATGTAATTAGTTTTGAGAAACAATTACATTCGCGAAGAGAAAATAGACATGCACATGCATCCGTAAGACGCATGTTCGTAAACTTTGTTGAAGTTGGCAGTTGTAAGTATGTGTTTCATTAGAGCGAAATATTAGCACATACTAAAAATTTTGTCAATACTTGTTTTCCGAATATGCAAATAAACAGAGTTTGTGTTTTTTTGACGCGCAATATTTAATAAAGCACAAAACAGACGCTCGGAAACAAAATCTATAAGGGCAAAATAATTTTTATAAAAACAAAAAACCGGCGGGAATTGGTTCCCGCCGGCTTTTGTTTTTTGCCGTAAAATTAAGAGTTAAAACCCCGATGCTTTAATTACTTTTTTTACCTGTTCTGCGGAGTTTATAAAAGAGTCAAGCTCCACCATGTCAAAATCTACCTGCAGCGTCTGCCTTATTCCGCCTTTATTAACTACCGCCGGCACGCTTAAATATATTCCGCTTACGCCGTGATAATTATCCAGCAGCGAAGAAACCGGAAGAACCGAGTTTTCATCTTTCAAAATAGCTTTTGAAATTTTTGTAAGCGCAAGACCTATGCCGTAAGAAGTTTCGCCCTTTTTTGCGATAATTTCATAAGCCGAGTCGCGCACGTCTTCAAATATTTCGTTAAGTTTTGCGTCTTCCTGTTTTGCGCAATTTTCTTTATTGCAAACTTTGCAATAATCTTTAAACAAAACGCCGCCGATCATGGCTTTGCTCCACATAGGAAATTCCGTGTCGCCGTGTTCGCCGAAAATGGAAGCGTGAATGCTTCTTGAGTCCACATTGCAATGCTTGCCTATTAAAAATCTGAAACGCGCCGAATCTAAAACGGTGCCCGAACCGATAACTTCATTAGCGGGTTTTCCGGAAATTTTATAAGTTATGTAAGACAAAATATCCACGGGGTTAGACGCAACAAGAATTATGGCTTTGGGCGAATATTTAACAACCTGCGGAACTACCGATTTTAAAATTTCCGCGTTGCCTTTAATTAAATCTATGCGCGTTTCGCCGGGCTTTTGTCCGCGACCGGCGGTGATAACAACCAAATCCGAATTTGCAGTGTCGGGATAATCTCCCGCGTAAATATTTATCGGCGACACAAACGGCGCGCCGTGCGATAAATCCATAGCTTCGCCTTCGGCTTTTTGACGGTTATAGTCCACCAACACAAGCTCTCTTGCCGCGCCTTTTATTATCATGGAATACGCGTAACGCATACCCACATTGCCGCAGCCTATAATTGAAACTTTCGGCGATAATTTATCTGCCATAAACTCCTCCGTTACTAAATAAATTTTTACCATTATACCAAATTAGCGTTACTCTTTCACAGGCAATGCGCGCGCCCTTTTAAAACGCGGCAAAAAAAGTTAAAATATAAAAAAACAAATAACCGCAAGGAGCTTTCTCAATGCCAGCCGAAGCTTATTTATCAAGAGGCGTATCGCCAACTAAAGACGATGTGCACGAGGCCATTAAAAAGCAGGATAAAGGTTTGTTTCCCGGAGCTTTTTGCAAAGTTATAGAAGATATCGCCGGCGATAAAAATTGGTGCTCGGTTATACATGCCGACGGCGCGGGCACAAAATCTATAATTGCTTATTTGTATTATAAAGAAACCGGCGACGCGTCCGTTTTTAAAGGCATTGCGCAAGACTCGCTTGTTATGAATATTGACGATATGGCTTGCGTGGGCATTGTTGATAATATTATTCTTTCAAACACCATCGGCAGAAACGCGCACAGAATTGACAAACAAATTTTAAAAGAAATAATTGAAGGTTACGGCAGCGTAATTGACGATTTAAAAAAATACGAAATAAATATTGCCGCCGCCGGCGGCGAAACTGCCGACATAGGCGATTTGGTTTCTACGGTTGTAGTAGATTCAACCGCCGTGGCAAGAATTGAAAGAAATAAAATTATTGACTGCGACAACATTGAAGCGGGCAACGTAATTATAGGGCTTGCTTCTTTTGGGCAGGCTGTTTACGAAACAAGTTTTAATTCCGGAATTGCTTCAAACGGAATTACGGCGGCAAGGCACAGTTTGTTATCTTCCCATTACAGAAAATACAGCGAAGCGTATTCTCCTACGATAAAAGAAAATCTTGTTTACGGCGGAAAATATAAGCTTACCGACAAACTTCCAAACTCAAACCAAACGGTTGGGCAAGCGCTGCTTTCCCCCACGCGCACGTATCTTCCGGTTATAAAAAATTTGTTGGAAACCAAAGACAACGGCATTTGCGCTTTAATTCACTGCACGGGCGGCGCAATAAGCAAAAGTAAAAATTTCGGCAAGAGCATAACGTATATTAAAGACAACCTTTTTGAACCGCCCGCAATTTTTGCCGCCATACAAGAGTGCGGAAATATTCCGCGCAAAGAGATGTTTCAAATTTTTAACATGGGTCAAAGACTTGAAATTTACTGCAAACCTGAAAAAGCGGACGCGATAATAAACGCAATTAAAAAATTTAATATTGACGCAAAAATTATAGGCAGAACGGAAAAAAGCCCCGACGGAAAAAATAAGGTTATCGTGAAGTTTAAAGGCGAAGAATTTATTTACTAACGGCAATGGAAAAGTGAAAAGTGAAAAGTGGAAAGTGAGAAGTGGAATTAATATGTCGGCTTCGCCGACCTGACATGTAGTTACTTCCCCTTTTGCAAAAGGGGTGTCAGGCGTAGCCTGACGGGGTATTTGGCTTAAAGTTGTCATTTCGGACTTGTTTTAGAGTCTGTCGTAAAAAGGGGAGGCGGCAAATGGATAGAAAAATAAAAGTTGCTCAATATGGTTGCGGGAAGATGTCTGTTTACTCCATGAGATATGTTTATGAAAAAGGCGGCGAGATAGTTTCTGCATTTGATATAAACTCTGAAGTTATCGGCAAAGATATCGGCGATATTATCGGCGGCGGCAAAAAAGGCGTTATTGTTCAAAACGTTAAAGACGCGCAAGCGGTTTTTAAAAAAGATAAACCGGACGTTTGCATAATTACAACTATGAGCCTTTTGCAAGACGTAAAAGACGCGTTTTTAGTTTGCGCAAAAACCGGCGTTAACGCTATTTCAACCTGCGAAGAAGCTTTCTATCCGCAAAATTCCAATCCTGTTTTAACAAAAGAAATTGACGAGCTTGCAAAGAAAAACAACTGCACAATTTGCGGCTCCGGATACCAGGACGTTTTTTGGGGAAATTTAATAACGGTTCTTTCGGGCGCAACGCAAAGCATAAAAAAAATCAAAGGCAAATCCAGCTATAACGTGGAAGATTACGGCATAGCGCTTGCAAAAGCTCACGGTGCGGGTTTGGATTTAGCGACATTTGACAAAGAAATTGCGTCCGCCGATAAAGTATCCGACGAAGAAAGAAAAAAAGTTATAGATTCCGGAAAATATCTGCCCTCTTACATGTGGAATGTTAACGGCTGGCTTTGCGATAAGTTAGGTCTTACAATTACAAGACAAACTCAAAAAACCGTTGCGCAAACTTACGCGAAAGATTTAAAAAGTTCAACGCTTAAAATGACGGTGCCCGCAGGGCACGCAACGGGAATGTCGGCTGTTGTTACAACCGAAACCAAAGAAGGAATAATTATAGAAGCGGAATGCATAGGTAAAGTTTACGCGCCCGAAGAATTTGATCAAAACGATTGGAAAATTTTAGGCGAACCCAACACCGAAGTGGTTATCAACAGACCCGCAACCGTAGAACTTACATGCGCCACGGTAGTAGCGAGAATTCCGGAC
This sequence comes from Endomicrobium proavitum, assembly GCF_001027545.1. Taxonomy (NCBI): domain Bacteria; kingdom Pseudomonadati; phylum Elusimicrobiota; class Endomicrobiia; order Endomicrobiales; family Endomicrobiaceae; genus Endomicrobium; species Endomicrobium proavitum. Next base: position 1,237,167 of record NZ_CP009498.1, read on the forward strand.
GTAATAAATGCGCCCGCAGGATATATTTCAACAGACAAAATGCCTACACCTATATATAGAACAAAAGCGTTAAATGAATACGTTAAATAGAGGGTAAGAAGTTTGGAAGGTAGGAAGATAAGAAACGGCAGATTCCGGATTTAATTCGGGATCTGCCGTTTTATCTTTGTCGTTATTTGCTAATTTGCAATTGCCGTTTCGTCTTTGTTGTTATTTTCACTTTTCACTTTACCGTTAAATAATGAACACGTATAATATTTAGCAAACATGGATCCCGGATTAAGACATTCCGGGATGACACTTCGTGTCACTTTTCACTTTGCCGTTTTTGTTATTCTACAAATATTTCTACTCTTCTGTTGTTGGCTCTTCCGGCGGCTGTTTCGTTTGTGTCCACTGACATTCTGTGTCCAAATCCTATTATTCTCACTTTGCTTTCTTCTATTCCTTCTTTTACAAACTCTTCTCTCACGCTCTTTGCTCTTTTCTCAGACAACTCTTGATTTATTTCCGCTTTTCCGCTTGCGTCTGTGTGCCCTTCTATTGTTACCGACGTGTACTCATACTTCTTTATTTCTTGCGCCATCTCTTTTATATCTTCCTTCGCTTTCGGCGTTAACTCTGATTTACCTACTCCAAAACTTGCCGCCTTAATACTAAACGCTTTTATTGACGCTTTCCTTCTTGCTTTGGCTTCTTCTATATCTTTATCTTCTTTTTCTACCGCTGCCGTTGCCGTTGATTCAACAACCGCCGGCTTTGCTTTTGTTTCTACTACTGCTGCTTCCTTTCCCTTTTCCCCTATTCCTATTCTTACTCCTACGTTTGCTCCTATTGCGCTAAACTTTTCCCCGCTCTCTATATTTCCTTGTCCGTATATGTATATATTTTCGCTCACCTTTACATCTATTCCCAACGCTCCTTCAAATCCGCCTCCGCTTATGTTGCTTTCATACCCTACCCCGCTATAACTCATTTTCCCTTTCCCTGCCAGCTCATGGTTATACCCTATTTCTATATACGGCTCATACTTCACTTCCCCGTTTTTCATTACTGCGTAACCTATCAATATATTCGCTTTTCCTTTCACATAATTCGCTTTTCCATACTCCAAACTCCCTACGCCGTTGGTTACCGTTGTTTTATCGTCGCCTGCCATTAGATACTGCACTTCTAACTTCGGTTCTATTCTTATATATTTATTCTCGTCTTCCTCTACCTTGAACGTTTTTCCCGCTTCTATTCCCGTTGCCCATATGTCCCTTTCAGGTTTATACTCCAACTTATCGCCTATTGAACTGTAATTTGCCATATCAAAACTTGTTATGAAATATCTGCTTGCCAAATCTACAAACCAGCCGCTTTCTTCTATCCAGCTTCCATACAATCCTACGCTTACTCCCCTTCCGTTTCCGTTGCTGTTTTCTACACCTAACTTTGTTTTGGCTTCCAATGCTCCCGTATATCCAAACATTCCTCCAACATATATTTTATTCTTTTCCTCTCTATTTACCAAAACGTCAAAACCCGCTTCTATTCCCATTAAACTTAAATTTGTGTCCACCATATCTTTTACTTTCTCGTTTACTCCATATACCCTGCTCCACACGCCCGCTATTCCAACGCCAAAACCTCTTAAGTCACCTAAGCGTTTTTCTAAACTGTTCATTCCCGCTCGCGCCAACAGCACGTTCAATATTGGCATGTTTGCCATTGTTTTATATACGTCCGTCAGCACCGGGTTTCCTCCGGCTCCGCTTACTGCTGTTCTTAGATAATAATCCCTTGGGTCTGCCGACGCGCTCCAATCGCTAAACGTTGCGTCGTCGCCTTTATACATTCTTATTTCATATGCTCCGTTATCTATTTTTCCGCCTTCTAAACTAAAATTTCCGTTTATTACTGCGTTCTCCCCGAATTCTACCGCTTTCATTCCGTCCCCTGCTGTCAGCGCTCCCATTGTTCCCACTTGTTTGCCGGCTATTTCTATATTCCCTTCATATTTATCTATTATTCTTATTTTATCAGACTCGTCGTCTATTTGTCCGTTTATTTTTACATTCATATATATCTTTTGATTGCCGCTTGCGCTTGCGTCTAACTCGTTTATTGTCAACTGCCTGCCTACGCTATTGCTTCCTGCGCTGTGCAAACTTATGCTTCCTTCTTTAAATTCTAAATTGCTTAAATACGGGTTACTATAATCTAGATATACTACCCCGCTTCCCTCTTTTGTTACTTTTATATTCATGCTGCTTGTTGTCGTATTAAACCCTATTCCGCTTTTAAAATATATATCTTTTGCTCCCCCTAAATTCAACACGCCCCAATCAGCTATGTATATGTCGTTGGGGCTTCCGTTCATTTTATTATTGTCAAACGCTATGTCCCCGTTGTTTGCTATTATGCTTACGCTTGCGCTGCTTGACACGTATATTGCTCCTCCGTAACTTCCCGCTTCGTTTCCTATAAAATTCCCTGACCCTTCTAATGTTATGCTGCTTCCTGCTTGCGCAAATACTCCCCCTCCGGCTCCCGCTATTGCTTTGTTGTTTATAAAATTTATGACGCTGCCGGCTATTTCTACTACCTTATTGCTCCATATTGCTCCGCCGTTGCCGGTATTTGAGGTGTTGTTTGTAAAACTTATACTGGAAGCGTTTACTAAAAATTTACTGTTTGCCCCTTGGGTGTTTACCGCTCCGCCGTTTGCTCCTGCTTGGTTGTCAATAAAACTTATTTCTGCGTTGGTAAAATCTATAAAGCCTGTGCTATTTAACATTGCACCGCCCATAGACAAAAGCGTTTTGTTGTTTTCAAATTTTATAGTTCCGCTAAATGTCGCCGTTGACGTATTATACAATGCGCCGCCATAACTGCTTGTGGAATAGTTATTTATAAATTGCGTATTTTTTATGTCTAAAAACGATCCGTATAAATTCACAATTGCTCCGCCGGAAAGTCCTGAATAGTTGCCTTCAAAAATATAATTTTCAATAAAAACCATTCCGTAAGTTGTGCTTTGCCAACCCGCTGTAGTATTGCGTTGATAAGTATTGTATATAACTCCGGCGGAACCGTTGAAAGCGTAATTATTTATGAAACTTCCGCCTTTTAAGGTTACCTTGCCGCCACTATTATGAATTACCCCTGAATTTACCAAAGCATTATTACCGTCAAATAAAGCCCCTTCATCAACAACTAAATTTCCATTAACTAAATACGCTACTGCGCCGTTTGCGGAGGCAGCATTTCCACCCGTTGCAAAAGCTTTGTTATTTTCAAAAATTGCGCCCTTGCCAATACTTATTAATGACAACGCGTCCGGTACAGACCCGCTACCAGTATTAGCAGAACCTATTCTCATCACACCGCCTTGCACAGCAAGGTTTGAAGTAAATCTGGCATCATTGCCTATAAAAATATATGCCCCGCTACTGGCTATAGAGCTTGGACTTCCCCCATTTACACTCGCTGAAAAAGCGCCGCCAATAAAACCGGAATTATACTCAAAAGTAGCATTATTGCCTATTACAATCTCGCTTTTAGAATTAACAGACGTAAAAGCGCCAACACCGGTAGCAGAAGTATTAGAACTAAAAAGAACTCTCTCGCCAACAGTTAACACAGCGCCGCTATAATGCCTAATAAAACCATCAACAGAGCTTCCATGATTATCTATAAAAGAAACATCATCGCCAATGCTATCATAATCATACTGTCCGGTTTGACCGCTAATAATGGTTCCGTTGGGTATGGTTTGGGCATTGGTTTTTGGCGCTGCCAAAAACAAGGAAAAAGTAGCAAGGAGTAAGGAGAAAGTAACGGCTTTCTTATTTCCGCTATGCTTCAACGCGGCAAGCTTCCCCGCAATGACGGCAAACAATAACAGCATATCCTGAAGGGCAATTGCCCTCAGGATGACAGAGCTTTTTGATGATAGACTTTTTTTGTCATTCCGATGAAAATCGGAATCCATTTTTTTATTTAACATGGATACCGTGTCAAGCACGGTATGACAGACGCATACAAAAAATGCAATAACAGCGCTCAAAAGTTTTTTCATTTTTTTCCTCTTTCAAATTGTATTTTTATTTCTTGTTTTATAAATGAAAAAGCCGGATACATTAAAAATGCAATCAGCTTTTTAGTGTTGTATAAGAAGAGATTATAGCAGTATTTAAGGGAGTACTGTTGTGTTGTGTTGTGTTGTGTTGTGTTGTGTTGTGTAAATTTTTGATGTCATTTTATTAACTCTCTATTAAGAACACTATTATACAATATTGTATAAAAATTACAACAAGGAGGGTAGGAAGATAGGTTAATAAGAAACGTCTTTTTAGCTTTTATTTATATTCTTACCATATATTTTTTAATAATTATATTTGGTGAACTACATACCCCTCACCTTGCCCAAGTAGTCGCAGTTTTGTAATGCAACTGGCTACTTCCGGGGCGCTCACATCTCGCGCCCGTTGCAGACTCGTGCTCCTTATTCGTCGCACTGCAACCCCGCAAGGGGCGAGGGAAAAAAGACAGTTCATAATATTTTGTTCCTTACTCCTTACTCCTTGCTCCTTACTCCTTGCCCCTTCTTACTTATTTACCTTTTACCTATTACTTATTATTTGTTATTTGCTTCCCGCCTTTTATGTCTGTATATCTTTCCGGATTCCATATAAATTACGTCTTCGCATATGTTTGTTGCAAGGTCGGCAATGCGTTCCAAATTATTTACGGCGTTTAAAATTTCAAAGATACACTGCAAAACCCACTCTTGCGACGTTATGTGTTTTTCCAAATCTTTTTTTATTTCTTTTTTATAGTTGTCAACTTTATTGTCCATGGACAAAACAAGCTTTGCAATATTTGTATCGTGATTTACTAAAGCCAAGGAAGCTTCCGTAAGCATGAAAATAACAAGCTCTTTCATTTTAGGCAAATCCACAAACTCTTTTATCTGCGGGTAAGAGTTTAAAATAAGCCCGCTTTGCGCGATATTTACGCAATGATCTCCGATTCTCTCCAAATTTGAACTCATTTTTATTATAGCTATTATAACGCGTAAGTTTTTTGCCATAGGCTGAAACTTTGCTATGGCGTTAATGCACTCGCTGTCTAAATTCAAATCCGTTTCGTCGGAAATTTTTTCTTCAACGTCAATAACTTTTTTTAATAAAGCGTTATTTCTGTCAACCAGCCCGGTTGAAGCGTCGGCAAGCATTTTTTGCGTGTGATTACTGTAGTGCACAATGTTTTTTTTAAGTTCCAAAATAGCTTCGTTTATCATAGTTTTCCCTTTTTACCCGTTTATCAGCCGAAACGTCCGCTTAAATATGCTTCGGTTCTTTCATTTTGCGGAACGGTAAAAACACGGTCGGTAAGCCCGAACTCTATCAAATTTCCCAAATACATAAATGCCGTGTAATCTGAAATTCTTGACGCCTGCTGCATATTGTGCGTAACAATAATTATAGTGTAGTTTTTCTTAAGTTCTAAAATAAGCTCTTCTATTTTTGACGTTGAAATAGGGTCAAGGCTTGCGCAGGGTTCGTCAAATAAAATAACTTCCGTTTCAACCGCCAAAGCTCTGGCTATGCACAAACGCTGCTGCTGCCCGCCGGAAAGCGCAAGAGCGCTGTCGTTAAGTCTGTGTTTAACGTCTTCCCAAAGAGCCGCTTTTTTTAAAGATTCTTCCACTCTGAAACGAATGAAATCTTTATTTTTGTTGCCGTTAATTTCAAGCCCGTAAGCTATATTTTGAAAAATTGTTTTTGGAAAAGGATTTGGTTTTTGAAAAACCATGCCTACTTTGCACCTTAACTTAACCACGTCCACCGAAGGCAATAAAATATTTTCATCTCCCAAAAGAATTGTTCCTTCGGCTTTTGTATTAGGCACCAAATCGCACATTCTGTTAAAAATTCTTATAAGCGTAGATTTTCCACACCCCGACGGGCCTATAAGCGCGGTAACTTTTTTCTCCGCTATATCTATATTAATATCTTTAAGCGCGTGGGTTTTGCCGTAATAAAAATTCAAATCGTTTACTTTTATTTTCCGGTTTTCAATGGTCATAAGAACTCCTATACTTATTTCTGATTATAATCGCAAGAGACGACAGCAATATAACAATTACCACAAGAAGAAGCGCGCACCCGTAAGCTATAGCCGTTTGCTTTTCAGGGTTAACTCCTTCCGTCATCAACGCGTATATATGATACGGCAGCGCCATCACTTCAGACATTATGCCGTCGGGATATCCTCTTTTAAAAAAAGTTGCGGCCGTAAAAAGAATAGGGGCTGTTTCGCCGGCAGCCCTGCCTATGGCAAGAATTACTCCCGTAAGAATTCCGGGAAGCGCCGCGGGCAGCACAACTTTTCTTATTGTTTGCCACTGCGTTGCGCCCACAGCCAAAGACGCTTCTCTAAACGACGAAGGAACCGCCGTAAGCGCTTCCTGCGACGCGGAGATAATTCCGGGTAACACTAAAATTCCTAAAGTTAAACTGCCCGATAAAATTGAAATGCCGAAACCGAAAAATTTTACAAATACGGCAAGTCCGAAAAGTCCGAAAATTACCGACGGAACGCCGGCAAGATTGTTTATGCCCATTCTTATAATGTTGACAATAAAACCTTTGGGGCTGTATTCGTTAAGATATACGGCGCAGGCAACGCCTAAAGGCAAAGCAAATAAAATTGCTCCGAAAACAAGATAAAAAGTGCCCGCTATCGCCGGAGCTACTCCGCCGCCGGTCATGGCGTTGCGCGGGATATCGGTAATAAAACTCCAGCTTAATACGCCGTATCCGTTTCTGAAAATAAAATAAATTACGCTAAAAAGAAATAAAACGGTTATAAGCGTGCAAAGCGTTATAATAAAAAATGCAAAGTTTTGGGTAAGTTTATTTTTCATCTGCCGTGTCCAAGTTTAAGTCTGTATTTTTTGCTGATTTTCTCGGCTATATAATTTAATATAAGCGTTATAAAAAATAATATAAGTCCTATTTCAAACAGCGCGCTAAAATGCAAACTGCCGTATGCAGCTTCGCCCATTTCGGCGGCTATTGTTGAAGTCATCGGGCGCGCCGGAGAAAACAGCGACGTAGGAATAGCCGTAGCGCCGCCGGCAATCATTAAAACTATCATGGTTTCGCCCATAATTCTGCTTATTGCCAAAATAACGGACGTGCTTATGCCGCTTGCCGCCGCGGGAACAATTACTTTAATAAGCGTTTGCCATCTGTTGCCGCCTAAAGCGTAAGAGGCTTCTCTAAAACTTTTGGGCACAAAACTCAACGCGTCTTCGGCAATGCTTGTTATTACCGGTATTGTCATAACGCCTAAAATTATTGCAGCGGTTAAAACGCACAAACCGCTTGGCAGGCGCAACGCGCTGCGCATAAACGGCGCCAAAACCGCCAAACCGAAAAAACCGAAAACTATTGACGGAATGCCCGACAAAATTTCAATTACCGGTTTTAGTATTTTACGTTGCTTGCTGCCGGCAAGCTCGTATAAATACAGCGCGGTTCCAAGACCGAGCGGAACACATATCAAGCCGGCAACAAGACTGACAAAAACAGAACTTATAATAAGAGACAATATTCCGTATTCCGCCGGATCGTAATAAGGCGCCCAATCGCTGCTAAACAAAAAAGTCAGCTGGTTAATATCCGTAAGAGATAGGCAGCTGCCCTTAAAAAGACTGACGACTATCGCCAACAAAAACAGCAGCGACGAAAACCCTATAACGCAAAATATTGCTTTAATAAATTTTTCTTTAAAACTGTTCATTATCTCTCTTTTACTCTGGTTTACTTTACGACTTACGCTTCTTTTGCAGCGTATTTGCCGATGCAAAAAGTTCAGAATACTTTATTTTAATTACGATTTACTAATGACAAATTATGAATCAACATGCAACAACAAATACCCCGTCAGGCTTCGCCTGCCTCCCCTTTTGCAAAAGGGGAATTAACGACTCGTGCTCCTTACTCCTTTCTACTTTCTACTTTATAACAACTTGCTCCTTACTCCTTCCTACTTTCTACTTTAACAACTTGCCGTTTCTTATCCTCCTACCATCTTCTTCTCTACTTTAACGGAACAAAGCCAAGTTCTGCCGCCGCTTTTTGTCCGTCTTTGCTTACCACGAAATCTATATACTGTTTTACCGCGCCTTTCGCAGGGCCGTTTGTGTACATAAACAAAGGTCTTGAATAAGCGTACGTATTGTTTAAAACAGTTTCTACCGAAGGAACTACTCCGGCAACTGAAACGGTTTTTACTTTATCGCCGAGATATCCCAAGCCTACATAACCTATTGCGCCTTCTGTTGTAGCTATTATATTTGCAACGCCCTGATTTGAAGCCTGCATAAGAGCGTCTTTGCTTACTTTTGCGTTGCCCAGCGCAAGTTCGTTAAACGCTTCAAACGTTCCGCTGGCGCTGTCGCGCGATACTACTACTATTTTTACGTCCGCGCCGCCGAGCTCTTTCCAATTTTTTATTTTGCCGGTAAAGATATCTTTTACCTGCTGCTTGCTTAAAGCTTTTACCGAATTTTTGTTGTTTACTATTAAAGCTATTGCGTCCATGGCAACTACGTAAGCTTTAGGACGAATATTTTTTTGCGCGCCTTTAACAATTTCGCTTTCTTTTATTGAACGCGAAGCGTTAGCCGCATTGCAGCGTCCGGAAAGAAGAGAGTTAATGCCTACTCCCGATCCGCCGCCTCGGACGCTTATATCTATGGACGGATTGTTATCCATAAAAAGTTCTGCAGTTTTCTGCGCTAACGGAAGAACCGTGGTTGAACCTTCAAGAATAACCGAATCTTTTGCAAAAACGCTTGCCGCGCACGCTGCGCTTAATACTAACGATAAAAACAATTTTGAAATTTTATGTTTCATTTTATATCTCCTTTTAATTTGCCGACACATTTAGAATTTGTAATTCAATTCCGCCTGCGCAAGGCTTTGCTCTCTGTTTGCTCCGGTAATTCTGCGGTAGTTAAAATAATTTATTCCAAGCGACGTATTTTTTGTTAAACCGAAAGCGAAACTTGCTTCATAACCTTTTACGTCGGGCTGTCCTTCGTAAACGTCCGTGTTGCCAAGACCGAAAGGAATTGCGGTAGCTTTAATAAATCTGCTTGCTACGGAAAGCGTCCAATCGCCGAAATTTGCAACTTTATCGTCCCCTAAACCAAAGCCGTATAATCCGGCTTCGTTGGCGCCTTTATACACGCTGTCGTTTAAGTTTTTGGAATATTCGCAAAATAAAGAAAAACCGTATTTGCCTACAACTTCTTTAACTTTTATTTCTATAGAAGGGTTAAGCAATTGGAAGTTTGTTTCGTTCGTATAAGTTGTAGAGCTTCCCAAATACTTTCCGGTTTCATTTGAAATGTTTGCAAACGCAGTTGCGGCGTTATTGCTTGGATAACCTATTCTGCCTCTTGTATTAAACTGCTGGTAACCTACGGCCGCTTTTACGCTTACGTTTCCGTTTTTATAAGTTACGCCGGGCTGCGCAATATAAACGTCCGGCATATCTGCGCCGAATCTTACGTCTCCGTTAAGAGTAAGCCATGCTATATTTCCGAAATAACCGAAACCTGAACCTATGTTGCCTTCGGTATTAAACGACGCCCCGTCCGGATTTACGTCGCTTTTCCAGATAAGCTGTCTCAAGTTCCATGTTACCAAACCGGATTTAATTTTACCGACGTTTATTTGTCCGACTCCGTCTATGTTATATGACAAATAAGCGTGGTCAACAAAAATAGGGGCTTTGTTAAAAGCTCTAACGGTAAAGTTTGCGGACGTAGGGTTTAAATCTTCCCCGTTAGCCGTGCTTCCCGTAGCAAGACCGAACGCGGCTTTCATGTTTTCTATAACTCTTGTTTCAACTGCGAAACGCAATCTTATTCTTTCTCTGTTTCTTGTGCCCGTTGCAGTCCAGTCCATTTGATGTCTAAGTCTTACGTCGCCGCTAAATTTCAGATTTTGCACCCATTGAGGAACTCCCGCCTGACTGCCTGCCGCGGTTAAACTTTTTACGTCTTCGTTTGTTTCAGTTATAATCTGCCGACCTTCTCCCGCCGAGATAATGCCTTTTTCTACAAGCTTGTTTACAAGCCCGTCAATTTCAGACGCGTTAACAGCTTGGGTAAACGCTATAACGCACGCCGCCGCAAGTAAAAACACTTTCTTCATTTTTTCCTCCCTTTGTTTTAACTTCGCCAAAAGTATAGAAAAAATGAATTAGGATAAATTGAGATAATTGTTTGTTTTTTGTGAGATTTATTTTGAGGGAAGTTGAGGGATTTGAATTGTAAAAACTGTTCCTTCGTTTAAACTGCTTTCTACTTTTACGACGCCGCCGTGGAGATCTACTATATGTTTTACTATGGAAAGCCCAAGCCCCGTGCCGCCCGTTTTGCGCGAACGTGATTTATCTATTACGTAGAAACGTTCAAAAATTTTATCCAAATGTTCTTTTGCCATTCCTATGCCGGTATCTTTTATTTTAAAAACGGCTATGTTATTTTCAAGCGACGCCCAAACGCTTACGCTTCCTTTCTCGGTATATCTTAACGCATTGTCTATAACGTTAGACAAAACCTGACTAAGTCTGAATTTATCGGCCGTTAAAGTTACATTCTGCGCGCATTCAAAAGAAAGTTTTATATTTTTAGCCGCGGCTTTCTCCTGAAATAAAACCTGCATTTGGGCAAACAAATCTTTTAACCGGAATTTTTCAAGAGTTAGCGCGCGTTTATTTTCCGTTGCGGATAAAGTCATAAGGTCGTTTACTATGTCGGAAAGACGCTGCGTGTTTTTGCTTATTACGGCAAGATGCCGTTTTAACGTTTCAATATTATTTTCTTCTTCGGAAAGTTCAAGATACAATTTAATGGACGCAAGCGGAGTTTTAAGTTCGTGGGAAACGTTGCCTACCAAATCTTTTTTAAAACTTTCTATGTTTTTCATATCCGTAATATCGTGAAAAACTATTACAAAACCGCTTTCGCTTTTTATGCGGGCTATTGTGCAAGAGTAATATTTATTTTTGCGGTCAAACAAAAACGTTGACGGGCGCTCATAATTTTTTATATGACTGTCAAAAATTTTTCCGTCAAAAAGCTGCCAATAGTAAACGTCTTTAAAAGCGGCTTGCCAAAACTGCTCCAAAAAAGACTTATTTGCAAGAATTATTTTTCCGGCGCCGTCTATAACCATAATGGCGTCGGACACGGAACTTATTATTTTATCCAGCTCGTCTCTTGCGTTATCGGTTTGTTTGAAAGTTTCATACATCTGCTCGGACATAATATTAAAAGTGTTTGAAAGCTCTTCAAGCTCGTCTCCGGATTTAATGTCGGAACGTATATTAAAATTTCCTTTTGATAGCTCTTCAAACGCATTTTTAAGCTTCATGGTGTTTTTACCTACCGTTCTTGAAAGAAAAAACGACACAATAAGCGAAAACGCAATTATTATAACAAGCATTAAATAGTTTCTGGAAATAAATTCATATGAAAAAACGGAAATATTTTTCAGCGGCATGCTCATTCTTAAAACGGCTACTTCGTTATTTTTATTGTAAAGCGGCATAGCCACATATAACAAATCTTCATTTAAAGTAACGCTTCTTCTTACGGAAACGGAATCTTTGCCGTTAAAAGCCGAGGACACTTCCTCTCTGTTTAAATGGTTTTCCATATCTTTCGGGTTTTTTAAAGAGTCGGCTATAACGTTGCCGGAAGCGTTTATTACGGTTATGCGGATGCTTGTCCCTTTGACGTTTCTCTTTACATAATCGTCAATTTCTTTGTATTTGCCGCCGTTAAAAAGTTCGGCAATATCGGAAGATATTATTTTGCCGTCGGTTGTAAGCATATTTGTAAAAATACGCATATTGTTTGCTTTTACATTGTAATTAGCGGCAACAACAAATAATACTCCTATAAAAAGAGCTTTTAATAAATATGAAAAAAATAATTTTTTGGACAGGCTGTTAATCTTCAAATTTATATCCTACGCCTCTGGCGTTTTTAATTTTGTCGCCGTATTTGCCTATTTTTTCTCTGAGATTTTTTATATGAAAATCTACTGTTCTGTCTGTAACAAGTTTATTGTCTCCCCAAAGATGGTCTAAAATTTCATCTCTGGAAAAAACTTTATTTTTATTGTTAAGCAGCAGCTCAAGTATTTTAAATTCTGCGAAAGTAAGCTCCGTTTTTTTATTGTCAACAAAAACTTCAAGACCTTCTTTGTTAATCTTTATGCCTTTTACGACTGTTTTATCATTTTTCTGATCAACATTTCCAATACGCCTGAAAATGCCTTTAATTCTTGAAGACAATTCTTTAAGAGAAAACGGTTTTGTAATGTAATCGTCCGCGCCCAGCTCAAGGCCTACGACTTTATCAACTTCGTCGGATTTTGCGCTTAAAAACATTATTGGCGTATATTCAAAGCGCGCATTTTTGCGCAGTTCTTTATATATATCAAGTCCGTTTACGCCGGGTATCATAATATCAAGTATAAAAAGATCAGGCGTATTTTTTTTGAGAAAATCCGGCAGCTTTGAAAAAGACGTAAACCCTTTAAAATTATATCCTTCTTTTATAAGAGTTATGGACAACGCTTTTAATATATCTTCTTCATCGTCAACGGCAACTATCAGTTTTGGCATATGCGCCCCCTTTGCTTAAACTTTCATCCACGCTTTCTTCGTAGCTTGTTGATAATTCTATTCCGTGGCCGCCGGAAACTATTTCATAAAAAGCTGTAAACATTGACGGAAAGTAAGAAGAATAGCCAAGCATTGCTTGCGCTTGGCTATTCAATATTATTATTGATAGTATAATGGTGATGGATTTTCTCATTATTTAAAGCTGCCTATAAACACATATATACTTTCTTTTTCTAATTCTTTTCTTGTTTTATTCTTATAATCCACACTATCTTTTAAAAGACCTGCTCCAAAAGTGCCATCATATCGTTTTTTACCTAATATCGTATTGTGCACTAAATCAAACCCGACATGTCTTGAAATAAACAAGAATAAATTGCCTCTATGATTGTCAAATTTTTGTTTTTTAAATGATCTGAAAATTAATTCTTTTGGAGAAATCTCATAGATAACTTCTCCTTTCATAACATTATCACCATCTGGACCTGTAAAATCCCAAGGTTCATCAACCGAAATAGTAAACTTCATTTTTCAACCTCCACATTTTATCTCTTATTTCAATGGTGAAATATCAATAATTTCTACACCAACTTTATCATACGTCATAAATTCAATCCCGCCTCCCTTGCCTCCATATGCAGGTTCAGCAAAAGTTCCATTTTTTATAAGTTTTGGTTCGTTAGAAATAGTAAACTTCATCCTAACTTCCGGCGTAAACTCAAGCGCTAATTTACTTTTTGCACTTTCAGCGCTTGAAAACAAGTTTGTTGTATAATATGTTTTTCCTTCTCTTAATCCCCTTAACATTCCTGTTTCAGTAACAGCTTGAGCTTCAGATACTGTCATATATCTGTAATATGTTGGGCTTGTTAAAACTTCTTTAATACTTCCTTTTGCTACATTCTTCACTGCCGTTTTCCCTGCAACGCTTCCAAGTCCGTCTATTAATACTTTCTTGAGCTCATCAGGCGTCAAGTTTGTTAACCCATTTATTTCTTTTTGGGCTTCATCTAAAACAATGCCTGTTTTTTATCTATTCCGGCATATAGTTTTGCTGCTTCAAATACATCCAAATCATTATTTTCATTTAGAGCTGCTTTTATTGATTGTACAACTATATTGTTTTTTGTTAGATTTTCTCCTATTTGCTCTATGTTGTTATCTAAATCTTTAAAATCTTTGATTATTGACGCTCGCCCTTCGCTTGTTGCCATTCTTAAATCTATGCTTAGCTCTGCTTTCAGTTGGTTTGTTATTACGTCTTTCGTTATTTCTTGCCCTGCGCTTAAATCCCTGTTTATTGCTTGCATTGCTTCGCTTTGCGATAGCCCTTCCTCGGCTCCTTCTGTTTTTATTGCTCCTTTCCCTATTGTCGCTCTGTTTATTTGCTCTTTTTCTTTCCCATCATTTAACAGCGTTATCTTTACGTTTTTTCCGCTTGCATTTTTGCTGTCTATATATTTCCCATCTTCGCTAAACTGTCCTGCCGATACGCTTATTCCTATATCATAACTTCTGCTTTTATCATGGTCTTTTATATCTTCTACCGTCAACGTTTTTGTTTCTAATTCCGTTTTTCCTTCTTCGCTTCCCAGCAGCGCTCCTGTTATTTCTGTGTTGTTTCCTACTTTTATATTTGCTTCTTTTTCCGCAATTATTCCGCTTTGCTCGCTTACCCAGGCTTTATCCGTTACGCTTTCTCCATAGTGTCCGCCTAAGCTGTAGTAGGTGTCTTGCAGGCTTTCTACTGTTAATCGGATATATTTCCGGCAGCTGTATAAAATAAGTAATTGGACTGATACTTAATTTAATTTTTATACATTTTTGGAAGAAGTAATTACGTGCACAGAACGATACCTTATCCCATATTTTAGATCGCCCTCGCTCCGCCCATAAAAGAACTTAAGTTTAGTTAGATCAATATTTTCATCTTCTACAAAAATATTAATTGCAACTTCTACCTTAAACTCTCTCCTTGTTTCTACATCTGCATAAATCCATTCCGGAATTACTGAGGCTATGGAATCTACATAAACCGGACTATTTTTATCTGCATAACTTACATAAAAATTATTATTTGCAATTGACGGACTGAAAAAACAGTAATATAACACCCCCCTAACTATAAACAATTTTTTTTCATTTACATATGTTTGTTCTATACCGTTGAAATCAATCCTTGCTTTTACAACGCTATTTTCAAAAGTAGAACTTCCAATAATAGTTTTTTCAGAGCAACCAATAAATGTCATAAAGAAACTTAAACAATAAATAGCGATTTTATTTTTCATATTATTTTTGTTTCCATTATTTATTTTGATAGATACATTTGTTGTAGCTGCATAAAATAAGTATTGGGTACCGGAGATATATCCGGCGGCAGTTTTACGCCGCCCGCTTTAAAGATATCTCTTATAGCATCAACACAATTATTTGTAATGACTCTATAACCTCCCGGATCTAATTGGTTTATACGAGCTTGCTGAGCTATTTTTTTATCTTGTTCTATAGTTGTTTCTATATACACCACATTAGGATTATTTCTTAATTCACCTTCAAGATCTCCATATTTATGAATCACATTTATTCCGGCAGGTACCATCCCTGTTATACTTTGAATTAGTTTCCCTGGCGCGGTTTCAACAAAAAAAAGCTCTAACAATGAATAGCTTCCATTTGCCCCTTGATCATAGTTATACCAACTACCATTTCCATCTTGAAAATATCCGGTCATATGACCTTTATTCCCAACTCTATCAGGATAAATTTCAAATGCAACATCAGCGTCAGCATGTCCTGCTCCTAAATTTGAATTCATCATACTATTCACCATATTCACACTGCCAAGCGACAGCGTACTGTTTCCATCGTATGTTGCAAGCCACTCGTCTGTTGTCATTTTGTTTGTGTTTGCATTCCCATAGTTGTTCATATCCATTATTGCGCTTGCCATTGACCCTCTGCTATCGGCATTTCCCTCTTTGGCATGGTGGCTTGCTATGTCGGTTGTTTCATGCGCAATTACTTCCGCTATTGCATTTGGGTTTGTTATATCTACATTCCTAAAATCTATTGTTACCGTCTGCCTTGTTCCGCTTTCATCAACATACGATAATCCCGCTATGTTCCCTTCTACATTTGCTATTTCTAACCCCTGCAGTTTTTCTCCATTTTCATTATATATATTGGCTATATCATTTAATGCTTTTTGTAATTCTTCCGGACTTGCATTTGTAGCCCCGTTTATTATATCCGCAGCTTTTGCAAGCGTTTCTTTTGTCTTTTTATCTAAATTTACATACTGTTTTGCCGCGTCAATTAAATCTAAATCATTTTGATTATCCAATGCTGTTTTTATGGCTTGCACCACTATGTTATTTTTTGTTAGATTTTCTCCTATCTGTGCTAAATTTGTATCCAAATTTGCAAAATCGTTGGCTATGCTTTGGTAGCCGGTTGTTGTTTTTGCTATTGCTTCCCCGTTGGCGTTTGTTTTTATTGAGCCGTCTTCGTTTTGTTCATAGACTGTGTTTCCGTCTTTGTCTTTTACTTCTGTTTTTATGAAGCCTAATAAAGCTCGGTTGTCTATTGTTGCGCTTGCGTCTAATGCGCCGGTTATTATATCTTTGGTTGTTTCTTGGGTGTTGGTTACGTTGCGGTTTAGACCTTGCAGGTCATTTTCTGTTTGTTCCACGCCGCCTATTATTATTGTGCCGTTTCCTATTGTGGCTTTTGTTGTTTGCTCTTTTTCTTCGCCGGTGTTTTTTAATGTTAGCGTTGTGCTTCCGTTGGGGGCTACGTTGGTTTTTCCTTTGTCGCTTTGTGATGTGCCTATGCTTGTTGATAACCCAAAGCCTTTGCTTTCTGTTATGTTTCTGTCTTCTATGTCATTGTGTTCTAACTCTTTGGTTGTTAGCGTTAGGTTGTCGCTTGCGCTTGCTATTACTGCTCCTGTTAGCGTTGTTTTGTTGCCTACGCTTATTGTTACGTTATTTCCGCCGGTTAGACTTGTCTGTTCGGTTACCCATGCGCTGTCGGTGTAGTCGTTGCCTGTGTTGAAGCCTGCTCCTACGCTGTTGTTGCCCGCGTTGCTTTTCTCGCCGCCTAACAAGCTTCCCATGCTTTTGGTTCCTATTCCTACGCTTACGTTGGCGTCCCAGCTGTTTGCTTTGCTGTAATATGTGTCTTGCAGACTTTCTACTGTTAAATTATTTCCTACTGTTACATCTAAATTATTTTTTGCCGTTACGTTGGCTCCGCTTAATGTTGCGTTGTTGCCTACGTTTATTTCTATATTATTTGCTACGCTTTCGCTGTTGTTGTATGTTGTTGCTTTTATTTTACTGCTTGACTCGCCTGCGCCGGCGTGGACTTGCACTGCGTTGTTTCCTACGCTTACCCCTGCGCTTGCATGTTCGCTTTTGTCTTCTTGCGCATACGTGTCTTTGCTTGCTTGTATTATTAAATTATTGCCCACGTTGTAACTTAGCGTTCCGTTTGTTGCATAGGCGTTTGTTCCTTCTTGTATCATGTCGTTTGCGGATTTGAAATTTATATTTCCGTTACTTGCTATGTTTCCTTGCACACCTAATATACTTTCGCTTTTGCTTTGTTGGCTCATTGTGTCGTAATTTGCAAACGCGGAAGCATACATTCCCGTTCCAAAACTGCTGCTTGCCGCCGATGCTGCTCCTGCTATGCTTGCCGCTAACCCTACCGTTGCGTTTGCTAAATTCAAACTTGCCATTGCTACGTTTGCCGTTGCGTCGTCCACCGCTTCTTGGCTGGCTTTGCCTTGCTCTTGCAGCTCTTGTATTCGCTTTAGCTCGCTTGCCGCTTTTTCTACCGCTTGCTCCGCTTCCACTACCGCCGCGGCCGCATAGCCGGCGTCCACGTATGCGTTGCCTATTTTCACCCCTACCGTTACCGTTGTTTCGTCGTGGCGGCTTTCGCTGCTTTGACTGTTTTGCGCCGACGCTAATATTATTTTCCCGTCCGCCGTTACATTTATATCCCCGTTGGCTTCTATTTGGCTTCCTGCGCTTATTACATCTTTTGTTGATTCTATGTTTACTTTCCCCGCTGCTTTTATTTCGTTTACTTGCGCTACTCCTATTTTGCTTGTGCTTTCATCCACGCTTTCTTCGTAGCTTGTTGATGCTTCTATTCCACGCCCGCTTATATCTATTTTTATGTTTGCAGGGTTGATCATATCCAACAGTCCGCCGCTCTTTTTATGATAGCTGTAGCTGTTTTCATAATCCTGCGCTGCCAATAAATTTATTTTTCCTTCTACATTATTCCCCTTTTCATCTTTTGCTCGTTCCAATTCCCCTTGGCTGTTTATTACGTATCCGCTTATTAAATCTACATCTTCCCCAGCTTCGTATTTTCCGGATATGCTCGTTATTGCTTTTGCCGATATTAACCTTATATTTTTACCAGACAATATGCTTGTTGATTTGTTGCTTCCCGTTTCTTTTGCTTTTATATCCGTTTCTGTTCCCGTCAACTTATTTCCGCTTTCTTTTTTATTATACGCGCTTTGCGTTTCTAACGCCGTTAGTATATTTATTGCCCCTTGCTGCGCTACTACATCTATTTCCTTTGCCGCTATTTCGCTGCCTGTTATTGTTATATCTTTTGTTTCCGATTTTATTAACAACGCTCCTGCTATATTTATACTGCTGCCGCGCTCTTTTGTTGTTTCTACATTTTTTTCTTCGCTATCTTTATTCTTAAATGCATTCCCTGCTACTATTCCCCCCACAAGTCCGCCAAACATCGTTCCTGCTAATGCTCCTAACGCATTGAAACTTTCTTTTTCATGGTGATAATAACTTTTCTCGCTTTCTTCAAAGCTTAATATGTTTATGTTGTTTTTGGCTTCTATCCTACTATCGGCTCCTCCTTCTATGTCGCTTCCTATTATGTTTACTTCGTTTCCTGCTTTTATCTTTACGCCTTTTGCTCCGCTTATTTTACTTGCGGCGGCTGTTGTTTTTTCGTTTCTTGTTTCTTCTTTCTCGTAGCTCAGTCCGAACGTGCCGTTTTCTATCTTTATTCTTTCGGCGCTTTCGTAGTTTGCTCCCGCAAGAATATTTACGTCCATTCCTGCTGTTAATTCCATTATTCCGTTCAAACTTTCTAACGTGCTTGACAGTATATTTATGTTATTTCCCGTCAATATTTCCACATTTCCCGCTACGCTTACTACGCTTCCTACGTTCCATTCTTTGTACTCGTGCTCCCTGTGTTCTTCCCTTCTGCCCCACCCTTTGTTTTGTTTCTCTATTACTTCATACTCGCTTCTTCCCATCATGCTTAATATATCCAAACTTCCATTAGGCAAATGCCAATACAGATTTCCTCCTACGCCTATCATGTATCCTTTCAAGCTCATATTCGCTTTCTCGCCTTGGATGTACATGTCACCTCCGCTTCTTAACACCCCTAACAGCGGTCTTGTTACATCTTCGCCGAACTCGTAATGGTACTTTATGTAATATTTGTCCCTCTTTTCTATTCCTTCTAATTTTATATCACCTTCGCTTTCCAGCCTTACTTCCCCTGCTCCGTATATGCTTAGGTATTTTGCGTTTATTTTTCCGCCGCTATATATGCTTAAATTCCCTCCGCTGTATATTTGCCCGCCTTCGTTTATGTGTGTTTTTCCGTATTCTATTATATAGCTCGGTATCCCAAAAAACGCCCATTTCCCTCCGTTGTATCTGCCTCCCGTTTCCTGCTTTGTTGCTGCTCCTTCAAAATTATTTCCCGCTTTTATTTCTACTTCTTTTAACCCGCTTATTTCCCCGTCGTTGTTTGTTATGTTATTTATTGCTTCTATTGCTGTTTTCCCGCCCGCGCTTAATCTTGCGCTGTTATTTATATTATTCGCCGTTATTGTTAAATTATTTTCCGCTTCTATACCGCTCATTATTAGCTTGCCGTCTTCGCCCGCGGTTCTGACTATTGCTCCGCTAAACAGCTCTTGTTCCAAATCACCTTGCAGATTTATTTCTATTTCCCCGCCTACTATTTTCCCCAGCACGTCGCTTGTGTATATATACTTGCTCCATATATCGCCTGTTACTGTTCCATCCTTCATATACTCATCGCCGAAAAATCCGTTTGCCGCCCACTGATTATACGAGCTCCATCTTGATTTTAATAAATACTCAAACTTCCTTGCTCCGTTTATTAAATTATTTCCCGTTATACTTAATTTGTTTTTTCCCTCTATCGTTGCGCTTTCGTTTACTATATTCCCCGCTTCTATTTCTACCTCGTTTGCTCCTATATAACTTCCTTTATCTTTCCCCGCGCTTTTTCCTGCGTATTCTTGCCAATACTCATACTGTATCACATGTCTCTTCCACTGCTCTAATGTTTTGTTTACATACATCGTCCCTATCCCTTCTATCTTATCCAACCCCGCCGTTTTTATCGCCTCATTCTTTATTTCTTCCGCTTTTATCGTTAACTTGTTTTCTGCTTTTATTTCGCTGCCTATATTATTTACTTCTTTTGCTTTTTCTTGCGTTAGTCCTTCTATATTTATATTCCCGCCTTTTATTTCCCCGCTTTTCCATCCTTCGTCGTTTATCTTATTTATTAGCCCTTCTACCCCGTATATCCCGTTGTTTATTTTGTCCGCTTTTATATTAACTTCGCTCCCTTCTATTACTCCGCTTACATTATTTAATTCTTTTACCCCTATTTTTACTTCCCCCTCGCTTCCTATATATCCTGCTGCTAATACGTTTTCTGCTTTGTCCGCTCTTATTTCCACTTGCTCTTTGGCGTATATTTCTCCGCCTTCGTTTTTTACCTCTTTGGCTTCTATCTTTATTTTTTCTTCGCTGTTTACTTTTCCTTTTATTTCTACTTTTCCGTCTGCTTTTATTTCTATATCTTCTACGCTGCTTATTAAGTTGCTGTTTGCAGATGTTTTTACCCCAAACCCTTCTTCCGTTGCCACTATCTTTATTTTATTCCCATACATACTTCCAAATCCGCTTGCTTCTACTGCGTATTTGTTTTCTGCGTTGTCTTGCGCTTCTTCTCTTATTATTTCTTCGCTTTCATTATCGTATTTCCCGTATCCCGCTTTTATTTCTATTTCTTTTGCTTTCAACGCTCCGCTTATTTTTGTGTACCGGCTTACCAGCTTTACTGCGTCCTCATGCTCTAACCCTTCTTCCCCTATTTCTATTCTCCCAGCTTTCCCCAAATTAAAAAAAAGCCCATCGGAATTTTCTTCCGATGAGCCCGTTATCAATTTTATTTGCCCTGTGTTTATAAAATTACTGCCGTTTACTGCTATCCCCCACGGGTTGGCTATTATTATATCCGCTTTTTTTCCTGCTATTTCTATCGCCCCAAAGATTGTGCTTCCTGCGTTTCCGCTTATTACTTCGTTTATTATTACTTCCGCTTCTTGCTGCGTTAAATTTACATTGCCTTCTATTTCTACGTCTTCACCGGCGGCGCCTTGTCCTTTAAATAGTTCCGGCTTTATACTGTTTTTTGAATTGTTCAATATTAAATTGTTTTCATCTACGTTGAACTTATCATACTTATTATGCGATATTCCTTTTTCATTCGGCGCTGCTACATTCACCACCGGCGTTCTTTTTGCTCCCACTTCTTCATACCTTACGTTTGCTCCTGCTCCTGCAGATACTTCTATATTATTTGCGCTGAAGGCATAGTTTATTTGACCTGCTACTATTGCCGTTGTTATTAGCAGGCTTACTAACTTTTTCATTCGTTTCTTTTCCTTTTTATGGTTGTTAATATTATAAAATTTAAAATAAAGCGCCGCCAACGGGATTTGAACCCGTGATCTCCGCCTTGAGAGGGCGATGTCCTAAACCGCTAGACGATGGCGGCAATGCGCAAGTAAAAACAACGATAAGTATTATAACAAATTTTGAGGCGTTATTACTTTGACTGCGAGAACGTTTTAACTTTATTTATGTCATTACAAAATTTTCTATTTATTATTTTGATGGGCTACCGACATCATTAATTTTATTCTGTTTATTTGGTTTACTTCGCTGGCGCCGGGGTCGTAATCAACGGCGGAAATGTTTACGTTATTGTAGCGGCGTTTTAATTCTTTCATAACGCCTTTGCCGGTTATGTGGTTTGGCAAACACCCGAACGGCTGCACGCAGACAATATTATTAATGCCGTCTTCAATAAGCTCTAACATTTCCGCGGTAAGAAGCCAGCCTTCTCCGGTTTGGTTGCAGACGGAAATAATTTCAGACGCTTTATCGGCAAGCTCTTTTGTTGTGTGGTAAGACGCAAAATTTTTACTTTTTTTAAGCTGCTTTCTTATGGAGTAACGCAGTTTTTCAACGTAATGTATTGCAATCCACGATATCGCTCTGTTTTTAAAACTGCCGGCAAGATATTTATGTTTATAAACATCGTCAAGCATGCAATAAAGAAGAAAGTCGGTCATGTCCGGCACCACGACTTGCGCGCCTTCTTTTTCTAAAACCGAAACTAAATTATTGTTTGCGTCAGGATGAAACTTTACAAGAATTTCGCCCACCACGCCAACGCGCGGTTTTTTAATTTTTTTCACCGGTATGGCGTCAAAATCGCGGACGATTTTTTTTACCGTATTTTTAAATTCAAAAAGATAAGTTTTTTTAATTGTTTCAGACAGCCTCATAAGCCACTCTTCGGTAAGCGCGTCCGTCTGACCCGCGTGCAATTCGTAAGGGCGCATGCGGTTTGAAAGACGCATTAACAAATCTCCGTAAAGCAGCACAAGCAGCGCGTCTTTTAAAAGCCCGAACGTTACGCCGAGCGTTTTATTGAGCGTTGAATTTGTTGTAGATAAAGAAATTACGGGAATATTTTTAAAGCCCGCTTTTTCCGCCGCTTTTCTTAAAAAACCAGCGTAGTTTGTAGCTCTGCACCCTCCGCCGGTTTGCGAAATTATCATTGCGGTTTTATTTATATCGTATTTTCCGGATTTTAACGCGTTGATTAATTGCCCCACAACGACTATTGTAGGATAACACGCGTCGTTGTTAACGTATCTTAAACCTTCTTCAATATCCGCTTTTGTTACTTTAGGAAGCACTTCAAGTTTTATTCCACGCGCTCGCATAACGGCACCGGCAAGTCTGAAATGAACGGGCGACATCTGCGGACACAAAATTGTGTAAGAATCTTTCATGTCTCTTGTAAACTCCGAAAACTTTGTGCCTTCAAAAACGTCTTCGCTGAACTTTAAGCCTTTTCTTTCTTTTATAGCGGCAAGCAAAGAACGTATGCGTATTTTTACCGCGCCCAAATTTGAGCCTTCGTCTATTTTTAAAACCGTATAAATTTTGCCGGACTTGGAAAGAATATCTTCAACTTGTTCCGTGGTTATTGCGTCCAACCCGCAGCCGAAAGAGTTAAGCTGGATAAGTTCCAAACTGTCAATTTTTGTGGCTAAATTTGCCGCGCGGTAAAGGCGCGAATGATACATCCACTGATCTACAAAATTTATTTTAGGAAGCGCGCCGGACAAATGCGCCACGGAATCTTCGCTTAAAACAGCCATGCCGTGCGAAGCAATTAAATCCGCAACGCCGTGATTTATAGCAGGGTCTATATGGTAAGGACGCCCCGCCAAAATTACCGCCGGTTTTCCCATTTCTTTAATTTCTTTTATAAGTTTTGCGCCCTGTTTTCTTATATCTTTTTTAAATAAATTCAGCGACGCGCGCGCCCTAAGCACGGCAAGCGCAATTTCTTTTTTTGTAAGTTTATAATCTTTCAACTCTTCGTGAAGCCTGTATATAAGTTTTTTAACGTTATCAAACGGCAAAAACGGCTGCAAAAATTTTATTTGTTTTTCTTCAAGCGCGCCCATGTTTAAACGCACAACTTCCGGATAACTTCCCACAACCGGACAGTTGTAATGATTGTCCGCGTCTTTAAACTCTTTTACCTCAAACGGAATGCACGGATAAAATATTGTTTTAACGCCTTTTTCTATTAAATTTTCAATATGACCGTGCACCATTTTTGCGGGAAAACACACCGTTTGCGACGGAATGCTTTCCAAACCGCTATTAAAAAGTTCATTGGAAGAAGCGTCGGACAAAACCACGCTAAAACCGAGACGGCTGAAAAATTCAAACCAAAACGGATAATTTTCATACATATTTAAAGCGCGCGCAATGCCTATTTCTCCGCGGCGCGCTTTTTCTTTGGGCAGCGGTTTGTAGTAATCAAACAGGCGTTTATATTTGTAGTCAAACATGTTGAATTCAAAACTCTGCACTTTTTTATTTTGCAAAACGTTTTCGCATCTGTTTCCGGAAATAAAAGTTTTGCCGTCGGGGAAAACGGTAATGTTTAACAAACATTTATTGGCGCAGCCTTTGCAGCGCGTGTCTCTTGTTTTACATGAAAATTCTTTTAATTTTTCTTTGCTTATAAGCGAAGACGAGGTTTTTTTATTTTGCAAAGCTATAAGCGCCGCGCCGAACGCGCCCATAAGCCCCGCAATGTCGGGGCGCGTAACTTTTGTTTCAAGCAAAATTTCTGCGGCGCGCAAAACGCCGTTGTTAAAAAACGTTCCGCCCTGCACTACAATATTTTCGCCAAGCTCTTTGGGATTGGAAATTTTTATAACTTTATAAAGCGCGTTTTTTATTACGGAATAATCAAGCCCCGCGGAAATATCGGCGGCGCTTGAACCTTCTTTTTGCGCCTGCTTAATTTTAGAATTCATAAACACGGTGCAGCGAGAACCTAAATCTACGGGCTTTTTTGCGCGCAATGCGAGTTTTGCAAAATCTTCAACGCCGTAACCTAACGACTGCGCAAAATTTTGTATAAACGAACCGCACCCCGAAGAGCACGCTTCGTTTAAAATTATTTTATCTATAAGCCCTTTTTTAACGTAAATGCATTTCATATCCTGCCCGCCGATATCTAAAATAAAAGATACGTGCGGGTTAAAATGTCTTGCGGCTTTATAGTGGGCTATTGTTTCCACTTCTCCTTCGTCAAAACCAAGCGCGGCTTTTATTAACGCTTCGCCGTAACCGGTAACGCACGCGCCCGCAATTTCCGCATGCGCCGGAAGCTTTTTATAAACGTCTTTTAAAACGTCAACTACAGACTGCAGAGGGTTGCCGTTATTTGGTCCGTAATATGAATACGCTATTTTTTTATCTTTGGTAATAAGCGCGGCTTTTGTGGTTGTTGAGCCGGCGTCAACGCCTAAAAATAAATTTCCTTCAACGTTTTTTAATTCCGTTTTTGTTGCGGCGGTTTTTGCGTGGCGAAGCTCAAAATCGGCAAACTCTTTTTCGTCCGCAAAAAGAGGCGCTAAATTTTCGCCGTCATTATTTAAATTTTCCGACTTTAAATTTTCAAACTGAACGCGCAAAGCGGACAACTCCGTTTTAATTCCTTTGCCCAAAAGCGCCGCGCCGAACGAAACAAAAAAGTGCGCATTTTGAGGAAACAAAATATTTTCGGGTTTTAGTTTTAAAGATTTAATGAAAAGTTCGCGAAGTTCCGACAAGAAAAAAAGAGGACCGCCAAGAAAACACACGTTTCCTTTTATGGTTCGCCCTCTGGCAAGGCCGCCTATTGTTTGATTAACAACCGCCTGCAGAACGCTTGCGGCTATATCTTCTTTTGCCGCGCCTTCGTTAAGCAGCGGCATAATATCCGTTTTTGCAAAAACGCCGCAACGGGCGGCTATGGGGTAAATTGTTTTATGTTTTTTGGCAAGTTCGTTAACGCCGGCGGAGTCTGTAGTTAAAACTTGCGCCATTTGGTCTATAAACGCTCCCGTTCCGCCGGCGCAGGTTTCGTTCATGCGCTGGTCTATGGAAGAGTCGTCGAAAAAAGTTATCTTTGCGTCTTCGCCGCCAAGCTCTATGGCAACGTCGGCTTTGGGCAAAAAAGTTTTTATGGCTTTTGTGCAGGCGATAACTTCCTGCTCAAAACCTATTCCTGTTTTTTGCGACAAAGTTATAGCGCCCGAGCCCGTGGCGCAAACGGTCATGGAAGTATTTTTTAATTCCTGCGGCGCTTCGTCTATCAAACTTATTATTGTGTTTAAAAGGTCAAGCTGATGTCTTTTGTAATTGCAATAGACGGGTTCGTTTTTTGCATTTAATATTGAAAGCTTTACCGTTGTAGAACCTATGTCCAAACCGGCTTTAAAGACTTCGTCTTTTTTATAATCTATAACTTTATTTACCATAATACCTATTATACCAAATATGCTAAACTATACGCATGATAAACGTTTCAACAATAAAAATACCATACGAAAAACTTCTTGCGCGCCTTGGCTACCTTAAAGCCAAAACAAAACTTGACGCCAAAACGGAAATTTTAATTAAAGAAAATTTGGCTTTGGCGCAAAAACTTATATCGCCGAAAGCCGTTATTGCGTTTAGCAAAATACATATAACGGAAGATATTATCTCTCTTAGCGGCAAATTTAAAATAACCGGCAAAGATATTGCAAAACTTTTGGACGGCTGTTTTAAAGCTTACGGCATTGCGGTAACTATAGGCAAGGCTTTAGAGCAGAAAAGAAATTTTTTTATAGAAAACAAAGAAACTTTCAACGCGCTTGTTTTAGATTCGGCAGGCTCTGTTGCGGCGGAAGAAGCCATAACCCTTGCCAACAGCCAGATAAAAGATTTTGAAACCTCCGCCGGCAACGCTTTAACAAAACGCTACTCTCCCGGATACGGCGACTGGCAACTTTCATCGCAAAAAGATTTTTTAAACTGGCTTGGCGCACAAAAAATAGGAATCTCTCTTACGCAGCACTACCTGATGACGCCGGAAAAATCAGTGTCGGCAATTATAGGCGTTAAAACTTACCTGTCGTAAATTTATTAAATATTATTATTTTCTATTGAAGCAATTTTTGTTCCGGCGGATTTAGGAATGAAAATAAAAAGCGCTGCGCCTATTACGGAAATTGCGCTTACTATTATATAGGTTAAATGAAACGCCTCCAGAAGCACGTTTTGTTTTGCGGCTACAAAACCTATGCCGCCGGTTTTGGCAAGCAAAAGCGCGGCGATTGCAACGCCCAAAGAAATTGATATTTGAAAAGACACGGAAAGCAAATTGTTTGCTCTGCTCATTAATTTATCGGGCACGTCTATAAGCGCTAAAGTATTTATTGCCGTAAACTGCAAAGAGTTTGCCATACCTATAAAAGAATACAAAACTACAATTACCCACAACGGGGTTGAAAACCCGATAAAACCCGCCGCAAGTATAAACGTGCTTAAAAATAATGTGTTGCCGATAAGAAATTTTTTGTATCCCGCTTTAAGTATTAGCGGCGCGGCAAAAGTTTTTGCAAACAAAGCCGCTATGCCCATGGGAATCATCATCATTCCCGATTTTGACGGCGTCCAGCCTAACGCGGTTTGAAAAAATAAAGGCGCTAAAAACGGAAACGCTCCGCCGACAATTCTTATAAAAATATTTCCGGCAATACCTATTGCAAAACTTGGAATTTTAAACATCGCAATATTAAAAATTGCGTTTTTACGATTGCGCGCGTAAAAATAATAAAAAGCGGCAAACGCTAAAGCAATCAGCGCGAAATTCCAATTTGAGAAATTTCCAATTATATTTTCTGAAAAACTTACCGCCGAAAGAAAAAGAATAGCGGCGTCAATAAGTAAAAAACCTTTAAAATCAAACTTTGCGGGAACGCCCAAAGAATCTATTTTAGGCATTAAATAAATTGTTGCAAAAAAACACAAAAAACCGACGGGAATATTTATTAAAAAAATCCAATGCCAGCTTGCGTATTGCACCAAAAAACCGCCAAGCGTAGGGCCTATTAACGGACCTATTAACGCCGGCAAAACCATAAAACTTAAAACGTTTGCGTATTGATCTCTGGGAGAAACTCTTAAAACCGCAAGACGCGCTACCGGCACCAAAAATGCGCCGCCAGCGCCTTGTAAAATTCTTGACAATGAAAGCGTCAGCAAACTTCCCGACATTGCGCAGCAAAACGAACCTAAAGTAAAAACGGAAATTGCAAACAAAAAAGCTTTTTTTATGCCGAACTTATCCGAAAACCAACCCGACACCGGAAGAAAAATTGCAACAGCCAGCAAGTAAGAAATTACCGAAGACTGCATCTGCAAAGGGTTTTCGCCCAAGCTGTCAGCAATAGCGGGCAGAGCTGTGTTTAAAACAGACCCGTCTAACATCTGCATAAATAACGCCGTGGCGGCAAGCCACGGCATAAGTTTAATTTTAAATTCCTGAGAATATGTTTTCATGATTTTTAAAACCGTAGAAAATTTTTTATTAAGCGCGCAACAAAGCCAGTTACTTTTTTTCTGTTTTTTTGCTTAAAGACTGCACAAAGTGAGCTGTTTCCATAGCGTCTTTTGCGTAAAAATCCGCGCCTATTTCGTCGGCGTATTTTTTTGTTACCGCGGCGCCGCCTATAACTATAGGCGTTTCTATATGCGCGGCGTTTCTTAAATTAACAGCGCGTTCCATTTCAGGCATTGTTGTTGTCATAAGCGCGGACAAGCCTATAGCAAGAGGTTTTATTTCGCGCGCTTTATCTATTATTATTTGAGAGTCAACGTTTACGCCCATATCTACAACGTCAAAACCGTAACTTTCCAAAACGGCGCAAACAATATTTTTTCCGATATCGTGCATGTCGCCTTTGACCGTGGACATTATAACTTTACCCGCCGCGTTTACCGTATCTTTTTTCAAAGTTTTTTTAATTATCGCAAAAGCGCTTTGAGCGGCTTGCGCCGATAGAATTATCTGCGGCAAAAAATATTCCTTTGCGGCAAACTTATCGCCGACTAAATTTAGCGCCGCTAAAACGTTATCGTTTACGATTTTAAACGGATTTTTATCCTCGGCTATTATTTTATGAACAATATCCGCAACAGACTCTTTATTTCCGTGAAGCACTTCGTTATAAAGCTGTTTTTCCAAAGATAAACTTTCTGTTTCTTTTGCGGCGGGCTTTTTATAAGAAGCAAACGCCTCCATATAATTTGCCGCGCCTTTATCTTTATTTTCAAGCAAACCTTTTGCATACTTATCCGAAATATTCCAATTTTCGCCCGGGTTTATAATTGCAAAATCAAGACCCGCGCTCAACGCCATTTTTAAAAATGAGGAGTTTATAGTTTGTCTTGACGGAAGCCCGAAAGATATATTTGAAACGCCCAAAACCGTTAAACACTGCGGATAAAGTTTTTTAGATTCTTTTATGGCTTTAAGAGTTTCGCCCGCCTGCTCGGGCGACGCGCTTACCGACAAAACCAAATAATCAAAAATTATATTTTTTCTTTCAACGCCTGCGGCGTCCGCGGCTTTTAAAATTTTTGCCGCTATTTTTAAACGATCTTCGGCAGTTTTAGGAATTCCGTTGTCGTCGGTAGTAAGCGCAATTACCGCCGCGCCGTAACGTTTTACAATAGGCAAAATTTGCGCAAGTCTTTCATCTTCGCCGTTGACGGAATTTATTAACGGCTTTCCGGCGCAATTTTTAACCGCCTGCGCCAGCGCGTTAATATTGCTTGAATCTATGCACAACGGCGTTGAAACAATTTCTTGTATTTGCTCCACTGCGTCGGTTAAAAGTTTAACTTCGTCGGCTTGAGGCACGCCCATATTTACGTCAAGCAAATGCGCTCCTGCCGTTTCCTGCGCGCGCGCTTCGTCTTTTACCGCGGCAAAATTTTCTTTCAACAAATCTTCCTGAAACTTTTTTCTGCCCGTAGGGTTTATTCTTTCGCCTATAATTACGGGGCGTTTAATTTCATTTATATCCAACGCTTTTGTTCTTGCGGAAAAGAAAAATTTATTTACGCTTTGGCGCAAACGCGGACTTTTATTTTTGAGTTCCCCCGCAAGCGTTTTTATAAATTCGGGGCGCGTTCCGCAGCAGCCGCCAAACATATTGACGCCGTCGGCGTAAGCGCGTAAGCTTGCTTCTATAAACTGTTCTTTTTTTTCGGGGAAAATTGTTTCGTGATTTATCAAAACCGGAACGCCGGCGTTAGGTTTGAAAGAAATAGGCAGATTTGTATTTTTGGTTAACTTTTTTGCAAGCGCCGCCAAATCTTTAGAACCTATGGAACAATTAAGCCCAAGCGCGTCAACGCCCAAACTTTCAGCCATGGCGACAAAACTTTGCAAGTCTGTTCCGGTAACGGTTGTGCCGTCTTTAGAAAAAGTCATCTGCGAAATTATTGCGCCTTTAAAGTTGTCGCGCACGGCAAGAATTGCGGCTTTAAGCTCTTTAATTTCCGTCATTGTTTCTATAACTACAATGTCCGCTCCGTGACGCGCAAGAAGTTTTGCCTGAAACGCAAACGCTTCGTAAACTTCGTCAAAAGAAAGCCTGCCTAAAGGCTGGGCGTATTCTCCTATTGAAGAAATATCGCCGGCGGCAATAATTTCTTTGCCGCCCGCGGCTTTGCGAATTAAATCTATTCCGTTTTTAATTATTTCGTCGGCGCTGTCTAAAAGCCCGTGATGCTTTAAGCGCACGGGATTTGCCCCGAAAGTATTTGCCAAAATTATGTCGGAACCCGCTTCAATATAAGAAGAATAAACGTCTGAAATTCTGCCCGGATATTTAATATTGAGCTCTTCGGGAATTACAACGTCGTCAAGGTATTTTTTTCTCTGAAGCTCCGTTCCCGTAGCCCCGTCCATTATCAAAACCCGCGATTTTAGAATATCTAAAAATTTCTCTCTGTTCATTTAAAGTTGCCTTTATGTTTTAATTAAAAATTTAAATTTGCCGATATTACGATATATACCTGCCAACACCTTGGGCGCTGCGCCCCAACCCCCGCCTCACTTTTTGCAGACGATCAAAAAGTAAGCAAAAACTCTGCCGCCGGCAAGCATTCGTTACAAGTTTTTATCGCAATTGCCGAACTCGCACGATAACGACTTTAAGGTTTGTGCTCAAACATGCGGCAATTTTTAGTGCGATAAAAACTTTCCACTCATAAGACGCTTGAGGGCGGCAACGTCTAACGGCTTAACGACAAACACACGCAGAACGCCATTCCGGCAAAAGCCGGAATCTATTCTTATTTATTACTTTTTACCTTTTACCTGCCGTTAAGCCATTCTTCTGCCGAGGCTTCGCTGGGCATTCGCCAGTCTCCTCTGGGAGAAAGGGCAATAGTTCCTACTTTCACTCCGTCGGGAACGCAGTTGCGTTTAAACTGATTTGCAAAAAAACGTTTTATAAAAACGTTAAGCCATTTTTTTATTTCATCTTTTTTGTATTTGCCGGCAAACGCCTGCGCGGCTTCAAATAAAATTTTATCCGGCGTTTGTCCGAAGCGAACGGTATAATATAAAAAGAAATCGTGAAGTTCGTAAGGGCCTATAAGCTTTTCGGTTTTTTGCGAAATTTTGCCGTTTTTATGCGGTAAAAGTTCCGGACTTATTTCCGTGTTTAAAATATCGTTAAGCGCGTTTTTGTAAAAAGCAACTTTGCCGCTTTCGTAAGCCACAAGATATTTTACAAGAGTTTTCGGCACGCCGCAATTAACGCCATACATTGACATGTGGTCGCCGTTATACGTATTCCACCCGAGCGCAATTTCAGACAAGTCGCCGGTGCCTACAACCAAACCTTTTTCGGCGTTGGCAATGTCCATTAAAATTTGCGTGCGTTCGCGCGCCTGCGCGTTTTCATAAGCAATATCTTTTGAGCCTTTATGATTTATATCCGCAAGATGATTTTCAACGGATTTTAAAATAGGAATTTTGCGGATTTTAATGCCGCAAGCACGCCCGAGTTTTTCAACATTTGCAAGAGTTTTTGCGCTTGTGCCGGGCCCGGGCATAGTTACGGCAATAATATTTTCTTTGTCTCGGTTTAAAATTTTATAACTTCTTAAAATTACAAGCAGCGCAAGGCAAGAATCTAACCCGCCGGACACGCCTATAACCGCGTCGGAATTTGTAAGTTTTAGTCTTTGGGCAAGCGCGCGCGACTGTATTTGCAATATAAGTTCCGCGCGTGAAGAAATTATTTTATTGTCTTTAGGAACAAACGGGGTTTGAGAAAATTGTCTTACCGGTTTAGCGGTTTTTTTTTTATTAAATTTAAATTCTACGTTTATATAATTTGAACTTTCATTTTCAAAAACATTAAGTTTGCGGCGTTCAAAAGCAAGTTTTTCAACGTCTATTTCGCTGACGGTTAAACCGCTTTCAAAAAGTTCGCTGTCTGCCAATATTTCGCCGTTTTCGGCAATAATGCGATGCCCTGAAAAAATTATATCGCTGACGGATTCGCCTTCTCCGGCGGAAGCGTAAACGTATCCGGCGGAAAGTCTTCCGCTTTGCGCTTTTATTAAAGTTTTTCTGTAGTCGCTTTTTCCCACGAGTTCGTTTGAAGCGGAAAGGTTTACAATAATTGTCGCTCCCGCCTGCGCGTGGCGTATTGACGGCGGCGACGCTATAAACATATCTTCGCAAATTTCCGCGGACACTTTAACGTTGTCGCTACCCGCCGCGCTAAATATAATGTTTGCGCTAAAAGGCACTTTTGCGCCGCAAATATTAATTGTATCGTTAATATTTTTTCCGCAAGAAAAATGGCGCAGCTCGTAAAATTCCGAGTAAGAAGGCAGCGCAGTTTTTGGCACAACGCCTAAAACTTTTCCGCTTTGTATTGCTACGGCTGCGGAATAAAGTTTGCTTTTATGCCACAAAGGCGCGCCCACAAAAATTAACGCCTTGCTTTTTTTGGAGGCGGCGACTATTTTTTCTAACGCTTTTTCGCTTGCGTTTTTAAGAACGTCAGACAAAAACAAATCTCCGCAGGTGTAACCCGTAACGCAAAGTTCAGGGAAAACCAAAAGTTCGGCGCCAAGGGCGCTGCTCTTTTTTATAAATGCCGAAATCTCCGCGGCGTTTGCCGAGGGATTGGCTATGGTTATTTTGGGCGTTGCCGCCGCTGCTTTTACAAATCCGTATTTCATATTTCTTTTATCCACAAAACGGCGTTGCCTGCGTTATCGTAATAGTAAGTTCTGCCGTTAACATTTTTTATATCGTTTTTACTGTCGGCGCAAAAATATTCCTGAAAGAAAACTTCAAACTCTTCAATTGTATTTTTCGGCATAAGCGACGCTATAAAATAATAATCCGCGCCGGAAGATTTTGACACTTTCATATCTTGCAGCTTCGCGCCTAAATCGTTGGTTATAACAACCCTATAGCCGTCCGTTTCATTTACGGCTATCGCGCGAAAGCGCAAATCGTTACGATATAAACCGTAAAAAATAGTTCTGCCGGAATTGTCCGGCAAACCGCTTTGCGTTGTTGCGAAGTTTGTTGCGCAGCCCGCAAAAAATAATATTGCAAAAATAGCGGTTAAAATAAAGTTTCTTATCATTTCCATAATTCTACAAAATTATTTGACAGTTGCGTAGTGTTAACGATAGAGTTTAAAGTGGAATAAGGAAGTAAGACAAAGCGGTAATCGCGAAGTATTTTTAGATTAACAAGGCGCGCAACGACGCCCAAACTCAAAAGATAAAGCGATTTACCTGTGAGGGTCTATTTCTAAATCCAAATCCTTTATCATCTGCTTGTCTGCAGCCGCATCTCTGCCCCATGTTGTAAGGTATCCGCCGCTCATTGTGCCGCTGGCTCCGGCAAAAAAAATCATTGATTGTAAATCTCTTAAATTTATTTCTCTGCCGCCGCAAATCATAATGTCGGGAGTTTGTAAAACCATTCTAAACACGGCGATAGTTTTTAAAATTTCTGTCGGCGAAATGGGTTTTGCGCCTTCAAAAGCAGTGCCTTTAACGGGCATTAAAAAATTCATAGGCACGCTGTTGACGCCAAGTTCTTTTAAAGTGAAAGCAAGTTCAACTCTGTCTTTTAACTTTTCGCCAATGCCGAAAAGTCCGCCGGAGCAAATTTCATAACCGAGAGCCTTCGCTCTTATTATAGTGTCTTTCCTTTGCGCGTATGTGTGGGTTGTGCAAATATTTTTAAAATAACTTTCGGAAGTTTCAAGATTGTGATGCAGTTTTTTTAAACCTGCCGCTTTTAATTTTTTCAAAGATACGTCCGAAAGATGCCCTATTGACGCGCCGAAATGGTCGGATTTCTTATGTTTTTTAAGAACTTCGCAAAGCCTGTCTATTTCCTCGTCGGTCAAATTGTTTCCGCTTGAAACAATTCCAAAACACCCCGCGTTTTCCAACGCTTTGTTTGAAACTTCCTCTATTTTTTCATTTGAAACAAGCGGGTAAACATTAACGGCGGTTTTATGATGAACCGACTGCGCGCAAAACTTGCAATCCTCGCTGCACTGTCCGGATTTAGCATTTATTATCGAACAAATTTTTACTTTATTGCCTTTAAATTTTTTACGTATTTTTGTAGCCGCAAAAAATAAATCTTCAATATCAAAATCAAAAAGACTTAAAGCTTCCTCTTGAGAAATTTGTTTTCCGGCAACAGTATCCAAAATTAATTTTTCCACAAAAACCTCGCTTTTTTCGTTAATTTCACTTTCAACTTTCAACTTTTCACTTTGTCGTTATTGATATTTTACAATATACAAAACAAAGGGTCAACCATATGCAAAATATACGTGGTTGACCAAATAAAAACCTCCGGCGCGGTTTTACAATGCGCCGAAGGTTTGAGTTTACGTTTTATATTAAAGTTCTATTTTAATTTTTACGGTTTTTGTTTTTACTATAGATTTTGAAGCGTCTATTTGTTTAAGCGCTTTTTCTAAATTTTCTCTTTTTGTTTCGTGGGTAATAATTATTATCTGCACGCTGTCGGAACCGGAAACGTCCGGCTGGGCAAGCGAGGCTATGGAAACTTTATTGTTTCCGAGAATTCCTGAAATTTTTGAAAGCACGCCGGGCTTATCTACCACATTAAGCCTTAAATAATACGGAGCTTTGCTTTTTCCCGACGGCAAAATTTTAATTTTTGTTTTTTTATCGTAAACAACGTCCGGCACAATTCCCGCCGTGTTTGTAACTATAAATTCGGACATGTTTATAATGTCCGAAACAACCGCGCTTGCCGCAGGACCCTGCCCCGCGCCTTTACCGTAAAATAAAACGTCGCCGGAATCTTTTCCGGTAATCATAACGGCGTTATACTCGTTTTCAACGGTGGCAAAAGCGTGGTCGTGCTTTACAAGACAAGGCTGCACGGACAAATCTATGCCGTCTTTTGTTTTGTTTGCGGAACCGATAAGTTTTATATCGTAACCGAACTCCTGCGTAATTAAAACGTCCTGAATATCTAAATCCGCAATGCCTTTAACGGCGATATCTTTAACTTTTATCCAGCCGCCCCACGCAAGAGAAGCAAGTATTGCAAGTTTGTTTGCGGTATCTATTCCGTCAACGTCAAAACTCGGGTTAGCTTCGGCAAAACCGGCTTGCTGCGCGCTTTTTAAAGCTTCTCCGTAAGAAACGCCGCGTTTTGTCATTTCGCTTAAAATAAAATTTGTGGTGCCGTTAAGAATGCCTTTTATTTCTAAAATTTCTTCGGACGCCAAACCTTCGCTTAAGCCCTGCACAACGGGAATTACTCCGCCGACGGACGCTTCGTAATAAATAGACTGCTGGCAATTTTGCGCCGTGGTAAAAATTTCGTCCCAGTATTTTGCCAAAACGGCTTTGTTTGCGGTAACTACGTTTTTGCCGGCTTTAAGCGCTTCCAAAATTATTGTCCGCGCGGGTTCGTATCCGCCGATAAGTTCAACTATTAAATCTATTTCAGGGTCGTTAATTATATCGCGAAAATTTTTAACGTATAAATCTTTTCTGTCTATGGGTTTTAAATCGCATATCGCTTTAACTTTTATAGGCACGCCCGCCTTGCGAAGCGCAATTTTTTTGTTAGCTTCCAAAATTCTAACAACGCCTTTCCCGACGGTACCATAACCTATAAGCCCTACGTTTATTTGTTGTTTGGACATATTATTTGCATTCCTTTGCGTTCTTTGTAAACTTGTTTATTCTTAACAGCGCGTCGTGGAAGCGGCTGTCATGGGTTACTAAAGACATTCTTGCGTAGCCTTCGCCGTGTTTGCCGAAACCCGCTCCGGGGGAAATTACCACGCCGGTTTCTTTAAGTAAATCTTCGGCAACTTTTAGCGAACCCTGTTTTTTTAGACAGTCCGGAAGACCCGCCCACACGTACATTGTGGCTTTTGTTTCTTTAACGCGCCAGCCTATTTTTGACAAACCCGCGACCATTTTTTTCATTCTTCTTTCGTAAACTGCGGCAAGCTCTCTAACGCAGTCTTGCGGACCGTTAAGCGCGGCAACAGCGGCAAGCTGCATAAACGTGGGCGAACCGTAATCTAAAAAAGATTTAAATTTTTCAAGCGGATACAAAAGTTTTTTTGCGCCGCAAACCCAGCCTAAGCGCCAGCCCGCCATATTGAAAGTTTTTGAAAAAGAGTGAAATTCCAAAGCAACGTCTTTTGCTCCCGCAAATTCAAAAATTGACGGCGCGCAGTAGTCGCCGAAAGTAAGCTCCGAATAAGCGTTGTCCGAAACTAAAAGAATATTATATTTTTTGCAAAACTTTATGGCTTCTTTCCAAAAATTGTTATCGTCAACAACGGCCGCCGTCGGGTTGTTCGGATAATTTAAAAACATTATTTTTGCTTTTTGCGCGGTTTTTTCCGGAATTTTCGTAAAGTCCGGCAAAAAATTATTTTTTTCAAGCAACGGCATAGAATATATTTTTGCGCCCGCCAAAGCCACGCCGTTAAAATGCACGGGGTAAGCAGGGTCGCAAACTAAAACGTAATCGCCGGGGTTTAAATATGCAAAGCACAAATGCGCTATGCCTTCTTTAGAGCCTATTAAAGATAAAATTTCGTTGGCGGGGTCAAGCTCAACGCCGAAACGCCTTGCCATCCATTCCGAAACTGCGCGGCGAAATTTCGGCATGCCTTTTGCCTGCGGGTATCTGTGCGTGTTTTTGTGATGTTTTACCGTGTCGCAAAGTCTGTCAACAATATGCGTCGGCGTGGGTAAATCGGGATTTCCCATGCCCAAATCTATAACGTCAAGATTTTTGGCGTAGGCTTCCGCTTTCAAAATATTAATTTTTGTAAACAGGTATGGCGGCAGCTTGTTGAGTTTTTTTGAAGGTTCTATTTCTATCATATAAGATGTTTGGAAGTTTGGAGGTTTTGAAGTTTAGCAACTGCAACTACGCTTCAAAACTTCCAAACTTCTATCCCTCTATAATTATTGGATTATTTTTCTTAATGTTGTAGTAGGTTTAAAAGAAACTTTTTTTCCCGGCGGCACAGGAATAACCTCTCCGGTTTTTGGGTTTCTGCCCTGTCTTGCTTTTCGCGCTT
The DNA here is from genome assembly GCF_001027545.1 of Endomicrobium proavitum. NCBI lineage: Bacteria > Pseudomonadati > Elusimicrobiota > Endomicrobiia > Endomicrobiales > Endomicrobiaceae > Endomicrobium > Endomicrobium proavitum. The sequence goes on from NZ_CP009498.1 coordinate 1,274,302, forward strand.
TAGCTCGGAAAGAGCCAAGGCCCGATAAAGAAACCACTTCGCCGCTTTTTAAGCTGTCTTGAATAACTTTTACCAAAGCTTTAATAGCTCTGTTAGAATCTCCCTGCGTTAAACCTGAAACATCCGCTACTCGTTTTACCACATCCGGTTTTTTCATCTATTCCTCCGCGGACGGCTTTTATGCCGCCAACTTCGATACAGCGTAAATTTTCATAAATTCATTTATTTTATAATAAAATTTGATAAAAATGTCAATATTTTTGTAAAAACAATAATGGTTTTATTTTACAATCATTTTTTTAATTTTGCGCTTTTTGCGTTTTCCGCGCCAAAATTTGACTTTTACTATTAATATTGTATATAATACCGATAATTTTTAATTTCGGGACGTTTCACTCTCCCGCGGTTCAATGGCGGCAACGGCATTCCATTGAAAAACCATTGAAAATTTAAGGAGAACATAATGGCTGTAAAATCCAAAAAAATATTTTTAGACGAAAAAGATATTCCGCGCCAGTGGTATAATATTCAGGCGGATTTGCCCGAACCGCTTGACCCTCCATACAACGTTCAGGCGGGCAGACCGGCAACGGCCGAAGATTTTTCCGCTATTTTCCCGCCGGAAATAATTAAGCAGGAATTAAGCGCCGAAAGATTTATAGATATTCCCGACGAAGTTATAGACGCATACAAAATTTGGAGACCTTCTCCGCTGGTACGCGCGACAAATCTTGAAAAATTTTTAGATACGCCGGCAAAAATTTATTTTAAAAACGAAGGCGTAAGCCCGTCGGGCAGCCATAAATCCAACTCCGCAATAGCGCAGGCTTACTACAATAAAAAAGCAGGCGTTAAAAGACTTGCCACCGAAACGGGCGCCGGTCAGTGGGGGTCGGCTCTTTCAATGGCATGCCAAATGTTCGGGCTGGAATGCGTAGTTTATATGGTGAAAGTTTCTTATGAGCAAAAACCGTATAGAAAATCTTTAATGCAGGTTTACGGCGCGCAGGTTTTTGCAAGCCCGTCTAATCAAACCGAAGTAGGCAGAAAAGTTTTAGCGGAAAACCCCAACAGCGAAGGTTCTTTGGGCATTGCAATCAGCGAAGCTATTGAAGACGTTGTAACGCACAAAGATGCAAAATATTCTTTGGGAAGCGTTTTAAACCACGTGGCAATGCACCAAACGGTTATTGGACTTGAAGCAAAAAAACAGCTTGAAATTGCCGGCGATTATCCCGACATTGTTATAGCATGCCTTGGCGGCGGTTCTAATTTTTCGGGCACGGCATTTCCTTTCTTATACGACAAACTTTCCGGAAAAGTAAAAAATCTTAAAGCAATAGCGGTGGAGCCGTCGGCATGCCCGAAACTTTCTAAAGGCGTTTTAGCTTACGACTACGGCGACAGTTCCGGTTTTACGCCCGCGTTAAAAATGTACACTTTAGGGCACACGTTTATGCCCGGAGGAATTCACGCCGGAGGGTTAAGATATCACGGCGCGTCTCCGCTTGTATCTGCTCTTGTTAAACATAATTTGGTTGACCCCGTAACGGTTCGCCAGAAAGAAGTTTTTGAAGCCGCGGTAACTTTCGCAAGAACCGAAGGAATTTTGCCGGCTCCGGAATCTGCCCATGCAATACGCGTGGCGATAACCGAAGCTCTTAAAGCAAAAGAAGAAGGAAAATCTAAAACTATATTGTTTAACTTGTCCGGACACGGACATTTTGATTTGTCCGCTTACGATAACTACCTTTCCGGCAAAATGCAGGATTACGATTATCCGTCGGAATTAGTTTGCGAGTCGCTGAAACATTTACCGAAAACAAAATAATACAAGCGGCTAAGAAGTTTGGAAGTTAGGCAACAGATTTTAATCCTCTAAACTTCCAACTTCTTAGCTTCTAAACAGGAGTTTACAGTGTCTAAAACAGGAATTATTTGCACATTAGGGCCGGCAACGCGTTCATTACCGCTGCTTAAAAAATTGGCGGATTCCGGAATGACCGTGGTAAGACTTAATTTTTCCCACGGAACTTACGAAGAGTACGAAAAAGATTTCGCAATGATAAAAGCTCTTAACAAAAAATACAGAAAGAACGTAAAAATTCTTGCGGATCTTGAAGGTCACAGAATAAGAGTAGGCGAACTTGCAAACAACGGGAAAGTAGATCTTAAAAAAGGTCAAAAACTTATTTTAACAAACAAAGATATTATCGGCGACGATAAAAAAATAAACATAGACTATTCAGGGTCTTTAACGGACATAAAAAAGGGAATGGAAGTTTTTATTGACGACGGAAACTTAAGACTTACCGTTCTGTCTTCCAAAGCTTCCGAAATTATTGCGGAAGTTCACATGGATTATACGCTTAAAAAACATAAAGGCGTAAACATTCCCGCGGCAAAACTTAAATTTCCGCTTATTGAAGAAAAAGATTATCAGGACATGCTTTTTGCGTTAAAACACAACGTAGATTTTGTTGCAAACTCTTTTGTTAGAAACGCGCAGGACATGAAACCTCTTATAGACGTTTTGCGTTCTTTAAAAAACACTCATTGCAAACTTGTGGCAAAAATTGAAGACCGCGACGGAATAAACAATCTTCCGTCAATTCTTGACGTTTGCGACGGCATAATGGTTGCCCGCGGCGACATGGGAATTTCCATTCCGCTTTACACCGTGCCGGTTGTTCAAAAATATATAATTAAAAAATGCAAAGTCCGCAAAAAATTTGTTATAACCGCAACGCAAATGCTTGAAAGCATGGTTGAAAACCCCATACCCACAAGAGCCGAAGTTTCCGACGTTGCAAACGCAATTATTGACGGAAGCGACTATGTTATGCTTTCTGCGGAAACCGCCGTAGGCGCCTTTCCCGCAAACGCCGTTAAAATTATGGGCGACATTATTAAATTTACGGAAAAAAACAGCTACAGACTTTAATGAATAAAAAATATTTATTGCCTGCCGTTTTGGTTTTGAGTTTAGTTTTAACGCTCACCGCCGCGGCAGGCTCTTATTTTGCGCGCAGCTTTTCTCTTTTTGCAAGCGCGTCAATAATTTTTACCGCCGGGCTTTATGCGTTTATGAAATTTGCCGCGCATTTTAAAACCGGCGACAGAGAATTTGCAAAAGCTTTGGCGCGGTTAGTAATTTTTATTGTTCCCGCGCTGTTTTTTATTTCTGTTCTTATAGCGGTAAAATCTGCCGCAAGTTTTTCAAAACCTTTTGGCGCCGATGCAGGTTTAACTTATTTATTTTCGGGCATATCTTGCGCAGGACTGTTAATTTGTTTTAAAATATCAGTTAACAATTATAAAAACACGGCTTTAACTTTTTTAGCTGCAGCGTTCTGCATGGCGCTTGTTATTTTGCAGATCGCATTGCAAAGTTTTGAGTTTTATTTAAGTTTATTTTTTGCGGTTGTTGCCGCAGCGGGCTGCGTAATGCTTGCGGCAAAATCTTTAAAACGGATAAAGGCGGGAAACTAACATTATGGAAATTATTTATTCTTTAATTGCCGCATCGTCGGCTCTTTTAGGAACTGCTATTGTTTTAAAATTTCATAAGTGGGCGGAAAAAAATTCAATACTTCTTATAAACTTTGCGGCAGGCGTAATGCTTGCAATAGCTTTTGCGCATTTAATGCCGGAAGGGCTTGCCGCAAATCCTAAAGGTTTGCTTTTTGTTTTAGGCGGGTTTTTAGCGATGTTTTTTTTACAGTTTGTGGTTTTATTTCACCCGTGCCACGACGGCGAATGTCACAAACATATGGGGACGACTTCGGTTATAGGTTTGTCGCTGCATTCTTTAATAGACGGTTTAATTATTGCCGTTGGTTTTGAAGCAAACTCGGGGCTTGGAATACTTACAACTCTTGCCGTGTTGCTGCACAAACTTCCCGACGGCATAACAATATCCGCAATTCTTTTGCATACGGGAGTCAAAAAAAATAAAATTTTTCGGTTTTCGCTTGCTACGGCTTTATTTACGCCGGTAGGCACAATTATAGGAATGTTTTTATTTACAAATCTAACGCAAGATTTTCTCGGCGCGCTGCTTTCGGTTACGGCGGGTTCGTTTATTTTTCTTGCGGCTTCGGACTTAATTCCCGAAACGCACAAAATTACAAACCGCATTGCGCCTCTGACAATTTTTTTAGGCGCAGCAGTGGTGTTTTTGCTGGAGTATTTTGTAGGGTAGGTTAACGGCAAGTTGTTAAAGTAGAAAGTAGGAAGGAGTAAGGAGCAGGTGTTGTCAATTCCCCTGATAAAGATGATAAGAGAGTAGGATGGTAGGAAGATAAGTAACGGCAAGTAATAAAGAATAAGTAAAAAGTAACAAACAGCGGAGTCGTTAATTCCCCTTTTATAAAGGGGTGCCCGATAGGGCGGGGTATTTTTCTTTGACGTTAATTCGCAATTAAAATAAACTATCGGGGAATTTTTAGTGTGATAAAAATACTCCACTCATAAACCGCTTGAGGGCGGCAAAGACTAATGACAAAGACAACAACTTGGTTAACGGCATACCCCTCACCCTACCCTCTCCCGCAAGGGGCGAGGAAGAAAAGACAGTTCATAATATTTTACTCCTTACTCCTTGCTCCTTGCTCCTTGCTCCTTGCTCCTTGCTCCTTGCTCCTTGCTCCTTACTCCTTCTTACTTATTACTTGTTACCTATTATTTATTACTTGCCGTTACTTACCTTCCTACCATCCTACCCTCTTATCATCTATATCAATAGTTTGAAATATTTTTCAAAATGCGAAAAGAGTCCGGCGGTAGCTGCGCCGGACTCTTTTTTTATTGTTGGATTGTTAGCGCGAATTTTATTTTAGTTGATAACTGCGGCGGCAATTAATGCTACAAGCCCCACGCCTACAAGAGCTGCGGATGTGTCGCTTAACGGTTTAGGGTTTGCGTGTTTTTTTACCGCAACTGCTTTTTTCGGCTGATGGCGGACTTCTTTTACGATTATAATTTTATCGTGTCTGTGATTGTCATACCTCTGCGAGTAAACGTTGTGATTGCGGGTATCTTTGTAATTTGCCATGTATCCCGAACGGTTTGCCGCAAACGCGCTTGCGCTGAAAGTTAAGCTTAACACAACCGCCAACATCATTGTTATTTTCTTCATTTTGCGCCTCCTCAAATTTATCTGCTTGATAAATTAACGAAAGCGCTTTTTATTTTATTGCAACAATATTTTATTAAACTCCCGCCGGAAGTTTATTTTTCATTACTTAAAGTTTGCACGCAAGCTACTTTTTACAGCGTATTTTCAAGTTAGATTATGTAACATTTATATGCTAAAATATTTGCATTATGAACTTAAATAAAAATTATTCCGAACATTTTAAAACCGAAGTTTTAGAAGAAATAGCCCGCGCGTTTTACGCCGGAACTCTTGAAAAAGACGCTAACCGCATACCGTTTAATATTATTCCAAAAGGGCAGGAAGCAACTTTCAGATGCTGCGAATATAAAGAGCGCGCAATTTTGCGTCTTCGCGCTTTGGCGGCGTTTGGTTATTCCGTAAACGAAATTGACGAAGCGCTTCCTCTTACGGATTACGTTGCGCAAAACAACCCGAATTTTGACCACTCCAGCAACAAGCTTCTTACAATTTTGCGTTCTGCGTGCAAATCTTGCGTAAAAAGCAGATATATGGTTTCTGAAATTTGCCAAGGGTGTTTGTCGCGCCAATGCGTTAGAAGCTGTCCTTTTACTTCCGTGTCCGTAAACAATCACCGCGCGCAAATAAATCAGGATACCTGCAAAAATTGCGGCAAATGCAAAGACGCGTGTCCTTACGGCGCAATTTTGAAAATTACCGTTCCGTGCGAAGAATCTTGTCCGGTATCCGCAATAAAAAAAGCCGACAAAGGCGCCGATAAAGATACCGCGGTTATTGACCACTCGCTGTGCATAAGCTGCGGCAAGTGCGTAAAAGCCTGCCCGTTTGGCGCGGTTATTGAAAGAACGCAATTTTTAAGCGTGTTAAAATTAACTAAAAGCAACAAAAAACTTATTGCCCTGATGGCGCCTTCAATAGCCGGACAGTTCGGCGTAAGCATGGGCAAATTAAAAACCGCAATAAAAGAGCTGGGGTTTTCTGAAGTTATAGAAGTTGCGCTTGGCGCGGATGTTACCGCCGAAAACGAAGCCGCGGAATTTAACGAACGCGTTTTGCAAAAAGGCGAACGTTTTATGACAACGTCGTGCTGCCACGCTTATGTGCGTTTAGTTCAAAAACATATTCCGGAACTTGTGCCTTTTGTTTCGCACACTGCTACCCCAATGCATTACGCGGCAGAAATTGCGCGCAAAAAAAATCCGCATGCGGCGACGGTTTTTATTTCGCCGTGTTTGTCAAAACGCAAGGAAGCGCAAAAGGATAATTTGGTAGATTTTGTTTTAAGCTTTGAAGAGCTTGAAGCCATGATGAAAGGTAAAAATATAAATCTTAAAGATTGCATAAACGAACAGTTTAAACTTGCCATAACAAAAGAAGCGCTTACGTTCGGCACTTTCGGCGGAGTGTTAAACGCGGTTAAAAGATATTTAAGCGCAGCCGCGCGGCAAAAAGTTAGAGAAGAACATGTGGCGGGTTTTGATAAAAAAACAATTTTAAAACTTAAATCTTACGCGAAAGGTCACGCTAAGGCAAACCTTATAGAAGTTATGTGCTGCCTCGGCGGATGCGTTGGCGGATGTAACACCGTTAACAATATTTTAAACGCCACAAACGCAATTAACGATTACGCGCAAAAATACGGGAAGTGAAATATTTTCTTTTAAAAATATGGATACAAAATAAATGAACCGGCAATCTTCCGAAATTACAAGCAACTATAAGCTTCAAAATATTTTGTCATCTATGTTTTAAAACTTTTTTGGGTTTTTTAGCAACTTTTTTTATATATTATGCCACAAATACCCTGCTGCTACGCAGACTCCGAGGCGCTAACCCTGTATTACAACCTTATTTATAGGGCAGGCTTGTTTTAGGATTAACATCTTACTTACAAGCGCCAGATTGTTTGTTTTAATTACAAATTAAGAATCAACAGCAACAACAAATACCCCGCCCTATCGGGCACCCCTTTTTATAAGGGTTAATGTTCAAAAAGTGTGGTTTTTTTGGGGTTTTTAAAGAAAAAAAACCATTTAACAAAAGCGATTTTATGTTTTTTAGTAAGCCCATTATGACGGCGTATATTTTCTTTTAATGTCTTAAATAGATTTTCTAAATAATTCGTATTGCTTGCTATTTGACGATCTTTTAAAAAATAGAAAATATCTTTTAACGAGTCTTTTAAAAAAGTATTTGCTTTGTTTATTTCTTTGTATTCATAGCTTTCATTTGGCAAAGATTTTATAAAAGGTTCATATTTCAAACGCCAGTTTGTGTAAGCATTTTCAAATTCTTCTTTATTCTTTTGGCTTTTAATTCTTGAGCAGGCAATGGCAATGCTTTTTAAGTCTTGCGCCGCTTTTGTCTTAGAGTTTTTATGCAAAAACCTGATTGTTTGGAAACTGGCATGGATCAAACATCTTTGCATTATGGCATTAGCCCAAACATCTTGAAAGACTTTCAATATTGTTTGATTCGCGTCGGAAATTAAAACTTTTGGTCTTAATCCAAATGCTTTTAATCTGTCAAAATAGTTTCTTGCTTGCTGATAGTTTTCGCTTCTAACAAATTCGCAGAAAAATATCTTTTTTGTTTTGTTATCAGCCAAAACCAAAAAGCAATTGCCTCTGTGAAAATATGTTGCATCATAAAGAACATGTGTGATTTTTGACAGCTCTTTTTCATCACAAAGATTAGGCTCTTTTGAAAGCCAGTATTTAAGTGTCCTTCTAATTGTAGATTGCGAATGCTCTGACAATTTTGATAATTGTTTTACAGTGTAGCCTTGTGTAATCCACAATTTAAACCAAACTTTCTGTTTCTTGAGTTTGTTGCTACGGTTCTTCCAAATAAATGTTCTTAAGCATTTAAGACACTTAAATCTTGTTTTGTTTTGCTTTGTTTTTCCATGAATTCTTACGGCATTGCTTTTACAATACTTACAGCGTTTTTAACACGTTTATTAAACCCTTTTGATAATCATTGTATCAATATTTCTTTTTGTCGTCGTAATCTGGTTAGAAAAATACCTCTTTTAACCACACTTTTTGAACATTAACCCTTTATAAAAGGGGAATAACAGCATCCTGTCAGCCATGTCGTTGTCTTTACCTTTTACTTATTCTTTATTACTTGCCGTTACTTATCTTCCTACCATCCTACCCTCTTATCATCTTTGTCAGGGGAATTAACAACACTTGCTCCTTACTCCTTCCTACTTTCTACTTTAACAACTTGCCGTTACTTACCTTCTTATCCTCTTCCTTGTTTTCACCTGCCGTTTAAAAACTCAATAATTGTTTTTACAAAAATGTCGCCGTATTTTTCAAGTTTTTGGGAGCCTACGCCCGATATTTGTGAAAACTCTTCTTTAGTTTTTGGAAGTTTACCGCACATATCTATTAAAGCCGTGTTTGGAAAAATTATATACGCCGGCACATTTTGTTGCGCGGCTATTGTTTGTCTTAACCGTTTTAACGCTTCAAACAACTCTTTGTTTATTACAATATTTTTATCGGGTTTATCTTTATATTTAGATACTATATCAGCCGCTTCAACTTTTTGAGCTGTTGATACTTTCATTTCTACTTTAATTTTATCTTTTAAAATTTCCGCTGCGCGGGCGCCTAATTTTAAAACGGGAAATTCCGTATTTGTTGTGGCTAAAAATTTATTTATTGTAAGAAAATTAATTACGTCTTTTAGTTTTTCTTTGCTTTCAGCGCAAATGCCGTAAGTAGAAAGTTTATTAAACCCAAAACTTATAATTTTTTCGGCTTTACTGCCTCTTAATACGTCCATAACAAAATTTTTGCCGAAATTTCCCTGCATTCGGACAACGCACGACAATATTTTTTGCGATAAAATTGTTATATCTTCCATTTTAGATTCCGCGTTGCAGTTGCCGCAATTTGCGCATTCGTTCCAAGATGGAATTTCGCCGAAATATTTTAGAATATAATGGCGAAGGCATTCGTTTGTGTTGCAGTATTGATCCATTTCTTTTAAGCGTTCGCGTTCCAGCGATTTTAAATATAATTCGTCTTCCGGCGTTTCGTATTCTCTGCCGTCGCTGTTATTTATTAAAAAAAGATTTGTCATTATGTCTTGACCGCTGTATAAAACAATGCAGTCTGCGGGCGAGCCGTCGCGGCCTGCTCTGCCGGCTTCCTGATAGTAACTTTCTATATCTTTTGGCATGTTGTAATGGATAACAAACGAAACATTGGATTTATCTATTCCCATGCCGAACGCATTTGTGGCAACTATTATGTTTACGCGGTCAAAAATAAAATCGTCCTGATTTGCGTGGCGCTGTTTTGTGGTAAGCCCCGCGTGATAACTTGCCGCGTTAAAACCCGCGGCTTTTAATTTTTCGGTAAGGTCGTCAACCGTTTTTCTTGTTAAACAATAAATTATTCCGGACTTATCTTTTTTATCTTTTAATATTTCTATTAACTCGTTAAATTTTTTTACGGGATGACGAACGTCAAATTTTAAATTTGCCCTGTCAAAACTTGCAACGGAAATTTGCGGCGCGTTTAATTCTAAAATATCAACAATATCTTTTCTAACGCGCGGGGTGGCTGTGGCGGTAAACGCAGAAACTATAGGGCGCGGATTAATTCCGCTGACAAAACCCGCTATTTTTGTGTAACTTGGACGAAAATCCTGACCCCACTGAGACACGCAGTGAGCTTCGTCTATTGTTACCATAGAAATTTTAATTTTTCTTGTAAAATTTAAAAACCCGTCGTAATCTAACCGCTCGGGAGCAATATAAATAAGTTTATATTCGCCGGCAAGCGCGTTATCAAGAATTTTTTTGGTTTGGGCTGGCGTGAGGGAACTGTTGATATATGCGGATTTTATACCGTTTTGCGTAAGCGACGCGGTTTGATCTTTCATAAGAGAAATAAGCGGAGAAATTACAATTGTTATGCCGTCAAACAAAACGGCCGGCACCTGAAAACAAACGGATTTGCCCGCGCCGGTAGGCATAATGCCCAGCGCATCGCGGCCGGCAAGCGTTGCGTCAATAAGTTCTTCCTGCACGCTGCGAAAAGATTGATGCCCGAAATATTCTTTAAGAACTTGTAATTTTTGTTCTGCGAAATTCGTTGTCAAAATAAAAAATCCTTTTACACGCCCAAGGCTGCAGACTGGCTGCGCATTGCTAAAATTGTTTTTTCTATAATTTCATTTAAATCCATGTTGAGCATTTTTGCGCCGTTAGAAATTACATCTCTGCTGCAGTTGGCGGCAAACGCGGGATTTTTAAATTTTTTCATAACGGATTTAACTTCTAAATCAGACACGCTTTTTGACGGGCGCACCATGGCGCAGGCAAAAATAAGTCCGGTAAGTTCATCTATTGCGTATAAAACTTTTTCCATTTGCGAAATTGGTTCTACATTATTTGTAAGATTATATCCGTGGCTTAATACCGCGTGAATTATTTCGTCGGTAAGCTGCGGAAAATTTGCTTTTTCCGTTTCAAGAATTTCTTTAGCTTTTATACAATGCTCGTTTGGGTAAAGTTCAAAATCAATATCGTGTAAATACCCGACGCTTTTGTAAAACTCAGGATTTATTTCGCCGAATTCTTTCGCAAAATATTCCATTACCACCGCAACCGTTAAACTATGCCGCAAAAGCGTTTCGCCTTTAACATACTTATTAAGTAAATCCTGCGCATCTGAAAATTTCATAAACTTTTTCTCCGGAATTGTTGATGTATAGTGTATTATAGCTAAAACAAAAGAGAGGGGCAATTTGTTCCCCTCTCTTTTGCAATAACAAATCGTTCTTTATATATTGTGTAAATTTTAGCGGCATATTAGCATGCGTTAGTATGCTTTGTCAAGATACTAAATTAAACAAACACGATATAAAAAACTCCATCCATTCTTTACACTGATTTAACTTTTTAGAATTTGCTAATATGTATTAAAATTCTGACGGGACTAAAAAAATGGATTTGTTATAATATCGGCGCTCTGAACCCATTTAACATCCGGGTTCTGACGGGACTAAAAAAATGGATTTGTTATAATAAAGCAAAACTACAAAGAATAAAAGCAAAAGTTCTGACGGGACTAAAAAAATGGATTTGTTATAATAATTAAGGTGCATTTATTTAACGCTCAATTGTTCTGACGGGACTAAAAAAATGGATTTGTTATAATTGGGAAAGGGAAAAATTTAACACTGCCGCAGTTCTGACGGGACTAAAAAAATGGATTTGTTATAATGACGCAGCGGAATACGTTTGCACAGCGCGTGTTCTGACGGGACTAAAAAAATGGATTTGTTATAATAAATATGAACTCAATAAACAGCTTCCTACAGTTCTGGCGGGACTAAAAAAATGGATTTGTTATAATCCAGCGCATTTGCAATTTCCGGATGATTCAGTTCTGACGGGACTAAAAAAATGGATTTGTTATAATTACAACCCAAAATTAGCGCACTTAGGCGAAGTTCTGACGGGACTAAAAAAATGGATTTGTTATAATACTTTTAAGGGATTATGTAATTAGCGAGGAGTTCTGACGGGACTAAAAAAATGGATTTGTTATAATCCGATACAGGAAGCATCGCAAACTACGGCGGTTCTGACGGGACTAAAAAAATGGATTTGTTATAATCGTATCAGGTTAAAAGTTCAATGCTTCGTAGTTCTGACGGGACTAAAAAAATGGATTTGTTATAATTTTAAGAGCTACTAATAAAATGATAGGGGGGTTCTGACGGGACTAAAAAAATGGATTTGTTATAATTCAATTAATAAATTAGGCGTTGCCGCGCATGTTCTGACGGGACTAAAAAAATGGATTTGTTATAATGGTTGGCGATGGGAAGATTATCTCAAAGTGGTTCTGACGGGACTAAAAAAATGGATTTGTTATAATCCCTGTTACACTGTAATCAGCAATGCCTTCGTTCTGACGGGACTAAAAAAATGGATTTGTTATAATAAATCTTTTATCACGTCAATACCTTTATTAGTTCTGACGGGACTAAAAAAATGGATTTGTTATAATAAGGTGAGAGAGCAATATCACCCTGAATATGTTCTGACGGGACTAAAAAAATGGATTTGTTATAATACATATTGTAGCACAATGTATTTGTCTTGTGTTCTGACGGGACTAAAAAAATGGATTTGTTATAATCCAACCAAACACCAAACACCGCCGCAAAAAGTTCTGACGGGACTAAAAAAATGGATTTGTTATAATAAAGAATTGGGATTGGACAAAGCTGAATATGTTCTGACGGGACTAAAAAAATGGATTTGTTATAATAAACAGATGGGCGAAATTGTGAACTTACTTGTTCTGACGGGACTAAAAAAATGGATTTGTTATAATACAAAAGAAGCGGTTAAAGCAGGCATACTAGTTCTGACGGGACTAAAAAAATGGATTTGTTATAATCGACAATGAATATATATCTGTAGATAATGCGGTTCTGACGGGACTAAAAAAATGGATTTGTTATAATGCCCAATTCAATGATTACGTTGAGGTTGAGGTTCTGACGGGACTAAAAAAATGGATTTGTTATAATACATATTGTAGCACAATGTATTTTTTTTGTGTTCTGACGGGACTAAAAAAATGGATTTGTTATAATCCATATTGTAGCACAATGTATTTTTCTTGTGTTCTGACGGGACTAAAAAAATGGATTTGTTATAATAAATCGGCAAATATATTTTTGAAGAGGTGGGTTCTGACGGGACTAAAAAAATGGATTTGTTATAATAAAGAATTGGGATTGGACAAATCTGAATATGTTCTGACGGGACTAAAAAAATGGATTTGTTATAATTGAAATTTTGGCGGATACGCTCTACATTAAGTTCTGACGGGACTAAAAAAATGGATTTGTTATAATAAAGAAGTTGTATTTATATCTTCCGCCTGCGTTCTGACGGGACTAAAAAAATGGATTTGTTATAATATTGTGCTATAATATGTCTACAGCAGATAGGTTCTGACGGGACTAAAAAAATGGATTTGTTATAATCGCCAAGTGTTTTGTCCGTTGGTTGAAATAGTTCTGACGGGACTAAAAAAATGGATTTGTTATAATAGCTGAAACAAACATGCTTGGAAGAGGTGTGTTCTGACGGGACTAAAAAAATGGATTTGTTATAATATTTGGCGATTGTAGGTTACGCGCCAAGCAGTTCTGACGGGACTAAAAAAATGGATTTGTTATAATCACGATAAAGCCCGCTGTAATTCATCATATGTTCTGACGGGACTAAAAAAATGGATTTGTTATAATGTGCGCTTGGGCGAGCCGCGACGACGAGAAGTTCTGACGGGACTAAAAAAATGGATTTGTTATAATACGGCGCATTGAGGCGGCTGTTGCCGAATAGTTCTGACGGGACTAAAAAAATGGATTTGTTATAATTTGCCACGAAAAAGAACTGGAAGAGCGTAGGTTCTGACGGGACTAAAAAAATGGATTTGTTATAATCAGACAAACCCGTTGTAGCGCCCAACGGAGGTTCTGACGGGACTAAAAAAATGGATTTGTTATAATTTAACTCAATACGTATAACAAATTGCCTATGTTCTGACGGGACTAAAAAAATGGATTTGTTATAATACCATATTGTAACACAATGTATTTTTTTGTGTTCTGACGGGACTAAAAAAATGGATTTGTTATAATAATATTATTGACAACCCTGCAGCCTACTCGGTTCTGACGGGACTAAAAAAATGGATTTGTTATAATAGGATTCACTCTTAAAGTTTGTAATTTTTTTGGTTTTTATGTATACTTTTGGAAGTCCATTTTTTTAGTCCCGCCTCAACTAAAATTAAAACTGTCTTGCCTCTACTTAAAGGTACGCAAGACAGCTTTTAATTTATCAAACTATTACCAGAACTGCAGTTGGTCGCTTATTTTATCTTCAAATTCAAGCTGCCGGAGTCCTTTGTCTTTATTTTTTGTTATAGTAATACATTCTTCCCATTGGATATCGGTAATAAAATAACATTGAACATTGCCTGTGGTAGGAGCGATTTTTTTTATGTCGTTTAAAAACCCTTTCTTCTTGTCTAATGTTACCGCACATCTCGCATAAACAGAATACTGCAACATTAGATAACCCAAATCTAAAAGTCCGTTTCTAAACTTGGTTGCCTGATGTCTTTCTGCCTTTGTATCTGTAGGCAAATCAAATAAAACAATAAGCCAGCCCATGCGATACCTGCTGTTATTATTTTTCATTGAAAGTAATATCTTTAAGCAATGGTATATAAAGATTGTTTAATGTTTTTGCTCTAAAGCAAGAAGAGAAAGAAGTTATATATTTATCTATGGCAAGGTTAAAGCTGATATTTTTTGCGCCAAACATATTTATTTTTGAGAAAACTATATCTTTGGCAGCGAATTTTGCCCATTCGTCAATTTGTTTACGCATATTTGATTGTCTGAACCTTAACAACATAAAATCACAAAATGGTCTTAAGGGTTCCATAATATCATACACGAGCGGATCTGAACGAAATCTGTACTTGTGGTAAACACCTATCGCCGGATTAAACCCGTGAGCAAGCAGCAATCTGTGAACCATTGCCGCTATTACCGCATATCCGTAATTTAACATTCCGTTTACAGGATCTTGCGCGCCTTTTGTAGTTCTGCCGCCTGGCGAAGAATGTCCGAATTTTTTGAAATAATATTTCCAATAATGACGCGCGGCATTGCCTTCATCTAAATTACCGGCTTTGATATATTCCCACAATTTATGCTTGGCATTAATGCCGTCTAAAACACATGCTTGGTTTGAAATTTTTGCTTTAATAATTTCGTCCCAAATTTGGCGCATATAAAATAAATCTTGAAAAACTTGAATATCTAAAACTTCATTATGAACAACCCTGTGAAGTCCTACGGTTTTTCCAATAGGTTTATAATTGTGGTCACAGTGGAGAACAATGCTGTTGTTACGTAATAATGCAGATAAACTTTCTGCAGAAAAACTGACGCCTTTTGCGGCAACTATAACTGCAAGAATATCCTCAAGCGGAACTCTTCGTTGAGGTTTATCAGGTATGTCGCAGACTAAGCAGCCTCGGTCAACAGAAAGCCTGCTTGCATGATTTAAAATATGAATTATATGGTAGCTCATTATTTTTTCTCATAACTTCTCATTCCGCATTGTTCTATTAAAACATTTACGGATTTATCTATTTCTTCCTGCGTGTTTATATCTTCTAATTTACAACTGCCATTACTTTTCAATGTCCTCAAAATATAAATCCCGGCTTTTATGTTTTCATAATCTTTTTTTAGTTCAACCAACTGACCTGATTTTAAAAACCTAACGTCTTTATATTTATTTTCATACAATTTTTTCTTGTTATATATAGACTCAAAAACATAAACAGGCTCAACCCGCCATTTGCCTTTCTCATCTTTATAAACAATTTGCCCTTGATGACCTTCTTTGCCTTTTATCCATTGCCCTTTAACACCGTTACTGCCATATTCCCCTATAACATTTTTTATTATTCCGTTAGAATTAAAAGTTTCTTCTTTTTTAAATGCTTTAGAGTCCGTCATTGCAATTTGCTTAATTCTTTTGCCGTTATTTGTATATTTATTTAAAAATTCTATCCATTTTTCTTGTGTTAAACCTTTTTCTTCTAATTTTACTTTCCAATCATTTTTAATTTTCAAATCAAAAATATTAGTTATCTCTTTTTTTGCATCTTCCATTTTTTCAAATAAAGTAAGATTGCTGTTAAAACGAGAAATAAAATAATAGTATGGTTTGCCGTTTTCATATCTGCTTCTTAAAGCATAAATGGTCGCTCTTAATTTCGGCTTAATTTGTTTTATTGTTTGAGGAATAATACTTTTTAACTGTTTTACGCAGTAATCTTTATGGAAATAATCAGGCTTTTCTATTATCTCTCTTTTAGATACTTTAATTTCAGGCAGCATGCTTAAAACAAGCGCATCCAAAGCGTGATGTTTTTTATTTTTTCTGTTCTTTTCTTTTAAACCGGCTTTTTGAGCTTTTTCAAATTCTTCATCATTTTTATATAACACTCTGTTTAAATCTAATTTAGAGCGAACTGTTGCAGTTTCCCCGCCGGTAAAAAAGAGAATTCTTTTTTTATCGTCTTTTGTGTTAATTCCAAAACCAAAATATAAGCCTGCTATTGTTTGAGCTAACTTTTCCAAGTAAGAAGTTGCCTGCAAATCTGTTTTTCTCTTTTCTATATTTTCTGCTTTATCGGAAGTTAAAAGCTCTATTTTTTTACTGTTGGCAGATTTTGAAAAATCAGCGATATTCGCAAGATATGCTTGCCACTTGCTATTGTCAGAACTTAACCATTCATATGGAGTTCTATCTTTTTTTGTTTGATTTAAAGCGTTTTTAGTTAAAATGAAATTTACAAAAGAATCAGAACCGCCTTTGCTTGAGGTTCTTGGAACTATATGATCTATTTCATATTGACCTATATTTTCAGGTATTAAATTACGCTTATCACTTGTATCATAAATATCTTTCCACTTCTGTTCATTGCCCAATTTTATTTTTATGATATTGGGATCAGAGACAGGCAACCCCATATCTTTTAGCTTTTTAACTGCATCGTCATTGTTTTTCTTTCCATCTTTTGCTTTTTTTAAATATTCGTCTTTCTTCTTCTTACCCATAAAATCTTCTCTGGCTATTTCAAAAACTACTTTGTCCGGCACACCATACTCTTTGTTAAATTGATCATCTAATTTTTGCAAAACTTGTTTTAGCATTAGTAATCTGTGGCAAACAATTCTGTTGTTAACCCCTGCAATAATTTCATCTATTTTTCGCAATGCTTCTTGTTGAGATAATTTTTTATCTTCCTCTCTTGTATCTTGAATACTTATTGAATTCCAATCGTTTGGCATATTAAGTAAAAATCTATAGTCATCTTTTATAAGTCCTTTTTGCAAATCAGTGTTTTTTGTTTGTTCTACAAGTTCCGCATAATAATTATGCGGGGTTTTGCCTGATAAAATTAAGCTGTGCAAAATATTTAATGCGGGTTTGCAAAAACTGCTTCTGCCGCCTTCTTTTGGTTTAGCAATTTCTTGTTGCCCGGGATTTACTTCACCGCCAAGAGCATGAACATAATTTTTCCAGAACGTTTTTGTACAAGGGTTTTGTTTTTTAGCTACTGCTGTTTCTTTTTGTTTTTCATATTCACAAAATTCCGCATATGTTTTAAAAATTTCATTTATTTGTGCACAGTTTAAACTTTGCGTGGTTGTATTATCTAATGTAAACCTCATATTTTTTAGAGCAAGTAAAAAAGATACTTCTTTATTTATTTGCTTTTTTGCATTACAAACATTAAATCTCGGTATTAAACGACATTTTGCAATAATTCTATTATCAAATCTTGGGACTTTTTGCCCTAATAATCCTTGCCAATCCCAAGAAGTTCCTCTATGGCTTATGTAATTTTCTTTATCTATATCTTTTTTATATTCATATGAAGCATATGCTCTTTGAGCTTGCCCGTAAAGGACATAATTCTCTTTATCTTTTAGTTTGGGAAATAATTTCGCAGCAGCAGAAAGCAAATCTTTTAATTCCTTTTCTACCAAATCTCTTGACGGAAAACATTTGTCCTCTTGCGGTTTGTTATCTTTATTTCTTGCAGGGCTTGGGTTTTCTGACAATCTGCCGCTTAAGTCTTTTGGATTACTTGGCGACCAAATACTTTGAATATAAGCTTCGTAATAACATGGATAGTAATATTCTTCTTTATCTGCAAAAAACTCTTTTAGTTTTTCTTCGTATCTTGTTGCGGCATCAGAGTTTGCTTTTGTGTCAGAATCATAATCTGTAGCCCATGGCAAATTAGCATCATAACCTCTGCGTTGAATTGCAGATCTTATTGCTTTATATATTTGCCAACTTTCAAGCTTTATACCTTGAAGCAAAGCAATTCTTAAGAGATGTGAAGAATATATTGTTTTATCTTTTGAATTCTTTGGGAGGAATTCTATCAACATTCTGCTATCAGGTTTAAGATTGGGATTTTCTTTTGTAGGTTGTGCGGTTTGTAATACTTCTATTCCTGCTTTTTTAGCTTGCTCATTCCACCATTTTTCTCGTTCTTTGTGAGCTATTCGTGTGCGGATTTGTCTTCTTTGTGCAGCTGCTTCTTTAACAGATGCAAACTCATTATCTAATAGAAGAGAATTTAAATGTAAAATATTTTTACCGCTTCGCACACAAACACCAATACTTCCTGAACCTAAATCAAACGAATATACAAGTTCTTGTTTTGGCATATAACCTCCAAATGTAGATGGTTATATTAAACAAAAATATATAGTTTTTTGCAATGTAAAAATGCAGAGTTATTAATGATTAATATTCAAGTTACACTATAAAAATTGGGCGTCGTTTGAATGAGTTTTATAATTACATAGTAAGGATTTTTGTTCTAATCGCCCTAAAAATTGGGCGTCGTTTGAATAATTGCCAACCAAATACATACCGGTTAAAAATTTCAATTCACGCTCCCGTGAAGGGAGCGACCTGACAAACAGGCTGCGGAAGAATTCTGCGCGCGCAATTTCAATTCACGCTCCCGTGAAGGGAGCGACAGAATGCTAAATAGGGTTCTTGGAATGCCAACTCATTTCAATTCACGCTCCCGTGAAGGGAGCGACCAACCCAATCCGAATGTTATAGCGCCGAGCACAAAATTTCAATTCACGCTCCCGTGAAGGGAGCGACAGCCTCATTTCGGTTTCCGCGTCTTCCCTTTTTTTATTTCAATTCACGCTCCCGTGAAGGGAGCGACTAACCCAGCCAAAGAATATCTTGCATTTGGTCGTAATTTCAATTCACGCTCCCGTGAAGGGAGCGACCCTGCCCGAGCGTAGTTATTAGTAAGCTTCGGCATTTCAATTCACGCTCCCGTGAAGGGAGCGACAATTGCAGAAGCAAAAGAAGATATGCTTGACGCTATTTCAATTCACGCTCCCGTGAAGGGAGCGACAAAATAAACGCTATCATTGATCGTTCTACAATAATTTCAATTCACGCTCCCGTGAAGGGAGCGACTTAAAGATAGGGATGGAGTGGAATGCTTAAACATATTTCAATTCACGCTCCCGTGAAGGGAGCGACGCCTTCTTCTATCTGCCCTTTCGCCCAAGATTGGTTATTTCAATTCACGCTCCCGTGAAGGGAGCGACTGGATAAGCAAGGTCTTCAGCACGACCCGATTATTATTTCAATTCACGCTCCCGTGAAGGGAGCGACTAGAAGAGTGTTTAATCCTGAAAACGGCGATGTATTTCAATTCACGCTCCCGTGAAGGGAGCGACTTGCCGAAGCTTTTAAAAACAGAGATTTAACGCTGCATTTCAATTCACGCTCCCGTGAAGGGAGCGACGGACTAAAAAATATCTCGCCGGAGATGTAAAGGCATTTCAATTCACGCTCCCGTGAAGGGAGCGACAATTACAGAAAAGTGAGGATGAGTTGATTAGCCACATTTCAATTCACGCTCCCGTGAAGGGAGCGACTAAGAGCCCGCGTGCGACGCGTTGCGAATGATTTATTTCAATTCACGCTCCCGTGAAGGGAGCGACTCTATAGTTTTCGTTGTAGACTCTTGCGTATGCTCATTTCAATTCACGCTCCCGTGAAGGGAGCGACCATCAAAAAAATTTCAAGCAAAACAAAAATTTCAATTTCAATTCACGCTCCCGTGAAGGGAGCGACAATTCGTAAATGTTATACCGCAGCTAATTGTTGCATTTCAATTCACGCTCCCGTGAAGGGAGCGACAAATATGGTTTACCGCTCTGGTCAACCCAATCAAATTTCAATTCACGCTCCCGTGAAGGGAGCGACGACAGCACAGGCACAATGGGATATGCAACATCGCCCATTTCAATTCACGCTCCCGTGAAGGGAGCGACGAATCTTGCCGGCAAGCCCTGCGATAACCTTTTCAATTTCAATTCACGCTCCCGTGAAGGGAGCGACCTCTCGCAGAGAAAAATGAAATTATGGAATTGGCATTTCAATTCACGCTCCCGTGAAGGGAGCGACCTTGCTCCTCGTAGTTTTTAAAATATTTTTATAAATTTCAATTCACGCTCCCGTGAAGGGAGCGACAAGCCGGTTTTTTTGACGGAGGCGGCGCTAAGGCATTTCAATTCACGCTCCCGTGAAGGGAGCGACGATTTCAAATAAATCAATTAGCTGCAAGTCAATTTATTTCAATTCACGCTCCCGTGAAGGGAGCGACTGCCCCCGATATGAGTCCACTTAATAGGTTTCCCAATTTCAATTCACGCTCCCGTGAAGGGAGCGACGGTAATTTTCATTATAGACTCTCGCATATGCGCGATTTCAATTCACGCTCCCGTGAAGGGAGCGACCTCTCGCAGAGAAAAATGAAATTATGGAATTGGCATTTCAATTCACGCTCCCGTGAAGGGAGCGACCTTGCTCCTCGTAGTTTTTAAAATATTTTTATAAATTTCAATTCACGCTCCCGTGAAGGGAGCGACAAGCCGGTTTTTTTGACGGAGGCGGCGCTAAGGCATTTCAATTCACGCTCCCGTGAAGGGAGCGACGATTTCAAATAAATCAATTAGCTGCAAGTCAATTTATTTCAATTCACGCTCCCGTGAAGGGAGCGACTGCCCCCGATATGAGTCCACTTAATAGGTTTCCCAATTTCAATTCACGCTCCCGTGAAGGGAGCGACGGTAATTTTCATTATAGACTCTCGCATATGCGCGATTTCAATTCACGCTCCCGTGAAGGGAGCGACCTCTCGCAGAGAAAAATGAAATTATGGAATTGGCATTTCAATTCACGCTCCCGTGAAGGGAGCGACCTTGCTCCTCGTAGTTTTTAAAATATTTTTATAAATTTCAATTCACGCTCCCGTGAAGGGAGCGACAAGCCGGTTTTTTTGACGGAGGCGGCGCTAAGGCATTTCAATTCACGCTCCCGTGAAGGGAGCGACGATTTCAAATAAATCAATTAGCTGCAAGTCAATTTATTTCAATTCACGCTCCCGTGAAGGGAGCGACTGCCCCCGATATGAGTCCACTTAATAGGTTTCCCAATTTCAATTCACGCTCCCGTGAAGGGAGCGACGGTAATTTTCATTATAGACTCTCGCATATGCGCGATTTCAATTCACGCTCCCGTGAAGGGAGCGACCTCTCGCAGAGAAAAATGAAATTATGGAATTGGCATTTCAATTCACGCTCCCGTGAAGGGAGCGACCTTGCTCCTCGTAGTTTTTAAAATATTTTTATAAATTTCAATTCACGCTCCCGTGAAGGGAGCGACAAGCCGGTTTTTTTGACGGAGGCGGCGCTAAGGCATTTCAATTCACGCTCCCGTGAAGGGAGCGACGATTTCAAATAAATCAATTAGCTGCAAGTCAATTTATTTCAATTCACGCTCCCGTGAAGGGAGCGACCGGTAACTCATAATCCTCATAACTTCTCTTGACCATTTCAATTCACGCTCCCGTGAAGGGAGCGACAATTATCAACTACTTTCAGGAGCGGCAACAAATAATTTCAATTCACGCTCCCGTGAAGGGAGCGACAACGGCACCGACGATAACCCGGGAATAAAAACGAATTTCAATTCACGCTCCCGTGAAGGGAGCGACCGGACGAGAAATAGCATAAAAATAAAGATAGAGGAATTTCAATTCACGCTCCCGTGAAGGGAGCGACATCATATTGATGGTTTATGTTTACGTTGTGAGTTATTTCAATTCACGCTCCCGTGAAGGGAGCGACAAGCAAATAATTGCTGACGACTTGGAAATACGTTTTATTTCAATTCACGCTCCCGTGAAGGGAGCGACACCAACAGGGCAAAAGATAATGTTTCGTGGATTGATTTCAATTCACGCTCCCGTGAAGGGAGCGACCGCCAAAGCGACCGTGAAATGATGCGGGGAAGGTTGCATTTCAATTCACGCTCCCGTGAAGGGAGCGACTAAGAACAGAGTAAAATATAATGGTAAAAAATACATTTCAATTCACGCTCCCGTGAAGGGAGCGACAGGTGATAATGTTTTAGCGCGAGTAAATTCTGGTATTTCAATTCACGCTCCCGTGAAGGGAGCGACTTCCCTTTCTTTTAGCACCGCCCGCCGCCTTTTTATTTCAATTCACGCTCCCGTGAAGGGAGCGACTACCTTACAAAATTAATAAAAGCGATTGGTATTTTATTTCAATTCACGCTCCCGTGAAGGGAGCGACCAAAACGGATAGTCCGCGGAAATGCTTACAGACGATTTCAATTCACGCTCCCGTGAAGGGAGCGACTTAATCATACCGCTCTAAAATCTTGTTGTCGTCGATTTCAATTCACGCTCCCGTGAAGGGAGCGACAATAAGGGATTGAGCGTAGATCACCTGATACAGGATTTCAATTCACGCTCCCGTGAAGGGAGCGACGCCACCGGCGGACTTGCTCAAGCGTTAGCGCAGAATTTCAATTCACGCTCCCGTGAAGGGAGCGACCTTTGAGCCCCTCGGCATGCTCTAAAATATATATTATTTCAATTCACGCTCCCGTGAAGGGAGCGACAAGGTAACGGATGCGTTTGCGGAAAAATATGGGCATTTCAATTCACGCTCCCGTGAAGGGAGCGACCAGCGGATTTTATTTCAGCTTCACTGAATAGATATTTCAATTCACGCTCCCGTGAAGGGAGCGACGAGAATATTAGCGATATCAGCATCTACTCCGCCATATTTCAATTCACGCTCCCGTGAAGGGAGCGACTTGATAACAACTGCGCACTCCTGATAACTTTAAATATTTCAATTCACGCTCCCGTGAAGGGAGCGACTTGATTTTTCTTTTGCTTTAAGCCATACATTGTATATTTCAATTCACGCTCCCGTGAAGGGAGCGACTTAATTTTAACCTTTTACCTTACTTAAACATTCAATTTCAATTCACGCTCCCGTGAAGGGAGCGACTTTTAATCCTTAATCAATAAAATAAGACCAGCTATTTCAATTCACGCTCCCGTGAAGGGAGCGACCAAAGTTTACGACGGGAAAACATACAATGACCCTAAATTTCAATTCACGCTCCCGTGAAGGGAGCGACTATCACGGCTTCTATTTTTCCACGTTCTGACAAATTTCAATTCACGCTCCCGTGAAGGGAGCGACTTGCGCAGCAGGAGCAATATCAGCAGACATTAGATATTTCAATTCACGCTCCCGTGAAGGGAGCGACAACGACGCCGTGAGAGCGGGCGAAACATTATTGTTATTTCAATTCACGCTCCCGTGAAGGGAGCGACGTCCGCCTCAACAGCCTCGGAACGCAATAATAAAATATTTCAATTCACGCTCCCGTGAAGGGAGCGACAAATGATTGAATTGCCGCTTAAAGCAATGAGCGTATTTCAATTCACGCTCCCGTGAAGGGAGCGACAAAATGATTGAATTGCCGCTTAAAGCAATGAGCGTATTTCAATTCACGCTCCCGTGAAGGGAGCGACGGGTATAACGTGCTTAACCCCGCAAATATCAACGCATTTCAATTCACGCTCCCGTGAAGGGAGCGACTTAACATTTAATGTATTATCAGCATTAATTGCCGATTTCAATTCACGCTCCCGTGAAGGGAGCGACAAAGTTTTATGTATAAAAAATATGGCACTCTTGAAATTTCAATTCACGCTCCCGTGAAGGGAGCGACTGGGCTGCGGATATTCTTTCTTTTTCATTAATTCAATTTCAATTCACGCTCCCGTGAAGGGAGCGACTAAATAACGCCCGCAATGCTATACCGGCAGTTATATTTCAATTCACGCTCCCGTGAAGGGAGCGACGTTGTCCCAAGCGACGATGCGTAGCTGCCCAACGATTTCAATTCACGCTCCCGTGAAGGGAGCGACCTAATTACATAGTCCCTTAAAAGCCCGTATAAAAGATTTCAATTCACGCTCCCGTGAAGGGAGCGACCTTTTAAATTTTATAATGAAAAGATAAGGAGTAATATTTCAATTCACGCTCCCGTGAAGGGAGCGACCAAGCCTCACTTCCTTTCGCTCCTTTCACGCTTTTATTTCAATTCACGCTCCCGTGAAGGGAGCGACCGCCGTGCTCGCTATTACTTCCAACCGCCCACCCATTTCAATTCACGCTCCCGTGAAGGGAGCGACAGTACTGCAAAAACTTATTGTAAATTCAACTTATTTTTTTATAATTATGCGAACCCTCCATATTCGCTCAAGTTCTATTTTATGATTTTGAATTCTCATTCATTTTTCAATATGCGATGTCAATGAACAAAACTAAACCACCTAATGTTCGCACTAATAAAAAATTGTCAAAAAAATAATATGCCTGTTAATCAAAAAATCATATTATCAAACTGCCATGATAATCCACAGCTTCTTTTGCGCCATAATGTTCTATTTTTCTTTCCCAATTTGAACCTAACATATAAAACCTTAAACTGTCTTTTTTTAAATCTATTATTTTCAGCAATTTATTTTTTAAAAATACCCATTGCGTAGGATCAACTTCACATTCAAAAACAGAAAATTGAACCCTTTGCCCGTAATCTAAACATGCTTTAGATACATTTCTCAAGCGTTTTGCTCCGCCCGATTCTGTTGTGTTTATATCGTAGCTTATGAGAACTAACATTACACCTCACCATGCCCTCTCCCCCTTGGAGCGAGGGAATTAAGCTTATTTCCAAATGAAAGGAGGATATGCGTCAATATCTCCCCTTACATATCTTGCAAAAAGTAAGGCTTGGGCATGAAACAAAAGCCCTATGTGAATATTTTCTTTAAAAAACGGATGAAAAACTTCTTCTTCTTTTCTTTTTCTGTATTCATCTAACACAATTTTTCTATTTTCATCGTTCATTATTACGCCGCCGCTTGAAGATTGCTGAAAACCTTTCTCATCAAGTTGGGATAAATTTATTAATGTAAGAACTAATCTGTCTGCAATAACAGAGCGGAATTCTTCCATTAAATCTAAAGCTAAACTTGGCCTGCCGGGGCGGTCTTTATGAAAGAATCCTACTTGCGGATCAAGACCAACGCCTTCCAATGCAGAAGCAACATCGTGCGCTAAAAGAGTGTATATGAAAGATAACAAACAATTAACATTATCTTGCGGCGGGCGGCGGGTTCTTTCTTTCATAAAAAAGTTTTCTTTATTGTTTAATATCAATTCATCAAAGACGCTGAAATATGAGTTTGCAGCATCGCCTTCCATTCCCCGCAATATGTCAATATTTTCTGCGCTTAATACTTTTGACATTGACCTGCTTAAGCTTTCAGATACTTGTTTCAATTTTTCGCAATCTTTCATTTTATCGCTGTGATCTCTTAAAGCTCTGTTGATAACAGTTTTTGAATTGTTCAATTTGCCTATTAAAATTGATTTTGCCGTATCAAGACAAAATTTTTCATCATCGGAATATTTATATTGCTGCTTTCTCAACAAAACATTTCCTGAAACAGGCGACTGAACTTTTGCAATAAACTTGCCGTATTGCGTGAAGAAACTTACCTGAACATTATTTTCTGCGCACAGTCCAAAGAAAAAAGGAGAGCACAAAACATTGCCAAAACAAACCACTGAATTTATAAGATGTATTGGCGCGCGAAATATTTCTTTACCGTGCAAGCTGACAACTAAATTTTCTCGCTCTTTTGAAATATATGATTCTTGCGTTGTGATGTAAAGATTATTAAATAGTTTTTTCATTTATTTTTTTACGCGCTTTATTTTATTTTCAATCTTTAAAAATCTATCATAATCGCTTTCAAACAATCTGTCTTGCACTATACGATATTTTTCAAATTCGCCTTCCGCAAAAGATTTGGCTATTTCATGCGTAACTTTGCCATTATTCTGTAAAACTTCACGCTCATTAAATTTCAAAAAAGAATTTAATTTTTCTGCCCAATCTTTCATATACATCACTTTGCGGCGTTTTGCTTGGTCTTCTGCATAATCTAAATACATTGCAACAATCCTATTTAAACCATCCAATTCTTCATGATTTAGATAATTTTTTGCAATACTGACATCGTTTTTTCTTATTCTGCCCTGCGGTGCATTTTTCCATGAAGTAAGTCCCATACTTGGCTTTTTATGGCCAGCGCGATTATAAATTATTTCAGCGGCGGTTTCCTTTGTAATCGCCCAATGGAGTTTGTTTTGGACATTTGCAAAAAAGAGTTGTGTAGTTTCGCTATTCACATTATAGTCAGCGCTACACTGCGCATAAATATCGGTGATTTTCTGATAAAAACGACGCTCACTTGAACGAATATCTCGTATTCTTTCAAGTGTTTCATCAAAATAATCCTGCCCAAAAATATATTCCGGTTTTTTTAATCGCTCCGCATCAAGCACGGAACCTTTCTGTATATATTCCTTAAGAATTTTACTTGCCCAATTACGAAACATTATTGCTCGCTCTGAATTTACACGATAGCCAACTGCAATAACAGCTTCAAGATTGTAAAACTCAATATTTCTTTTTACTTGACGCGCACCCTCATTTTGAAGTGTTTCCAAAATGGAAACAGTTGAAGTTTTTTCCAATTCACCCGATAAGTAAATATTTGACAAATGTTTTGAAATAGCTGCTTTTTGAATATCAAAAAGTTGCGCCATACTATTTTGCGTAAGCCATAAATTTTGCTGTTGGAACAACACTTCAACTTTTGGCGCATTACAACCATCGCGATAAATAATAATTTCGCGCCTCTCACCTTCGTGCATTATCAAATCTTTTCTCATGATTATTCCTTTTCAGTTATTAGAAATTTCCTAATAACTGAACACTCTTTCAATTCTCCGTATTATTCTCTGTTACTATACTTTGCAAATACTTCTTCGCCGATTTTTTGCCGGAAGTGAGTTCCGGCAAACACAATTCCTTAAATGAACAATTGTTGCATTTTGTTGATGCTTGCGCTTTGGGCGTAATGCCGCTTTCAATTAAATTATGAAAATCTTTGGCAAGATTTATTGTTTCTTCTCGCAAAGCATTGTCAAATTCAACATTTAAACGATTCTTTGTTTTACCGTAAAAAATAGCGCCGCTTGGAATTTCTATCTTTAGCATTTCTTCAAGACACAAAGCCTGCGCGCATAACTGAACTTTATCTGTGTTATCATTTTTTGCTTTCCCGCTTTTATATTCCACAGGGAAAGGAATGAGCTGCGCGCCGGATTTATGGAATTCAACGATATCGCTTTTGCCGACCAAACCCAAAGCATAAGATTTAATGTAAATATCACGCTCTATTACAACCCCGTTTTTAACTTCTCTTTTATCGCTGTGGGCTTTATCGTGCATAAGAATACCTTTGGCGGTGAAGAAGTTGTCTGCCCACTGCAATTCCATGTATGCCAAAGCACACTGTCTTGAGCAATATAATAAATGCTGCAACCCTGATAATTGAAGCAAATCATCTTCTAAATACATTTAGTATCCTTCTATTATTTCAGGCTTTAAATCTTTTAATTCTGAAATTTTAATTTCTCCGTTATTATCAACTTCTAATGATTTATGAACTTTCGCTGATGAATATTGCCCTAATTTAGAATTATGCTGCCACCAAATAACTTTTAAGATTTCCATGCTGCCGGCTGGTCTGGCAGAAGATTCGTCATTTTCAAAAAGTCTTGGCAAAACTGCTTTTATTTTTTGAGCATCATCATCGCTAAAACTTGTTTTTTCAGCAAGCTGCGGGTTCATTGCGCCATAGAAAACATAAACTGCATGTTTAACACGATGCTTTGTTCCCATCGTATCTGATGATTTTTTACCAGTCTCAGTACTTTCTGCATTAACGCTTTTTGTTATTTGTGTGCTTATAATCTCAACCGGCTCTTTGCTAAAAGCAGTTTGTATTGATACAGGACCTCTTATACCTATAGATACTCCTGAACCCGAGTCTTCTTTTTTACCTTTAAAAGCAAAAATCTGCCCGAAAGCGCGAACATCAAACCAAGTTTTACAAGCAATAGATGCATATTTTTCTTTATCTTTTTCTTTTTTTAAAGCTTCAACTTTATCCGCTCTATCTTTTAAACTTTTTGCATCGTCATTTTTATAATCATCTGATTGAACAAAAATAGATTCTCCTGAATCTAACAATCTGTTTCTTATTTTTCTTTTTAAACACACATCAGATACTTCACCAAGCTCTTCAAAATCAGCTCTTGGTCTGTTGCCGCCAAGAGGATCGCCATTGGGATTAGCATTTTCTACCTTAAATACAACTGCAAAATCAATTTTCTTTTGTAATGACATTGTTATTCTCCTTTTTGAGTATCAGAATTATTTTCATCTTTTTCATCATCTTTATTTTTTAAATCTGCAAGTTGACAATAGTATGCCAATAAATAATCGCCATTAAGTTTTGAATTATCTTTATAATCAATAGTATTGAATTTAGAATGTATTTCTTCTAATTCATCCTCAACATTTTTTAAGAACAGCGCTCTGTTTGCCTTTAGGCGATGTCTTGCACCGCTATTAAACATAGAATGCAGCCTTTCCCAAGTTGTATATGGTTTATTTCTAAATTCTGTCATATACTTTCTTGCATTTGTCTCCCTATTTTCTTTAGCCACAAACAGCGCTATTTGCTCGGCATAATCAATTATGGCAAGAAGCCTTCCATAAAGATAATTTCTGTCAGAGTTCCCTTTTTCAAGACTCATTTCGTAATCCTCCTTTTTATTATTTCCTTTATATAAACCACAAGCTATTCCTAAAGTCTTTTGCCATTGCCAATATTCTAATGTTATTGGATTTGAAGCTTGCCTGATACAGCTTTCAACTATATCGTTAGGAATATCTTTATTTTCTATTATAAGCGGCAATAGTCTATCTACAGTTTTTTTGATTATTTTATCATCTGCTTGATTACCATAAGCAGCTTTTGCAATATCGCGCGGAGAAGCAGCACCATAAAACTGTTTGTCTTTATTATAATATTGCAACCAAGAATATTTTTTATGCCATTTTTCTATTCTATCAAGAAAATCGGAACCTTTTAATTCTTTATAGTATATAACAGAAATTCGCCCCGGTGTAGCAGAATCAAGTCCAATAATTATTATATTGTCAGCATTTCCCAAAGTTTGAGAGTAACCATGCAGTTTTTTCTTTAATTTATCGCTAAAAACTTGAGCGATATTTCCTGTTGCTTCACTGTTATTTTTTTCTCCTTCACCAAATAAATCATAAGAATCGTCATAAAATTTTGGAATCTCTTTTATGCTTTGAGCCCAAGCGACATAAACTTGCGCGCCGTTTTGATAAGCCATATTTAATTCGTTTGACAACAGAAATTTTAGTACTGCATGAGCTTTTTGACTTACGTCAAAACTAATTCCAACTGCTTCGTCTGATTCTTCAAAACGCCCGCGAAAAGTAAAACCGCTTGTATCATTTGCAGAAATTATTTTTGCACCGCTTGAGCCGCTATATATATTTTTAGGATGTTTTTGGGCAAGAGGAGTTTCCCCTATATCGCTATGGACATAACAAAGCCCGTTTAATGTTTCTTGATTACTAATAAAGTCTATCCAAGATTTGCGAACACCTTCATCATTCCAAGTTTCAGGTTGCAAATCGCCTTTAACATTAACACGCCAACGGATTAAAGCGTCGCCATAATCATCAATTAGTTTTAGTATTTTATATTTGTCCTTAATTTTACTTTGTATTTTTTCATATTTTTTATATTTGTTGTTTTTTGCTTTTTTAGATTCTTCTATCTTATTTTTGAAATATACATTATCTATTACTTTTTTTATGCGTTGTTTACAATATAGAAGTTTTTTATCAATCAAATCTTTAACCAGTGTCCCTTTTTCAACATACTTTAAAACAGCAATTGCCTTATCGTTTCTAAAATTTGAAGTGCACCATTTTTTAAGTTGTGCAAAATAACCAATATCTTCTTTTATTTTTTTATCTATATAAGAAAAATATGATGATTTTGCACCTCCATAATCATCATAATCTTTAGCACAATATTGAATTTTATCAGCAAGAGGATGAGGATAGCAACCATTAGCTCTTGCCGCCGAATCTTCTGTGGCAGGCATTATAGTTTTTTCTTTATTTACAATAGCGGCATCTTTAAAATTGCCATCACCATCTATCGTAATTTCAATATGAGCATTTTGCATAGAATGGCATATAGGCAGTATTTTATACAACGAATGTTCAGAAGCCGCTACACAATTATCATAACTTTCGTAAAGTTTTTGAAGCCAGCTCATATTTTTGCCTCCTTGTTGCTAAACATTTCTTCATATTCATCATTAACGCTTTTAATATCCTTACTTAATATTGCATATTCTGTTGATTTAACAATTCTTGAAAACTGGCAATCTTTTGGTTTTGGAAATTTTATAACTCCTTTTTGCATTTTTGCATTCCAAAGTCTTGCTGAAAGCTCTTTGGTGTTTGTTCGCTCACTATTACTGCTTTCGTTCGGATATCCAAAACTATGAAACATCATTCCAAAAGATAATTCATCTATATCATCATATTTGCTTGTTCCTTCACCAAAAACACAAGGTTCAACATACCCTTGACATTCTCTGCTTCCAAGAAAAATATCCTGCCTGCCGCCTTTTTCTAAGGAACGCTTTGCAATCTCATAATGCTTGCCGTCGTTTCGATCTTGCTTTAAATCT
Organism: Endomicrobium proavitum; assembly: GCF_001027545.1. Taxonomy (NCBI): domain Bacteria; kingdom Pseudomonadati; phylum Elusimicrobiota; class Endomicrobiia; order Endomicrobiales; family Endomicrobiaceae; genus Endomicrobium; species Endomicrobium proavitum. The sequence continues at coordinate 1,305,218 of NZ_CP009498.1, forward strand.
TCTCTAAATTCATTCCATTCAAAATGAGCCCTTACATGATATTCAACATTCTTTAAATATGTATAAATTGACAAATCATTACCGCCATCATAATTGATAGGACGAATACCTTTTGTTTCCATTTCAATTTTATTCATAACTCGCATTTCGTCTATAATCCAAAGGAATGTAGGCTTCCAATAGATAGATTTTGCAATGCCTTTAATTGCTTCATACGTTGGAATTTGATAAGAACATTTTTCTCCCCCTGTTTTGGTTACAGGGTCTGTAAATAAAGCATATTTGCCATACACCTTAAATTCTATCGTATTCTTGGGCGTTTCATAAGTCATATACTTATTCCTCCTTTATTTATTGTAGGTTCTATTGTAATACCAAAATTATCATCGTAATAACAAGGCTCTAAATAAAGCACATCCAAATTTTTACTGATAACTTTAATTGCTTTCCCGAGTTTTCTAATATCACTATCGTAAAGATTAACGCTATATTGTTGAGCTTCTTTCAAAAGGGATTTTATTTTTTTAAAGTCATATTTCTCATTGCATAATTCATTAATAATTCTCTGTCCATAGCCATAAGGAACAATCACAGAATTCGTAGGAGCATCTATTGATTTAAATTTTTCAGACGCTTCTTTAAAAGATTGTTTCATACATAAACGCGGACTGCTATTATTATTAGTTCTTGTATATTCGCTGATTGCAGTTTCGTTATTGCTTAAATATTCAAGCAATGAGCCAAGCGGTTTTATTTTATAATCCATAATTTCTGCACGGTTAACAAAACAATGCTTATAGTATTCATTCATAATTTCTGGAGTTATATGTTCAATTTTCACTTCGTCAAATATTCTTTTGGAAATTTTTTTACCTACAGTTATTTCTTCCATATTACCAAGCGTTTCTTCAAACTCATAAACATAAAGCTGCTTTATATCATTTAATCCGTTTCTATTTATTCTGCCTGCTGTTTGTGCTATTGAATCTAACCCTGTTAATGCGCGAATGCCGCTATTAAAATCAATATCAACTCCGGCTTCAATAACTTGTGTAGAAACAACTATTATTTTTTCATTTACTTTGTTGTTTCTTTGTGCGTCTAATTTTAAAAAAATTTCTCTTAGAATTTCCTTTCTATGAATAGGGCACATTTTTGCACTTAAATGGTATGTTAAAATATTTACATCTTGTCGTATAATTTCAAATATTTCTCTTGCCGATTCTGTGGTATTGCATACAACCAAACAATTATTATTTTCATTGGCAAGTTTTACAGCTTTCTTTGCGATATTGCCGCTTGTATATGGTTTATCTAAGTTAGGCTTTATTTCAACTCTTTTTAATGTTTCAAAAATATCTTCAATATTATTTACAATATCTGCTTTTTCACAAAGCTTTATAGCTCCTTTGTTACTATCAACTGTGTTTAACAGCGGCTGTGTTGCAGTACATAAAATAACAGTTGCTCCACAAATATCAATTAAGAAATTGATTGCATTATTAAAAATATGAACACATTTTATGGGAAGCGTTTGAATTTCATCAAAAATTATTATTGAATTTGCTAATTGCTGCAACCGTCTTACACTTGTGGTTTTATTTCCAAATAATGTTTCAAGTATTTGAACGTTAGTTGTAAAAACTATTGGAGCATCCCAATTTTCAGATACATTTCATTTAAGTCTATTTCTTCTTCTGTTTTATTTTTATGAGATAGATTTGAATGATGTTCTAATACGATTTTCCCTTTATAAGTTTCATCTATTTCTACAATTTTTCTTATTGTCTCTGCGTTCTGCTCAATAATAGTAGTGTATGGAATTGCATAGATTATTCTGTCAGCTTTATGTTGCTTTGCCATCTCAACAGCAAAACGAAAACTTGCAAGCGTTTTGCCTCCGCCCGTAGGCACTTCAAGTTTATAGCAACCTTTTGCAAAAGTTCTTCCGGCATTTAAGCAATTATCTGATATTTGTTTGCGAACATTTTTAACATTATCAGCAGATTTATTGTTTACATTTAGTTCCTGTAAAGATTTTTCTAATTGTTTAGATATCATCTCCCAAGAAATATATTGATTGTCTTGTCTTAAATCAGCTTTTGCTTGTAGCTCAAAATTTGCGCTGTCAGTATGATCGGCATCAATCAAACAACTTAACAAATATTTAGCAAGCATTCCTAAATAAAAATGTTTAGGAATTGTTTTTTGCTCTTGTGATATTTTATCAATGATTGTTTTAAGCTCTTTTGATAATATTTTAAAATCTATATTTTTTAATTCGGTTTTAATTTCCAAATCCACATTATCTATAGCTTCTTTTAAATTTATATCATCTTGCTTTGTTATTCTTTTTTCAAATTTATTGCTACCTGAAATATCAAGCATATCAATTAGATTTGTATGGTGAGAAGTTATACATAAAGCCAAAACTTCAGCCAAAAAAGTTAAGTTTCTATCTTTCTTAATGTTTAATTCTTTTATTTTTTCAAATATATGTATTGCCCCTACAGGAGCATGATGAACAGAGCCTCGCTTACCGCCGTTTGCTAAATATTTCTGAAATGCATTTTGATATTTTCCTAAATCATGTAGTAGTCCTAAATACTTCCCAAAGTCTGCCAATCCTATTTTTTCTGCATTGTTCATTGCAATACAAGAAACAACTTTTAAATGTTCTTTTAAAAATTGTTTTCTCTTGCCGTCTTGGGAATACCTTGCATAAAATTCTTCAGACATATTTTTCCTTTTTATTTATCAACTTCTTTTTTGTCGCTATATACAATTATGTACTTATTGCAAAATTAAAATACAAAGGTAAAATTCACATATAACAAATGTCATATAATACGTGGTTTATTCTTCTAACATCAGGGCTGTTGTAGGAAATCATCAAGTCTAAAACTTTATCAACCGCGCTCAAAGTTGTTGTCATTTTACACTCCGCCGCATATTTATAATCAATTATAGTAAATCATAATACCCTAAAAAATGCGACCGGCTCAAATTGTGCAAATAGTGCCGACACATCTTCCGCTTTGGAAATATTTACAGATAACAAAGAAAGCGTTTTTTGCAGCTCGGCATATTTGTTTTGCGCTTCTTGAAGGCGTTTTCCATTTATAGTATATCCGTCAATTAAATGTTTTTTCAAAACATTGGTTGCCCAAATACGAAATTGAGTGGCTTTTACGGATTTTACTCTATACCCAACAGAAATTATCATATCGAGATTATAGAATTTTGTATTATACGATTTACCATCTGTAGCAGTTGTCAAGAAATCCTTGACAACTGAAATCTTCGCTAACTCCCCATCTTTAAATATGTTTATCGCATGTAAACTTATATTTTGTTTTGTAGTCTCAAATAACTCTGCAATTTGATGCTGTGTCAACCACAAAGTATTTTCTTCAAGCTTTACTTCAATTCTACCCTTATAAATAACGATGCTTGTTTTCTTATTCATTTTTTCGCTCCTATGCTTTTATATTTTTGAGATATGTTTTCACTTTTTCTTCCACAAGCCCCACAAGTTCTTTAGGGGATTTAACTATTATATGCGGTATCCAGCTTAAAATTATATGGATAATTTCAGTGTGTGTGCTTGCGGTGCATTGTATTAGCATTGAGCCGTTTTTATATGTTTTGATTACTTTTTGACGAGGAAAAAAGTTTTTTGATTTGAAATATTTAGCGGCGTAATCTGATATTAACAGTTGGGCTTTAATATTTCTTTTATTTTCAATCCACATAGAAACGCTTTCATCAAGTATTTTAGCTATATTTTTTGACTTCTTAAAATATTTTCCGGAAGGTCTTGCCGATATGATTTTTTCAAGTCTCAATTTTAGCAATGCTCTTTTATCGCCAAAAGCAAGTAAATACCAAAAACCATCGAATAAAACTATTTTTAAAGGTTCTATCGGACGAGGGTTATCCGGAGAGTCTTCATAAGATATGTGTATTTTCTCACAATCATTAACGGCTTTTTCTATTATTTTGGTTACTTCGTTTGCGGTATATGCATGTCCTTTGCTTAATTTAATGTAGAATGGATTTTCCGTTTTTTGCTGAATTAGTTTTTTAGATAAGGTCTCATAAGTTTTAGAAAACGTTGCTCCGAGAGAACCGGATATATCCGAAAACAATGCAAGCATTGCCGCTTCTTTTTTATCAAGCTGCATTCTCTGTAAAGAATGTCCTTCCATAAAAGCGTAAACGCCTTTTTCCGGAGAGTAAATAACAAAGTTTGCAAGTTCTAAGATTTTTATATCTCGTTGAAGAGTTCGCGGTGAAATAGAAAGTTCTAAAGCTAATTTGGAAAGTTTTATGCTGCCTTTATCTAATGCGTTAATCAAATACATTAAACGTTTTATCTTTGTTAAAATTTCATTCGCCATTATGTTTCCTTTTACAGATGGTATTTTGGGAGTGTTTAAAGTATATCATTTTTAAGCGACAACATATGGTCGCATAAAAATGATAAAATTCAAAAATAAACCGACAACACGCTGTCGTTATGATTTGTTATAATAATTCTATATTTATGTCGCCTTGCCCGAGCGGTCTAAGGGGATGGTCTGCAAAACCGTCTGTCATTGGTTCAAATCCAATAGGCGACTTATATAATAAAACAAAAGGACACGGTAAAATGAAATTTATTGAAACTGAAGGATTAGCTATTAAATCTTGGTGTGAAAATATGGATGAATATTCTGCAGCTCAAACACAAAATTTAGCTAAGCTGCCTTTTGCATTTCATCATATTGCTTTAATGCCGGATTGTCACAGCGGCTACGGAATGCCTATCGGCGGAGTTTTGGCTTGCAAAGATGTAATTGTCCCCAATGCTGTCGGCGTTGATATTGGCTGCGGTATGCATGCGGTAAGAACAAATCAAACTGAAATAACCGCTGAAACATTAAAACAAATACTTGAGCAAATTAGAAATGCTATTCCCGTAGGCTTTGAGCATCGCGATACGCCTTTAGAAATACCGCCTCTTGATGAATGGAAAGAAAAAACCAAAACGCCTATGACGGTTGTTAAGCAACAATACTATTCGGCAACTTTTCAAGTTGGAACATTAGGCGGCGGCAATCATTTTATAGAAATTCAAAAAGGTTCGGACGGTTATATTTGGTTTATGATACACAGCGGCAGCAGAAATATTGGGTTCAAAGTTGCAGAGTATTATAACGAATATGCAAAAGAATTAAATAAATCCTTTTATTCCAGCGTTCCCAAAGAAGCAGATTTGGCATTTATTCCGCTTCACCATAATTTATTTAAAGAATATCTTGCTGAAATGAGATTTTGTTTAAACTTTGCTTTATTAAACAGACAAACTATGGCAAATTTTATTAAAAATATTTTTGTAAGCAAAATTCCAAATTGTGAATTTTATGATAGTTTAGACATTGCTCACAACTACTGTAAAAACGAAGAACATTTTAATGAAAAAGTTTGGGTGCACAGAAAAGGCGCAACTGCCGCTTTTGCAGGACAATTAGGAATAATACCCGGTTCGCAAGGGACAAAATCTTACATAGTTCAAGGGTTAGGAAACAAAGACAGCTTTATGTCTTGCTCACACGGCGCCGGAAGAAAAATGGGCAGAAAACAAGCTATAAGAACATTAAATTTACAAGAAGAAATAAATCAACTTAATTCAAAAGGAATTCTACATTCAATAAGAGCGCAAGAAGATTTAGAAGAAGCCCCAAGCGCATACAAAAATATTGAAGATGTAATGAATTCGCAAAAAGATTTAGTTGAAATTAAAATTGAGTTATCCCCCTTGGCAGTGGTAAAGGGATAAAAATTATTGGAGAGACAAAATGAAATCTTGCGCTATTAAAGCGTTCGTCAAAAAGAAATGTAAAATTGTATGGACAAAATCTGCCGTATCCGCATTAGGCACTAAAAAAGATATTGACAAGAAAACTAATGAATTGTCACAACAAGCTTTAGAGTATATAGATAGTATTGAAAATACGCTCAAAGAAGGCGAGAAAATAACTGTAACAACACAAATTACATATTAACACGACCTTGCTGCTTGGTAATTACGTTAGACTTATATTTAATAAAGCAAATTATAACTTTCTTATGGTTAAATGAGGTTTTAATGATGAAACAAACTATTACACCTATTATTTATAATAAAACTATTTTTGAAAACAAAGATTCTCTAATTAAAAAAAAATCTTTTTGGGCGGGCAGTTCTTTATATATGGATGAAGAAACAAAATTACTCAAAGTAAATTTACCTGATAGTCAAGCCTTCAATGTCAATTGCCATGCAACCTTTGCTTTAGAAAACGGTAAAAGAGCAACAAGTCTTGAATTTAATTATTTAGATAATTTCCATGAAAAACTTGCTCTTGTCGGTGTGTCCGGTAAAGGATACGGATTCATAAATAAAAATATTGATTTTGTTATTCCGCCCAAATATAATTGCGCAAAGGCGTTTCACAATGGCTTTGCTCTCGTTTCTAATTGGAATGAGCAAACAAAAAAAGACGAATGGCTTTTTGTGGATAAAGAAGGCAAAGAATATTATTTTGAAAACAACTATGTGGAAATTTGCAATAATTGCGAAGATATGTTTAGAGTTTCAACAGAAAAATTACAACTTGCATATTATTCTGACCATGAAGATAACGCAGGACTTTGGGGATATGTTGACGGCAAAGGGAAAGAAGTTATTACCCCGCAATATATTTATGCTTATGATTTTCAAAATGGAGTAGCCTTAGTTTGTAAAGGAAAATGGGAGTGGACTGATGAAGGCGGAGTTACATTTTTTCCGGGACAAAAATGGGAGAAAAAAATGAAAGGCGGGTATGTGTCTGACAAAGAGTTTTGGGGAATTATTGATAAAACCGGAAAAGAGATTGTCCCTTGTAAGTTTGATGAAATACAATTTTTCTACTCATGGTATGATACCGGCAATACACAATATTTAAAAGCACACTACGGCGGCTGGAAAAATGGAAAGTGGGGGATTATTGACTTATCCGGGCAATGGATTGTTAAACCTATATTTGAAGCTTTAGGTTATGAAGTTTTTAATGATGATTATTTTGAATTTTATAGCGAAGACAGTTTAGCGGATGTTCCTATAGGCATATATAGCATTAAAGAACAAAAAGTATTATTTGAACCTCAATTCTTTGATGTTGATTTTAATGATAACGGAACAATTATAGTTGAAATGTATGACAAAAATTTAAACCGTAATATAACGCAAATTATAGATAAAGCAGGTAAACCAATCTTTAAATCAAAATGGTCTTCAATATATAATGAGAAAGATGGTTTATATCAAGTATGGATAATGGAAAAAGGTAAACGTTTACATGGGTTGATTGATAATTTAGGTAATGAAATTTTACCCTGCAAGTATGAAAATATAAATTGGTTAGATGATACTATGGTAAAAGAACATTGGTGTATTTTTAAACAAAATGGAAAATGCGGCGTAATGACTTTTGACGAAAAAATTATTATAGACCCAATATATGATGAACTTCGTAAAGTAAATAACTATTTCTTTTATGCAACGCTAAAAGAAAAAGAAGGATTACTGGATAAAAAAGGAGCTGTCATACTGCCTGCTCAATATAAAAGTATTTCAGTATATAATAATCTTATTATTGCAAGAGACGAGGATGGATCAACATTGTATAGCATCTTACAAAAGAATATCCCCGAAAAAACAAAGAAAATAGAAATGTGAGCGTAAAAATGGAAATATTTAAAAAATTTAAATATCTTATAACAAGCAAAAGAAAACTAAGCGCAAAAAGCAATTTAAAAATCATAAGAATGGAACAAGATAAGTGGCTATTTACACTAAAAAAAGGCTTGAGGAATCCGCATTCATTAGATAATTTTGAAGTTCTTGTTTTATCATCTGCATTGGATGTGTGTTTAGATTATTTGAAAAATGCAAGAAAAATTTAGAGGCAATATCACATGAAAAACTCGAAACTTATTATTAAAACAGAAACAGAAGAGATTCAATATGATATTTATATTCCTGAAAACGACAAAGAATATTGTAACGGATTGCTTAATTTTGAGTTATTAGCTAACAAAACAGGAATGTTGTTTGATTTTTCAAAACAAAATCACGCGGTAATGACTATGCAGAATATGAAAATTCCATTAGATTTTATTTTTATAGATAAAAATGGACGGATAGTTAAAATAGACCATAGCGTTCAGTCGGGAAATAATTTCCCCTGTTGCGATGCAGTTTATGCTGTTTTAGAAGTCAACTCCGGAGATTGCAAAAAGTATAATATTTCTGTTTTGGATTATGCAATTTATGCATTGTTTAAAAACAGCTCATTTAACAAAAGCTCTGAAACAAATATAGAATTTAAATATACGCTTAAAGGAGTAGGTTGGGCAAACGCTTATTTAAAAATAGGCAATAGAGAAATATCTTTTCCTGCCATAAGTTATTTATGTTATCCCATTTATGGTATTTTAGAAGCGCTGTTGCATATTACGCCCGGGTACGCCCAAAGCGTTATATACGCATATGAATCAAATATCCCCATTTATAACAGAGTTTCAAGTTGTAATTGGGAAGATGAACCCGGCGGATATGCTTGGGGCTTTGATTTTATTGATAAGAACAGAATAATTATCAAAATAATAAGTCTATATAAAGAAAACAAACAAATTGAGCTTGAGAAAGTTGTAAATTTTAAAGAATTTTTAAAAGCAGTTTTAAAAGCTTTTGACAAAATTATTAAAGACTATGGATTTATAACAGCTAAAGCAAATTGGGCGCAAGATGGGCGCAATTTTCCAATAAGCGAATTCTTGCAATTAAAATATTATTTATTTTATGACATGCCGTTAAATTATTTCTGTGAAGGAAAAACGCCCGATTGGTCGTTAAAAAATGAAATAGAGCTATTAAACAAAGAAATAGATTAGCATATTTTTTAATAGAGCGTTAAATACAAGAGCTTATGAACCCAAAAATCTTAAAAACATTACGGCATATTTAAGTAGAAAATCAGATTGAGATTATTTATGCTGCAGAATCCGGCAGCAGAGCTTGGAAATTTTCTTCAGTAGATGGCAATTATGATGTGCGATTTTTATATATTAATAAGCCGTAATGATATTTTTCTGTTACTCCAAAACCCGACAATTTGAATTTTATGGATAAAACTAACGACCTTTTTCAGCTTTTGTCTTGATGAGGCTAAAAAAAACGGATTTGTTATAATTTTTATTACTTATATTTAATAATAAAAAATCAAGAAAAACTGTGTTGTAATATGTAATTGACGTGCATTACTTCCCTAAAATTTTTTAATTTATTAGAATGTATTTGTTGCGGCTTAATTGTTGCGGCAAAAATAATTTTCTTTGGAGGGTATAAATGAAAAAAATTCTATCACCGTTGGTTATTGTTTTGTTAATGTCGGCATTTATTGCTTGCGCTAACAAAGATCAGCAAGAACAGGAGTATCAGCACACTGATATTGACAAGGCTCATAACTCGCAAAACAGTCTTAGTTGGGGAGGGGTTTACGCAGGGGAAATACCGTCGGCTTCCGGTTCCGGAATTAAAGTGCAATTAACGTTGCATTACAACGGAACGTATGAAATAAGCTATAAATATATAGGCAAAAAAGGCAGCGCTTATACCTCCACAGGCGCTTTCACATGGAATGACGCCGGCAGTTCCGTTATTTTAGACACCAAAGATTTCCCGCCTTATTACAAAGTAGGCGAAAACAGATTGTTCCAATTAGACATGCAAGGAAATATGATTACAGGCAACCTTGCCAACAACTACATTCTGAAAAAAATAAAAGACGAAGAATTTAAAAACTAATTTTTTCGGCGTAAAATAAAAAACAGCGCATAGTTTGAGGTATTTAAACTATGCGCTGTTTTTTTTGCCCAATGAAATTAAGCTGAAAATTGCCGCTTGAGTATTTTGTATTAATCTTAACTTATATATCTGTATTATTTATATTTGATAATTAAAAAATCAAGGAAGACTGTGTCGTAATATACTTTATCCGCATATGGCAAAAAGTCATCGCCTTTCACTTTAGATAATACTCGCAAATTAACAAAATCATCCCCTTCATATTTCGCAACAGCTCCAAGAACAAAAGTATTTATATAATATTCTTGGTTTGCTCTTTTACCTTTTAAATCTAATGTTTCTCTTATGTGAGCCACAATATTAAAATCTTTTGTAATTACTCCGACGTTATTATACACATAGTTATGCTTCACCGGAATTTTGGTGCAAGATGCTAAAAATACAACAGCCAAACTTACGCAACACAACATACCGGCAAATTTTAAATTTCTCATGTGCTGTTCCTCTGTTTATTAATTAAAAATTATTTTTTACGGTTTACATATTTTACGTGATTATTGAGACTTTTATTGTTTGCATGTTTGGTTAAATAACTGCTGTCAAAAACAACGTCTCCATGATCACATATTTATGTTATCCAAAAGCCCTCCTTAATATCTCATTTTTTCTATTGCGATTAAGATATACAAAAGATTGTGGAGGAAAAAATTTCCTGAACACTTCGTCTGGATTTACTTTATTATTGAAAATTTCAACATTATTAATGCAAATAGAATATCCATGTGATAATCCAGTATAATAATTAAAGAAGTCTTTTCTATTTATGCCACCTACTTTACCAAACTTTCTCCAAAGCTGCCCTGGGGTATTCTCTACTATATTACTAATTGTAAAATACCCTACTATTCTTTTTTCTGGAGCGGTGACATAGATAAAAACATCTTTAACATCGTTTTTAAAGATTTTTTTTCTAAATTCTACTTTCTTTGTTCCATTTAAAATAGCATATGCATATTGAGGTTTAATCGATAATATAATTCCCATTAAAATATCCTTTTTGTTTTAATTTATTGTAATCATCCTCTTGAATTTTTGTAATGGTTTGAATTTTATTTTTAAAACTTTCAAGCTTAAATAATTCTCTATATGGAATTCCTCGCTCCAAGTAATATACCAATCTAAATTCTATAATTGATACCTTCTCACGTTCTGACAACCATTTCTCAATTTCATAATCACTATATACCGATTTTTTTCTTACAACTTGTTTTATTTCTTTGATATCATTACTAATAAAATAATTATCTAGAATACCTAATGGCTCTATTAACATATCATATTGAGAAACATAAAATAACAATAATGCGCCTTTTTCTATATTAGTTCTTTTTTGGTTCGATACATATACTTTTTTTATTCCATTGCCGGACACTTCATTTATTATATTTTTTACATCTCTATCAAAAAGCTCATTTTGCCTTAATTTACCATCCTTAAACAATCTATTATAAAAATTTTTTTGAATTGGAATAACATATTTAGGAATTTCTTTTTTATCAAGGTAAAAGGGATGTGCCGTAGCAAGATTACAGCGCTCTGTAATCTTTAATTTATCCATTATTTTTATCATTCTTAATTCTTCAACATTTTGATTATTGATAAACTTATTTTTATTAAAGCCAAAAGCTTCCAATAACTCTATAAGTTTTGTATGTTTTTTGTAAACCGTTACATACACATACTTAATTTTATTATAAATACAATATTCAAATATCTTATTTAAAAACAATTCTCCAAATTTAAAACCCAAAACATTATCGCCGACCTTGAGTGTGCATATTTTTAAAACATTTGAATATATATTTGGAATTTGATGTTGATCTGTATTCTCAATGTTATAAATCAACAAAGCTCCCAAGCGTTGCCCACTTACATAATAATAACAATGCCTATCTTCTTCACAGCATTTATTAAACCATTGATTAAAATTGTTATAATCTTCTCGTAATTTATTAAAAAAATCGAATTGTAAGTAACTCGTTAATTCTCTTACGCTTCCAGAATTTATCACTGGATGTGCAGGTACAATTTGAATAAATAATTGTTTTATGTACGCAGTTGCTTCTTCTATATTCAATACCTTGGCAGAAATATTAAGTTTTTTCGCTTTCTTGTGAATTCCCCTATCTTCAGTAACAAAGATGTCCACATATTTACAATAAACTTGATATATTTGAATATTGTCAATCTCGTCATGTGGATTGTTTTGCCCTATTACCGTAATAAACGTTTCAGGTGGAATTGCAGGATTTTGTTGAGTGGGATATTTTTTTATCTTTGATAGTATTTTTTCTTTGCGAATTTCATCTTTATCGTTTTCAATATCTCTTGAAACTGCTGCTTGGTTATATATAACATCACATTTATTTTCTTGGGCTAATTTGTAAAAATTAGAGAAAGAATGTCCTATTATCTTATCATCTTCTAAATTGATTAATATATTTGTATCTATTAAAATTCTCATTTTTTACTTCGACAAACATTTACAATTTTTTAATTTTGAGATCTTTTTCATTTTTATTGCCTTTATACCGTGTGCCCATCTTTACAATTGCAAAATAGTCAGTATGATACTGTTACATGTTATATTATTTTACCATTCATTTTGAGTTTTTCTTCGATATTGCTCCAATTTCTATCCAAATGCTCTTTGACTTCCTTAACAATACTAAATACAACTTCAGGAAAAATCTTATTCCCATCATCTTTATTTTTAGATTTGCGTAAAACAAAAATTTGGTCAATTCTAGAATATGCAGGATCAACAGAACTATCAACTTCATATGTTTCTGTAACAATGAAAAATAGTGAATAAGGATTACCTGATTTTATTTTTTCTGCAGTTGCTATAGACCCTTCAAGCATCGTCTTATCAATGTATGTTTTATTTTCTATTGCTATAATTGGTAAATTAATTTTCTGTACACTTTCGTTATTAATTTTAAGATCTATGGGCCTATAAATAGCAAAATCTTGATTTTTATTGTTTATTCCTATTATAGGATTCTCTACAAATTGTTTTAAATTTTTAGCAGAAAAATATAGATTGGTATACGCTTTAACTCCACCTAAATTTATTAGGTTGTGTTGGTCTTTTAAATCTTTTTTTATATCAAGAAACAAATCTTTAAAAAGCAAATACATAAATTCTTCCATTATTGTTGGTCTAAACTTACCTTGCGATGTAAATGTATTGTCATATCCGTTTTCCGTCATAAAATCAAAATATTGATTTAACAATTGTGTTCTTTCTTCAATTATTTTTTTACTGTAGCCTTTTAATTCTAAATTTTTTAATAAAAAATTCAGATATTGCGGCAGTAAATTATCTAATGCTTTTTTCTGTACAGGGTTTAATTTTGCATATTGCCTATATTTAGCTATAAAGTTTGAGGCATGTCTATACTCTGAAAGATTAATTTTTTCTTTTTCTATTATTTTTTTTAATTCTTCTTGTATTTGCATTATAAACTCCTTTGGGTTCATTAAATAATCTATACTGTCCATTACTTTCCATAGAATACATATTTGTATTACCGTTTAACAATATTTCTTTTAATTTCACTCCAATTTCATATGCTAATAATGGTGGAACTGCATTACCTATTTGCTGGTATTGACTTAACCCATGCTCCCAACTCATTTTTGTCCTCATCCCTTCAAAAATAAATGTATCTGGGAAAGACTGTAATCTTGCACCTTCTCTAGCAGTGAAATTTCTATTTAAGTGAGGATGAATAAAATTACTTTGAAATGAAGCTGCAATAGTAGGGGATGCTTTATTTCCAAAAACTCTATAATTATTTTGAGAAAATTTAATTTGCGATTTTTCACTGGGGCTCCCTCTTTTTACTGCACCATGTAAATCCCACACGTCAACAAGAGATTTCCCACTTTGAATAGCTTGGAATCTTTCAACAAGACGTTGAGTGTGCCTCATTGCTACATGATTAAATAGTGTTTTAGAGTTTTTACGTAAAAATCTTTGATAGCTGTTTTGTGACTTAAGAGAGTATTCCATCTTTTCAATACCTTCACCGGCATTAATAGCAGGAAGATCTGAAATGGCATCATTAACTGTAACTGCTTGTATATATTTTCTTGATGGGAATTCAGGATAAATATTCAAATCTTTTCTTATCCCTATAATTACCACCCTTTCTCTATTTTGCGGAACTCCAAAATCAGAAGCTTTCAAAATTTGATACTTAACCGCATAGCCTTCTCCTGCTTGTTCGTACTCTTGCAATATTTGTTTTATAACATTCCCATTGTGCATTGAAAGAATACCCTTTACATTTTCCATGACAAACGCTTTTGGATTATACCAATTTATTAACTTTATAAATTCATAAAAAAGTTTATTTCGCGGATCATCTATTACTTTATTTCTTTTTTTATTAGCTAAACTGAATCCTTGACATGGGGGTCCCCCAACAATAACATCTACTGCTTTATTTTTTAATATACTATCAATTTCATGTTTTTTAATATCAAGAATATCTTTGCATAAAAATGGCACTTGTGGAAAATTTCTATTAAATGTTCTTTTACAGTTTTCATCTATGTCTGTTGCAAACAAAGATTTATATCCAGCCCACTGAAAACCTAATGTCATCCCACCGCATCCTGAAAATAAATCAATTGTTTGCAAAATATTATTGTTTTTCTTAATTTTTTTCATATTATAATTCTCTGTTAAAAACTTTAGTAGAATTACTAAAGTTTCTATTTCATAATACCGTTCCTTTGACTACTTTTGAAAACCCCTGAAGAAATAATTTTTTTCAGGGGCTTTTAATTTTATTTATTCTTTCTCCACTGCTTCTTGTGCTTCGCCTTCGGTTTCTTCTTTTACTACGCTGGCGATGGCGGCTACTTTGTCGCCTTCGTCCAGCCTTACCAGCCTTACCCCTTGGGTGTTTCGTCCTATTACGCTTATGCTGTTTACTTTTAGTCTTATTGTTATTCCGTTTTGGGTCATTATCATCAGTTCGCCGTCGTTGGCTTTTTTTATTCCTATAACAACGCCTACTTTATCGGTTGTGTCCATATTTATTACGCCTTTGCCGCCGCGGTGGGTTAGGCGGTATTTGCCTACTTCGGTGCGTTTGCCGTAACCTTTTTCCGATACCGTTAGTATTACATCTTTTTCCGATAACACTTCCATGCCTATAACTTCATCGTCTTTTTCAAGCTCTACGCCTTTAACGCCCATGCCGGCTCTGCCTATGGCGCGCACTTCGCTTTCTTTGAAATGAACAGCCTGCCCTTTTTTGGTGGCAATTAACACTTCCGGATTTTTTGCTATGGCTTTTACTTCGGTTAAAATATCGCCGTCTTCAAGTTTAATTGCTATTATGCCGCCCTTTCTTGGGTTTGAAAATTCCGTTAACGCTATTTTTTTAATTGTGCCGTTTCTTGTGCACATTAATAAGTATTCGCCTTTAACTTCTTTTTCTTCTATAGATCTGAAAGCTATGGCAGCCGTAATTTTTTCTTCCGCAGATAACTGCAGTAAGTTTACAATTGCTTTGCCTTTTGAAGTGCGCACGCCTTCGGGAATTTCGTAAGCTCTCATCCAATACAATCTTCCGCGGCTTGTGAAAAACAACATGTATGCGTGCGAACTTGTTATAAACAAGCTCTCAACAAAATCTTCATCTTTTGTGCCCATGGCGGTTATGCCGCGGCCGCCGCGCCCCTGCGCTCTGTAAGTGTCCAGCGGAATGCGTTTGATGTAGCCCGCATGCGACATTGTTACCGCAACTTCTTCTTCTTTAATTAAATCTTCAATGTTGAAATCCGCTTCGGCGGCTTGAATTTGCGTTCTTCTCTTGTCGCCGTATTTTCTCTTTATTTCTACAATTTCGTCTTTAATTACAGCCAAAACTTTTTTAGGATCTGCCAAAATTGAACGAAGTTTTTCAATAAGTTTAATTAATTCAAGATATTCGTCTTCAATTTCCTGTCTTTCAAGGCCGGTAAGCTGGTGAAGTTTCATTTCCAAAATAGCTTCGGACTGAAGTTTGGAAAGTTTGAACTTTGTCATTAACTGGTCGCGGGCGTCTTCTTTATCTTTTGCGCCGCGGATAATTTTTACAACCGCGTCAATATTTTCTACCGCTATTTTTAAGCCTTCCAAAATATGCGCGCGGTTTTCCGCTTTTTGAAGTTCAAATTTTGTGCGGCGCACAACAACGTCTTTTCTGTGCTCTACGTGGTGATAAAGAACTTCTTTTATGCTCATTACTTTCGGACGGTTATTAACAAGCGCCAACATTATTACGCCGAAAGAAGACTGCAGCTGCGTATGTTTGTAAAGCTGATTTAAAACAACCTGCGCGTTGCCGTCGCGCTTAATTTCTATAACAATTCTTATGCCGTCGCGGTCTGACTCGTCGCGAAGGTCTGAAATACCGTCTATTTTTTTATCTTTAACAAGTTCGGCAATGTTGGTTATAAGCGCCGCTTTGTTTACCTGATAAGGAATTTCGTTTACTATAATGGCTTCCCTGCCGTTTTTAAACTCTTCAATTTCGGCGACGGCTCTCATTTTTATTGAGCCTCTGCCGGTTTCCATGTAAGACTTAATTCCGCCCTTGCCCAAAATTGTTGCGCCCGTCGGAAAATCCGGACCTTTTATATATTTTGCAATTTCGGAAATAGGAAGCTCGGGGTCGTCAATTAAAGCTATAAGCGCGTCGCAAACTTCGCCTAAATTATGCGTGGGCACGTTTGTTGCCATACCAACCGCTATACCCTGCGAACCGTTTATTAAAAGACTCGGCAGTTTTGTAGGCAGAACTACCGGCTCTTTTAAAGAACCGTCGTAGTTTGGCATCCAGTCAACGGTGTTTTTATCTAAATCCGCAAGCATTTCGTCGGCAATTGAATCCATGCGAGCTTCGGTGTAACGCATTGCCGCCGCGGAGTCTCCGTCTATAGAGCCGAAGTTTCCCTGACCGTCAACAAGAGGATAACGCAAAGACCATTCCTGCGCCATACGAACCATAGATTCGTAAATTGCGCTGTCGCCGTGCGGATGATACTGACCCATAACGTTTCCGACGACTCTTGCGGATTTTTTATATGCGGTGTTGTGCTTTAAACCCATATCTTTCATTACGTAAAGAATACGTCTGTGAATAGGCTTAAGCCCGTCGCGCACGTCCGGCAAAGCTCTGCCGACGATAACGCTCATGGCGTAGTCAATGTAAGAGGTCTTCATTTCGTCTTCAATATTGCGCGAAGTGATACTAGCCGCAATAACTTCAGGCGCTACCGCCGTGTTCTTAATGTCTTTCTCTTTAGCCATTTGCCTTTCCTTTATTTAAAATTTATTTGTCTGCTTACTATTTTTAACTTACAATGCTTGGTTGAACTACAAAATACCCCGTCAAGGTCATTGACCTTGCCACCCCTTTTGTAAAAAGGGAATTTAACGACACATTTATATACTACTTACCTGTTTGTGCTGCCGGAATATCAACCGTAAACAGCTCCTCTCCATTTTTATCATTATATTGATATACAAGTGAGATATTATTATTTTTTATAAATTTAACATATCCCTTTGCAGGTTCTTCTTTAAAATGTGCGGTTAAGCTTTTAGTCTTAAGCTCTTTGAAAGTTTTTATGTTTAATTCATCTTTTGCATAATCTATAATAGTAACTGAATATTTTAGCGTATTGCTTGGCAATAAAGATACTGAATCTATTCTTGTTAAATCATCTACCATTACGGGCAATCCAAGATTTATTTCTTTTACCATTGCTGATAAATCTGCAGAATTAGCTTTGCGTTCTATTTTCAATTTATGCTCAAACATGGCATTAATACATCCTACCGGAAAGCTAATAATTTTTATTCCGACAATTACTATGGCAATGATTACTATTATTTCAAGTACTTTGCTTTTACTCTTTTTTGTCCTATGAGTACTCTTTCTTGATTTTTGTCTCTTCACAGGCTTCTTATCCATCTAAAAGCTCCTCAACTCTGCTTGTGCTTATTTTTTATTTTGTTAATATTTGCAAGCGGCGTTTGCGACAGCGTTATGGGCTCTGCACAGTTAGCAAGCGTTTGTGCGAATACGACAAAATTTACAGTTACGTCTTTTATTTCCACGTGGCTTGCGCCGTTTGTAAAACCGCCGCAAAAATCTCGCCAATATTATATTGTATATTTAAATCTTCTCTTTACTCTTTTGCTTTCTGTTCCAATTTTTTAACTGTTTTATCAAAATCGGAAATTATTTTTTGCGTTTTGTTAAATTCATTGTATTCTGCTTCTGCTTTGGTAATGGCTTGTTGTTTTGAGATTTTGCCTTTGTCTGACAGAATTTGATATTTTCTAAATGAGAGAAATTCGTTTACGCTTGCGGCAAACTCTTGCATATTAAATGTGTTTTCACGCTCAATTAAATCTTCAATATAATCAAAATAACCGGCAACTGCTCTTTCTAAACGTTTTATTTCTTTTTCAGGCAAATAGTTTTTTGCTATTGCAACATCCGATTTAAGAATACGCCCGCCAGGAGAATTTTTCCAAGCAGTAAGTCCCATATTTTCTTTGTTTCTATCAGCTTTGGAATAAATAATTTCAGCGGCTGTTTGCCCTGCTATGGCAAAATGAAATTTGTTTTGCACCATTGCGTAGAAATCCTGCGTAGTAGATGAATTTCTATCATAATCAATACTGCATTCGGCAAAAATATCTGTGATTTGCTGCCAAATGCGCCGCTCGCTTGCACGGATAGAACGGACACGCTCTAAAAGTTCACGAAAATAATCTTTGCCGAAAACCGCTTGCCCCTGTTTTAAGCGTTCATCATCAAGCACAAAGCCTTTTTGTATAAATTCTTTGAGCGTTTTTGTTGCCCAAATTCTAAATTGTGTTGCTTTTGATGAATTTACACGATACCCTACAGCAATTATCATATCAAGGTTGTAAAAATCAATAGAATCATCTATCTTGCCGCGGAAACCACGATTTACGACCATTTCCATTTTGGAAACAGTCGCTGATTTTGTCAGTTCCTTTTCATTATAAATATTATTTATATGCTTACTTATAGCAGGTTTTTGCACACCAAAAAGCTCTGCTATAGCTGTTTGTGTGAGCCAAATCGTTTCATCTTTTATTACAACATTTATTTTAATATTCTCTTGCGGCGTATTGTATATTAAAAATTGAAGTTCTTTATTCATAATTCTTTGGCTAACCTTTTTATAAAAGAAGGAATTAATGTTTTTCCGTAATTTATAATTGCGCCGGGGCTTGTTCCTTACTCCTTCCTACTTATTTCTTGCCGTTTGTTGTCCGCCGAAGTATTTGTGTTTTAGTTTTACTTCGCTGTGGACGTTTATTTTTGTAATTACTGCGTTTGCTTTTTGGAAAAATTCCGACAAACTGCCTATATTATTAATGTTTGTTTTCAGCAAAAACGCGCCTTTGTTTAAAAGCAAATAAAAATTTATTTCGTTGATATTCGCAAGCGGCGTTTGCTGCAACATTACCGGCTGCGCGCGGCTTACAAGCGTTTGCGCGAAAGCTACAAATTTTATGGTTGCGTCTTTTATTTCAGGACGACTTGCCCCGTTTGTAAAACCGCCGCCGAAACTGTAATATAAACTTGCGTCGCCGGTGTTATAAGTTATTAGGGTTGCGGCGCCCTCTTGGTAACCAATGTCCATAACAACGCCGAAAACGGCAATCTTGTTTTGAGGAAGATTTTTTATGCCGATATCTTTCGGATTTGTAGAAAGAGCCGCAGTCCGCATAACTTCAAAAATTTTATCTGTTGGCATAAGGTTAAAATATCCGGCTTTAATTTTAACGGCATTACTTGCTCCCTACTACTTGCTACTTTCTACTTGTCTTTTTAGATGTCTAAATTTCTTACGTCCAACGCGTTCAATTGTATAAATGCTCTGCGCGGTTCTACTTGGTCGCCCATTAGGGTTGTAAAAATTCTGTCGCTTTCTACCGCGTCTTCAACTTTTACCTGAAGCAGTTTGCGGTTTGCTTTGTCCATAGTTGTTTCCCAAAGCTGTTCGGGATTCATTTCTCCCAAACCTTTATATCTTTGAATTGTGGCGCCTTTATTGCCAAGCTCTCTTATTGTGTCTAAAAGTTCCATAGTTGAGTGAAGCTCGTAAATGTCGCCTTTGGTTTTCTTCTCGCTGTCTTGCAGTCTGTAAACCGGTTTTGTGTGCGTTTCGCCGTAATGTTCTAAATGCAAACCTGCGTCTTCAATTTGTTTTGCAAGTTTGTCTATGCGAGGAAGTTCCCACAAATCTTTGTATTCCGGAAGAATTTGATCCGCTTGATCCGTTTCGGTAATTCCCGCAAGCTCTCCGCGCGAGGCGGCAAGCTCGTTGCGTTTTGCAAGAAGCTGATCTTTAAATTCTTTCCACTCTTTATCCGAATATATATATTTTACGTTTCCGTCTAAAACCGTTCTGTAAAGAGGCAGCGCGCCGTCGGCTTTAAATTTAAGGTAATCTTTCCACGTTACGCTTTTTTTGGAAAGTTTCTTTAAAAGCCCGTCAAGCTCGCTGATGTTTGCAACTATTTTGCGCAAAGTTGCGTCGTCAATTTCCGTTTGCGTGTTTCCGTCTTTAAGCAGCGCAAGCTCCACCCCGTCTAACGCCTGCGCAAATAAAAATTTATCAAGCGCTTCTTCGCTGTCTAAATATAACTCTTTTTTATTTCTTTTAACTTTATACAGCGGTGGCTGCGCAATGTAAACGAAACCTTTTTCTATAAGCTGCGGCATGTGGCGATAGAAAAAAGTAAGCAGCAGCGTGCGTATGTGCGCGCCGTCAACGTCGGCGTCGGTCATAATTATTATTTTGTGGTAACGCGCTTTGTCTATATTAAAATCTTGATCGTCTTTGCCAATGCCCGCGCCGATTGCGGTAATAAGCATTTTAATTGTGTCAGAGGCAAGCATTTTTGCAAGGCGCACTCTTTCTACGTTTAAAATTTTTCCTCTAAGCGGAAGTATTGCCTGAAAAGTTCTGTCCCTGCCCTGCTTTGCGGAACCGCCGGCGGAATCTCCCTCAACTATAAACAATTCCGTTTTTGCCGGATCTTTTTCCGAACAGTCCGCAAGTTTTCCGGGAAGCGCCGCGGAATCTAACGCGCCTTTGCGTCGCGTCATTTCTCTGGCTTTGCGCGCGGCTTCTCTGGCCTCCGCCGCGTTAATGGCTTTTTCCAAAATTTGTTTTGCTATGCCGGGATTTTCTTCTAAAAATATTGTAAGCGCCTCGCCCACAATAGACTGCGTTATGCCTTCAACTTCGCCGTTGCCTAACTTTGTTTTTGTTTGCCCTTCAAACTGCGGATTAGGAACTTTTGTGGAAATTACCGCGGTTAAACCTTCGCGGATATCTTCGCCGGAAAGTTTTAAATCTTTAGTTTTTGAAATATCGTTTTTCTTAATGTATTCGTTAACTACTCTTGTAAGCGCGCTGCGAAAACCCGAAAGATGCGTTCCGCCTTCTATGGTGTTGATGTTGTTTACGAAGCTGAAAATTTGCTCGTTGTAAGAATCGTTATACTGCATTGCAATTTCTACGTTTACGTTATCTTTTTCTTTCATGAAATATATCGGGTCTTTATTGATAACGTTTTTGTTTGTGTTTAAATACTGCACGAAAGTTTTTATTCCGCCGTCGTAATCAAAAATGTGTTCTTTATCTTCTCTCTCGTCGGCAATGCGAATGTGCGTGCCGGCGTTTAAAAACGCAAGCTCTCTTAAGCGTTTTGTAAGAATATCAAAAGAGTAAACTGTTTCGGTAAAAATTTCCGGATCCGGATGAAAGGTAATTTTTGTGCCGCCCTCGTCGGTTTTACCGGCAACGGTAACTTTGCTTGTGGGTTTGCCTTGAGAATAAGTTTGTTTGTAAATTTTGCCGTCGCGGAAAACTTCCACTATAAGCAAATCGCTTAACGCGTTAACGCAAGACACGCCCACGCCGTGAAGTCCGCCGGAAACTTTGTAAGAATTTTTGTCAAACTTTCCGCCCGCGTGAAGTTTTGTTAAAACAATTTCCAGCGCGTCCACGCCTTTATATTTAGGGTCCGGATGCGGCCCGACAGGAATTCCTCGCCCGTCGTCCTGCACGGTTACGGAATTGTCCGAATGAATTACAACGTCTATATTTTTACAGTATCCAGCCAACACTTCGTCTATGGAGTTGTCAACAACTTCGTAAACCAAATGATGCAGCCCCTGCCCGCCGGTGGACCCAATATACATAGCCGGACGCATACGAACGGCCTCAAGCCCTTCCAAAATTTGAATATTACCCGCACCATACTCCTCGGATTTCTTAATTTCTTCCGCCATTTAGCGCTCCTGTATTTATTTGATTTTTAAAATTCATGTCTTTTTAATATTGTTATAATTTCTTTAGATAGCGCTTTTATATTCCAACTTGGGTTTATAGCTTCTGTTTTGCCATATGATTTTGTGACCCAATTCCGAATAATTTTTACAAAATCTTTTTCTGTTATTTCTTTTTTCATATGCTTCTTTTTTTATACTTCCCTTTATTATCAACAAACTCTATTATTTTCTTGTTTCGTAAAATTTGTAATTGTTGACGAATTTTTGGCTTAATATTCTTATTTGCAGAGTGAAGCTGTTGCAAATTTTTTTCAAATTTATAAATATCTTCTAAAACAAATGTCTCTTTTTTAATTTTATTAACACAATTCATTACATCTATAATCCAACTGCGTTTTGCTATCTTTTCTTTTTTTAAAAATGAAGTTGCTAAAATTTTACTTTTAACACCTATTTCAGAAAGAACTTTAGAACCTTCAACTAAAACAA
This sequence comes from Endomicrobium proavitum, assembly GCF_001027545.1. Taxonomy (NCBI): domain Bacteria; kingdom Pseudomonadati; phylum Elusimicrobiota; class Endomicrobiia; order Endomicrobiales; family Endomicrobiaceae; genus Endomicrobium; species Endomicrobium proavitum. Next base: position 1,328,006 of record NZ_CP009498.1, read on the forward strand.
TTTTACCTTCATTAGGAATAAGTGATAATAAAATATTACTTCCTGTCCAACCAGCCCGCCTTGCCGTAGATTTTAATGGATTTCGTTTTTCAATAATATTTTCAGTAAAATAATATCTGGGAACAAACATTAAATTGCCAACATGGTTATTATTATAAGTAAGAAAAAACAAACTAGGATTATTATCAGCCCGCAATCGCCGAATCTTTGTAAAGTATTCGCCATCAGCAATTTTATTGTGGTTAAGATTTTTTGTATTTTTACTTTTTAATTCAAATTCTTCTTTACACTTTACACAATAAAAATCCGCTAACTTTTTATTATTTTCAAATTTGGCTAATTTATTTTTACAGTAGGGGCAAAATCCATTTATAAAAAACCATGCTTCAGATAAAATACGAATTTTTTGCGAATTATTCTTATATCCGCTGATATCAAGTTTTGGGAAATATAAATTCATAATATTGCTTCTTTTATGTTTGAATGTTGTGTCTCGCTTACTTTATCGTTACTTTTATGTTTTTTATTTTGTTGGTGCCTATGTATTGGTTTAGGCGGCGGATTATTTCTTTTTTGCGTAAATTTATTTCGTGGACGGCGGCGCTGTATGGGGTTTGGGCGTAGATAACTCCGTCTTTAAAGCCTGAAATTTCCGCGCTGTCAACGTTTACTTCTTTATCCCACACTTTTGCGATTGTGAAAAAGTCGGAATCTAATCCGAGCATTTTTTTAAGCGCTTCCATAACCCCGGAAACTTCCGTAAGGTTGGATTTGCGCTCCGCTTTATATTTTTGTTTTTTTTCTTCAAAAAATGAAAAGGTCATTTATTATTCCAAAAAAGCGACGGGAATTATATTTATAAACTATGCAAGGGGCTTTGTTCCTGCACAATTACAGGCAACAACTCCGGATTGCCGCGTTAAGGCTTTGCCTTTCCTCGCAGTGACGAATACTGCAATTAAATTAGTAATTAGAAATGAGGAGTTAGGAATTAACGGCAAAGACAAATACCCAAATACCCCGCCCTATCGGGCTCCGGTGCGCTCACCCCGTATTACAACCTTACGGGGCAGGCTCGTTTTTGGATTAACATCTTACTTACAAGCGCCCGTTCGTGGCTCGTGCTCCTTATTCGTCGCACACTCACCCCCTTTTTCAAAAGGGGAATTAACAACACTTGCTCCTTACTCCTTCCTACTTTCTACTTTAACAACTTGCCGTTTCCCATCTTCTCACCTTCCCACCCTCTGCCGTTATTACACGCGCATTGGCATTACTACGCACAAATAATTTTTGTCGTTTTCGGGGGCAAGGGTTGCCGGGTTTAGGGCGTTTGTAAATTCAAAAATTGTGAAATCTTCGTCTATGTTTTGAAGAACTTCTTTTATGAAATTAGGATTAAAATTAATTTCTACGGGGTCGCCTTTGTACTGCGTAACAACTTCCGCTTCGCCGGAACCAAGCCCTGCGGTGGACGCTGAAATTCTTAATACTTCGGAACCGAAATAAAATTTTACGGCTGAAGATCTGTCTGAAGAAAGTCTGTCGCCGGTAAGAAGCGCCATTTGTTTTACCGCGGCAAGCGTTTCTTTAACGTTAAGTTTTACCTGCGAATTGGATTTTTTAGGAATAACCTGCTCGTAATTTGGGAAAACGCCTTCTATTAATGTGGAAACAAAAGTTATATCGTCAATTTCTACGGCGCACTGGCTGTCGGTTAAGCCTACTTTAACTTTTTCCGCTTTTTCTGCAGCGCTTATAAGTCTTAAAATGTCCGACACGGCTTTTGTGGGCACTATGGCTTTGCCTTTAATTTTTTTATCTAAATTATTTGTAGTAACATAAGCAAGCCTTCTGCCGTCGGTAGCTACCATTTTTAAACTTTCGCCGTCGGCAATAAAATATACGCCGTTTAAAACGTATCTTTGAGAATCTTTAGAAACCGCAAACGCCGTTTTTCTAAGCATTGCGGCAAATTCATTTTTATCTACCGTAAAATTATTTTCTTTTGGAAATTCCGGAATTACGGGATATTCCGTTTTAGAAATTCCCATAAGGGTAAATTTTGATTTTTGCGATTTTATATTTATTTGATTTGTGTCGTCGGCTTTAATTTCTATATCCGCTTCGGAGGAAAGTTCTTTGATAATATCGGCAAATCTTTTAGCGGGAATGGTTATGCCGCCTTCTTCAACAATTTCGCCTTTAATGTGGCACTGAACCGCAATTTCAAGGTCTGTAGATGAAAGCTTTATTCTATCTCCCTCGGTTTCAAATAAAAAGTTTGACAGAACAGGCAACGTGCTTTTTGAAGACGCTACCGGAGAGACTGTTTGAATACCTTTAATAAGTTCTTCTTTTCCACAGATTACTTTCATCTAATTCCTCCCTGAATTTATAAAAAGACTATTGTTGTTGTAGGCGTATGTATATTGTTAATAAGGCTTTTATTTAAGAAAAAACGCTTGTTTATGAAGATAAATTTTTAAAGCGTTAAAGTTAATAATTATGTTAGTAAAACTACGAAGTTATTAAGAGTATTAAGGAACATAAATATTATACAAATTTTATACAAATTATGCACGTGGAAGAAAGAAGATGGGAGGGTGGGAAGGTGAGTAACGGCAAGTTGTTAAAGTAGGAAGGAGTAAGGAGCAAGTGTTGTCAATTCCCCTTTTGCAGAAATAGATGATAAGAGGATAAGCAACGTCTTTTTGAGTCTTTACTCACCATCTTATCTTCTCATCTTCCCACCCTCTGCCTTTTGAAGCTACTCTGCGGCTCTGATTTTTTTGATTATTTGGTTAAGTTTTGCGTTAAAATACGGGTCGGAATTCATTTTTTCTTTTATTTTGTTGCAGGCGTGCATAACGGTAGTGTGGTCTCTGCCACCGAACGCGTCGCCTATATCTGTGGTGGAAAACTTATCGCTTAAAGTTCTTGCAAGATACATGGCTATTTGACGGGGAAACGCTACGGCGTCCGTTCTGCGTTTGGATTTCATGTCGCGAAGTTCTATGTTAAATTCTTCGGCGACAATTTTTTGAATGTTGTCTATGGTTATTGCCGCGTCGGACTGCGGTTTTATAATATCTTTTAAAATTTTCTGTACGGAATCCACAGTTAACGGCGTGCCCGTAAACGCGCTAAAAGCGGTAATTCTAAGCAGCGAGCCTTCAAGCTCTCTTATGTTAGATTTTATCTGCGTGGCTATATATATGATAACGTCGTCGGGAACGTAAAGCTTTTCATCCTCGGCTTTTTTTCTAAGTATTGCAATTCTGGTTTCTAAATCCGGAGAGGCGATATCTGCGGTAATGCCCCACTCAAAACGAGAAATTAAACGCTCTTCAACTTTTTCAAGCTCTTTGGGAGGGCGGTCTGAAGAAACAACTATTTGTTTTCCCGACGTGTGAAGCGAGTTAAACATATAAAAAAACTCTTCCTGCGAGCTTCCTTTGCCTACGAGAAATTGAATGTCGTCTATTAACAAACAGTCAAGATTTCTGTATTTATTTTTAAACGAAGGCATTTTGTCAAAACGCAGAGCTTCTATAAATTCCGACGTAAACCTTTCTGCGGTAACGTATAAAACTTTTAGCGCTGGATTATTTTGTTTAATGTAATTTCCTATAGCGTGCAGCAAATGCGTTTTGCCAAGACCAACGCCGCCGTAAATAAAAAGCGGGTTGAACTGTTTGCCCGGATTTTTTGCAACGGCTTCCGAGCAGCCGTGCGCAAATCTGTTTGACGAGCCAACCACGAAACGTTCAAAAACATATTTAGGATTTATTTGATCTCTTTGAGATATCGGCGCGGCAACGTCCGCCGGAGCGGGAGTGTTTTCAACTTTTGCTATTACGGGCATTATATCCTGTTGAGGCTGCAGCTGCAAAACAATTTGCGCGCCCGCGGCGGCAGATAAAAGCTGTTCTATATTTTTTTGCTGATGAGCTTCTATCCACTGCGAAAAATAAACGTTCGGCACCGCAACGGTGAAAATATTGTTTTCAAAAGATATCGGTTTTAGCGGGGCAATCCACAGGTTGTAGGTTTCGGGATTTATGGATAAGTTAAGGTTATCCACAACCTTTTGCCATAGTTCGGAGCTTTCAATAATCATAAATTCACCAAGTTATCCACAGATGTGGATAGTATTATTCACAACTTAAATATAATTGAAAAATGAGTCGTTTTTGCTAATAGAAGATTGTATATTTTTTGGTAAATCTTGTCAAGCTGTTTTTTATTTTGAAGTTGCATGTGGCAACCCCAACACCTTGGGCGCTGCGCCCCAACCCCCGCCTCACTTTTTGCAGACGATCAAAAAGTAAGCAAAAACTCTGCCGCCGGCAAGCATTCGTTACAAGTTTTTATCGCAATTGCCGAACTCGCACGATAACGACTTTAAGGTTTGTGCTCAAACATGCGGGAATTTTTAGTGCAATAAAAATACTCCACTCATAGGACGCTTGAGGGCGGCAACGGCTTGTAATAATACAAAACAAAAAATAAATAAATTTTTATTGCGGTATATGGGTTATTATTTGCAGGAAGTTTTCTATTGAGAGTTTTTCGGGGCGAAGCATGGGGTCTATTTTTATTTCTTGTAAAATTTTTGCGGTTTGGGTTTTGTCTAAGTTTGCGAAAGAACTTACGGCGTTTAAAATGGTTTTGCGGCGCATTGCAAACGCGTGTTTAACGAAAGGGAAAAAATTTTTATTCGGAGGGGGCGCGTTTTTATTTGTTAATTTTATTACCGACGACGTAACTTTTGGCTGCGGGGTAAAACAGCGGGGGGAAACGTCAAACATAATTTGCGCGTTAGCATAGTATTGCGTAAAAATTGAAATGTAACCGTAGTCTTTGCTGCCCGCCGGCGCGGCAAGGCGTTCGTTAACTTCTTTTTGCAGCATGAAAACGCACGTTGTCCAATTTGGCGTTGGCAATATTTTTTGAATTATCGCCGTGCCGACGTTGTAGGGAAGGTTGGAGACAACCTTAAAAGGCAAAGTGGAAAGTGGAAAGTGAAAAGTGGAATTAACGGCACCGTTAACAGCAACGGCGGATTTTGAGACGAGGGTCTCACAATGACAACGAGAGACGCGATTAAACTCAACAACACTGTCACCCTGAACTTGCTTCAGGCTCTGCTGTTGTTCATCTTTGTCTTTGCTTTTGCCGTTAATTCCACTTTCCACTTTCCACTTTTCACTTTGATCACCCTGAACTTGCTTCAGGCTCTGCTGTTGTTCATCTTTGTCTTTGCTTTTGCCGTTAATTTCACTTTCCACTTTCCACTTTCCACTTTGCAGTTTTAAAAAGTCTTCATTTATCAGCGTTACGTTTTCTGTTTTGTGGAAATCAAAATAATAATTTAATTGTTGAAATAAAATTTTGTCTATTTCTACGGCGGTTAAATGTTTTACTTGCGGCGCAATAATTTTTGTAAGCGCGCCTTTGCCCGGACCTATTTCAAGGACTTCGTCGTCTTTTGTGAGGGCGGCGGCTTTAATTATATTGTTAATAATATTGTTGTCTGTTAAAAAGTTTTGACCGTGTTTTTGACGCATTTGTTTAACCTTTATAACGCTATGCTGCGGCGCTGTTGTTGTCAGGGATTATTAATTGCGAGTCAACAGCAACAAAAAATACCCCGCCCTATCGGGCTCCGGTGCGCTCACCCCGTATTACAACCTTACGGGGCAGGCTCGTTTTTGGATTAACATCTTACTTACAAGCGCCCGTTCGTGGCTCGTGCTCCTTATTCGTCGCACACTCACCCCCTTTTTATAAAAGGGGAATTAACGACACAGAAGGCGGAGGGTGAGAAGATAAGAGGATAAGATGGTAAGTAAAGACTCACAAAGACGTTGCTTATCCTCTTATCATCTATTTCTGCAAAAGGGGAATTAACAACACTTGCTCCTTACTCCTTCCTCCTTCCTACCCTCTTAACCTCTTATCATCTGCTTGCTTATTTTCCTATGCAGAAGTTTGAAAATATTGTGTCTAAAATATCTTGAGAGGTTGTTATGCCTAAAATTTCGTTTAGTTCGGACAGTGTTGCGCGGGCTTCAAAGGCTGCAATTTCGTCGGCGTCTTCTAAGGCGTAGGCTTCTTTTGCTTTTGTAAGCGCGCTAAAAGCATTTTCCAAATGCGCGTAGTGGCGCGAGTTTATCATTAACAAATCGTTTTGCGTGTCGGAAACTCCGGCAATTTTTGCTATGGCGTTAAGCAACGCGGGAATGCCGTCGCCGGTTAGAGAAGAAACTTTTAACGGCAATTGAGAATTAACGGCAATTTCACTTTCCACTTTCCACTTTTCACTTTGGTCATTCTGTTGTTCGTTTTTGTTTTTGCTTTTGTCGTTAATTTCACTTTCCACTTTCCACTTTTCACTTTGCCGTTCCAAGTCTGCTTTGTTTAACACATATAATATAGGTGTATTTATATTTTCGGTTTTTATGAAATCCGCAATTTGTTTGTCGTTGTTGTCAAACGGAGCGGAGCCGTCTAAAACCCAAATAATTACGTCTGCTTTTGCGGCGGCTTCTTTGGAGCGTTTCTGCCCAAGAAGCTCTATTGAGTTGTCGCTGTGGGTGCGTATGCCCGCGGTGTCAATTATTGTAAGCGGCACGCCGCGGCAATCTATAAACTCTTCAATGGTGTCTGTGGTTGTGCCGGCAATGTCTGTAACAATGGCGCGGTTTTTGCCGACAATTGCATTAAGCAGCGACGATTTCCCGGCGTTGGGTTTGCCGATAATTGCGGCTTTCAAACCTTTTTGCAGGCTTTCGCTTATTTTATAAATAGCTAATAATTTTTTTGTAGTTTCTATAAGCAGCGTTAAACGGGCTTGCTTTTCTTGACGCGATAAAAACATTATATCTTCTTCGGGGTGGTCAAGCGACACTTCCATAAACGCCAGCAAATTTGTTAAATCGTTTTTTAAGTTTTTTATTTTATTTGCAAATTCGCCCGACACATTATTTAGCGCGGCTTTTGCGGCGGTTTCCGTTTTGCTTGTTATTAACGCGCAAACGCTTTCGGCTTTTGTTAAATCCATTTTACCGTTGATAAAACCGCGGTAAGTAAATTCTCCGGGCAGCGCTTGGCGCGCGCCGGTTTTGTAAAGAAGATTTAAAATTTTATTTATTATTACAGGATTGCCGTGGCAGGATATTTCAGCAATATCCTCGCCGGTGTAGGTGTTAGGGTTTTTAAAAAAAGCGCAAAGGACTTCGTCTATTTTTTCGCCGCCGTCAACAATGCAGCCGTATTGAACCTGTTTAGCTGCCGAAGTTTTAGTTTCAAAAATCTTCCCTATAATATCAAACGAACGCTTGCCGGACAAACGTATAACGGCGATAGCCGCTTTACCCGCAGCGGTAGAAAGCGCGGCAATAGTGTCTTCGGTATTGTAATTCATAGGAAGTATTATAGCAATAAAGGCGGAAGATAAGAAGCTTGGAGGCTTAGAAGATAGGCAACGACAGAAAAGCGGAGGTTAAGAAGTTTGGAAGTTTAGAAGGTAAGTAACGACAGAAAAGCGGAAGATAAGAAGCTTGGCGGCTTAGAAGATAGGCAACAGCAAAATAAAAGGGACTTCTTGTCGTTACTTATCCTCTAAACTTCCAAGCTTCCAAGCTTCTTATCTTCTTACTTCGCCGTTTTTATTCCTACTTTGCGCATTATGCCTTCGCCTTCGGAAAAGGATTCTACGTTGGGGTTGTCTTGCAGATATGAGTGAATTATTTTTCTTTCTTTTGCGTTCATCGGCTCAAAACGGTAAATCTTTTTTGTGCGCAAAACATAAGTTACGCCTTTGTCGGCAAGAGCTTTTAATTTTTCAATTTGTTTAACTCTGTAATTTTCGCAGTCTAAATTTATTTTAACTTTTTCCTGCAAGCCGGCATTTACGATAATTTGCGTAATATATTCCAACGCGTCAAGCGTTTGACCGTTTTTGCCGATAACGTAACCGCTGTCGGAAACCTGTATTGATAAATTTATAATGTCTTTGTCGGCGTCGGATTGTGTTTTTTTAAGCTCAATGCCCATGTTGTGCAAAATATCCGCAATTGTTATTTCCGCTTTGCGCCGCGCTTCAAGAGAAGCGTTTTTGGGCTGCGTTTTGCAATTTTTATCTGCGGATATTAAAATTACCGCCGGCTTTGCGCCCATAAGGCCAAACAGCCCGCTGGAACCTTCGTCCAAAATTTTTATTTCAGCGTTTTCTCTTGTGCAATTTAATTCTTTAAGACCTTTTGCAATTGCTTCTTCTATGCTTTTTGCTTTAATTTCTATTTCCGGCATTTTTTGATTACCTCTGTTTTCAATAACGACAACCGACAAACTTAGTTACGCGTGTTTTACGCGGGCGGAATCTTTTCTTATTACAAGATACTGCGCAATCATTGAGCAAATGCTGTTTGTAAGCCAGTAAAGCACAAGCCCCGACGAGAAATTCCAAAACATAAATGTGAACACCACCGGCAAAATATACATCATTTTTCTTTGCGCCGGGTCTGCGGTTGCGGAAGTAAGTTTTTGCTGCAAAAACATTCCCGCGCCCATTATAAGCGGCAACAAATTAAAGTTATTTGTAAGAATAAGATTCATATGGAAAAGCTGGTCGGGAGCGGACAAATCTTTTACCCACAAAATCCACGGAGTGTTTCTTAATTCGTAAGCGTTGCGAAGCATTGCGAAAAACGCCCAGAAAATAGGAAGCTGCAAAAGCATTGGCAAACAGCCGCCCAGAGGATTAACTTTTTGCGATTTGTAAACGTTCATCATTTCCGCTTGAAGTCTTTGCGGGTTATCTTTAAATTTCGCTTGAATTTCTTTTACCATAGGCTGAACGCGTTTCATTGCCGCCATGGAGTGAAAACTTTTTAACGTAAGAGGCAAAACTAAAACTTGTATTACGCAGGTTAAAAGCACAATTGCCCAGCCGTAGTTGCCGGTAATTTTTTGGAAGAAATATAAAACCGCCAGCGCTTTTTTGCCCAAGAATCCGAAGAATCCGAAATCAACGGATTTTTCAAGACCGAGATTGTAACCTTTTAAATAGGTGTAGCCTTTAGGCCCGGCGTAAAAGTTTACCGAATACGTTTGCGAGTTTGCATTGTTTGCGGGAGTTGCCGTTAAATGAATTGCAATAGGCGCTTTTTTGTCGGCGCGCTGCGCAATAATTTCATTAAAATCCGACGGAGTTTGCGGGATAAACGCCGCAAGGAAATACCTGTTGTCTATTGCAGCCCACTTAAACTGCGCCGCCGTTTCGGATTCTTTTTCTAGTTTTTTTACGGAACCCGTCTGCGCGTTAAGAGCTATAACTCTTGTCTGGCTTTCGTTTTCTTTAAGCTCTTTTTCATCCGTGCCAAAGCCCGGCCCCCACGAGAAATCAATACCCGGAAGCGCTGCGTTAGCTTTTGTTTTAGCAAGAACAATTTCAATATTATTCATGTAAGAATTAGGAGATATGGAGTAAGTTTTTGTAACCTTCCATCCGTCGGGCGAAACATATTCAAACACAGCGTTTTGTTTTGATTTTGACGCTACATATTTATATGTGGCATCCGGAAAAGTCGTTAAAACAGCTATGTCTTTGTTAAGAACCAAATCTACCCACTGACCGCTGTTTTCTTTAACCTGCCAGCTTGTTACGCCGGCGCCTTTATTTGTGAAAACAATTTTATAGTTGTCGGTTTCAATGCGCGTAAAAGTTTCTTTTGAGCCGTCGGTATTTTTATTTGCGCTAACGCTTGCCGCCGTTGCGTTTTGAGATTTTGCATTTTGCGCTGCAGCTGCAGGCTGCGCGGGCTGGGGCTGAGCTGCGGGTTTTTGCTGAGGCTGCGCAAACATAAAGTAGCCAAACAAAGCTATTGCGGAAAACACTACAAACAATACTGAATTTTTGTTCATTGTTAAATCCTTTTTTTAGGTGGAACCGGGTCGCAGCCGCCGTTGCAAAAAGGGTGGCAGCGTATAATTCTTTTAAAAGCTAAAAAACAACCTTTAAAAAACCCGTGAATTTCTATTGCCTGATATGCATACGAGGAGCAGCTTGGCTGGAAACGGCATCGCGGAGGAAGTCCTTGAGAGACGAATTTATAACATTTAATTAAGAAAAGCGCGAAGCGTTTCATTTATAAAACCCTGCGCTTTTAAGCATTTCTAAAATGGTTGTTTTTAGACTGTTATAATCCTGCGATGCGGTTTCTGGTTTGGAAATAAAAATTAAATCCAAGCCGGGTTCCAACGAATGTTTGTTGGTTCTAAAAATTTCCCTTAATATTCTTTTTGTTTTATTTCTTTGAACGGCAGTCCCGACTTTTTTGGGAGAGACAAGCCCAAGCCTTCTTAAATACGGGCTGCCCGAAACCGCGCCGTTTGGCGCAGAGGCTTTTTTATATGCGTAAATCTTAATAATTTTATTATCAAGCCTGCGGCCTTTTTTGAAGACCTTATTAAAATCTTTCTGCAAATGCAGCTTTTCTTTATACGAGAAGGAAAAGCTTTTTTTGTTTGGCATAAAAAGTTTACGCGCTTATTGTTTTGCGGCCTTTTCTTCTGCGCGCGGAAAGAACTCTTCTTCCGCCGGGAGTTGCCATTCTGGCTCTAAAACCTATTTTCTTTTTTCTTCTGTCTTTGTTTGGCTGATACGTTCTTTTCATTTTTACTATATCCTTTTTTGGGCATTATTGCCCGTGCTTTTAGTTTTAGAAATGCTCAAGTATTATATCTAAAAAGCGAATATATAGTCAAATGCGCTTTGTGTTTTGCGCTTATGCTTGCGTGCGTTTGCGCGCCTTGCTTAAACTCAAAATACTAAAGGCATTAAGAATGCTTGCATTAAAGATGCTCGCATTAAAAATGCCCTTAACAAATACGTTAAAAAAAGCTAAAATTTGTTTGCTTTCCAAAAAATTTCATAAGGAATGTTATGAAAACAATACATCTCTTATCCGGCGACGAAGCGCTTGCCAGAGGCGCTTACGAGGCCGGTCTTAAAACCGCAGTTTCTTATCCGGGCACTCCGGCGACGGAGATTTTAGAGTATCTTGCAAAATTTTCAGAAGTTGACGCAAAATGGTCTGTAAACGAAAAAACAGCTTACGAGGTTGCTTTGGGCGCGTCTATTGCGGGCGTTCGCAGCATGTATTCGTCAAAACACGTAGGGTTAAACGTTGCCATGGACCCGCTGATGACTTCCGCCTACACGGGCATTAACGGCGGCTTTGCGGTAGTTGTAGCCGACGATCCGCAGCTTGCTTCTTCCCAAAACGAACAGGACAACAGACTTATAGCAAAATTTTCAAAACTTCCAATGCTTGAACCTGCCAGCCCAAGAGAAGCTTACGAAATGGCGAAAGCCGCTTTTGACATAAGCGAAAAATTTGACACGCCTGTAATAATACGTCTTACGACGAGAGTTTCGCACACCAAAGAAAACGTTGAAATTGCCGCGCGCAAAGAAGTTGCCGACAAAACTTTTACCCCCAACGCTCCAAAATACGTTATGGTGCCGGGTCACGCCTATAAAAAACACATTGCGCTTGAAGCTAAACTTTTGCAAATGCAAAAGTTTGCAGACGAGAGCGAATTAAATAAAATAGAAATTAACGATAAAAATATCGGCATAATTGCCGACGGCGTTTCTTATCTTTACGCAAAAGAAACTTTCCCTAACGCTTCGTTTTTAAAGCTCGGTTTTTCTTACCCGTTTCCCGACGAGAAAATTAAACAATTCGCAAAAGAGGTCAAAGAGCTTTATGTTATTGAAGAGCTGGAACCTTTTATTGAAGAACACGTTAAGCAGCTTGGAATTGCCGCAAAAGTCAAAGATTTGTCTTACCGCGTAGGCGAGTTAAATTCTGCATTAGTCAAAGAAATTATAGCCGGAAATAATAAAAAGGTTGAAAAACCTTCCGGCGCCAGAAAACCGGTTTTGTGTCCGGGCTGCTCGCATCGCCCTGTTTTTGTGGCGTTAAAAAAACTTAAAGCCGTAGTTGCCGGCGATATAGGCTGTTATACGCTTGGCGCGCTAAAACCGCTTGAAGCTTTGCACACAACGGTTTGCATGGGCGCAAGCGTTACAATTATGCAGAGTTTGTCTAAAGTTTTGGGACACAATAAAGTTGTAGGCGTTATAGGCGACTCCACTTTTGTGCATTCCGGAATTACCGGACTTGTTGACGCCGCTTACAATAAAACAAAAGGCGCGCTTATAATTTTGGATAATTCAAACACCGCAATGACGGGCAGCCAGCCAAACCCGTCAACAGGCGTTGACGCAAAAGGCGTGCAGACGAAACAATTAAAATTGGAAGATATTTGCAAAGCCGCAGGCGCGGACATTGTTGAAACGTTAAACCCGTTTAACCCGGAGCTTGAAGAAAAAATAAAAGAACTTATGAACAAAGACGCGCTTTCTGTTTTAATAGCGCGCTTTCCGTGCAGAATGAAAGAAAGAAATAAAGCTTTTGTGCCCGTTTTTACGCCGTCAAAATGCGTTAACTGCGGCGCGTGTTTGCAAATAGACTGCCCTGCCGTTTACAAAGGCGAAGACGGCAAAATTTGTCACGATGATTTTTTATGCAACGGCTGCAACGTTTGCGCCAACGCTTGCAAATTCGGCGCTTTGAAAAAAGCGGCATAACCGTTTATTTTTTGATTGCTTAAAGGATATTTATGAAAGAGAAAACAGTAATTAATATTTTATTTTGCGGAACCGGCGGGCAGGGCGTGCTTACTGCCGCGGAAATTGTTTCTTTGGCGTCTATGTATGACGGATATCATACGAAAAAATCCGAAGTGCACGGCATGGCGCAGCGCGGCGGGTCGGTGGAAAGCCACGTGCGGTTTGCGTGTAAAGTTTGCAATACTGTGGCGTCGCCGTTAATTGAAGAAGGCGCCGCGAATTTTTTGGTTCCGTTTTATAAAAGCGAGCGCGACAGACTTCTTTCTTTTCTTGCGCCCGACGGCGTTGATATGCTTAAAGATTTAGAAGAAGCAAATAACCTGCCGAACAAAAAATTTATAAACACTTTTATGCTTGGACGTTTGTCAAAACATTTAAACATAACGCAAGCAAGCTGGCTGAAAGCTTTAGAAGTTGGCTTTAAAGGTAAGTTAATAGAAGAAAACAGAAAAGTTTTTTTAGAAGCGGCGAATAGAATAGAAGCTTAGCAGCTTAAAAGTTTGGAAGCTTTTCAACAGCCCGAAAACGCTTTTGTCTTTTTTTGCTAAACTTCCAAGCTGCCAAACTTCTAAACCTCAAAATTACGGAGTAATTTTATGATTTTCAATGAAAAGTATGAAATAATGCCTTTGCAGGATTTAAAAAATTTGCAGTCCGAACGCCTTGCTAACCTTGTGAAATATGTTTACAAAAACTCTCCCGTTTACAAAAAAAGAATTGATGAAAGCGGCTTTTCTCCCAGCTCTATAAAAACAATTGACGATATAACAAAACTTCCGTTTACTACAAAAGACGATATGCGCGACTTTTATCCGTTCGGGCTTTTTTCTTTGCCGATAGAAAAAATTGCGGAAGTGCACGTTTCTTCGGGCACAACGGGCAACCCTGTTGTATCCGGCTATTCTAAAGAAGATGTAGATTTGTGGGCGGAAGCGGCCGCGCGTTCTATTGGCGCTGCCGGCGGTAATCCCGGAGATATTATTCAAATTGCTTACGGCTACGGACTTTTTACCGGCGGGCTGGGTCTTCATTACGGCGCGTTAAAATTCGGCTGCCCTATTATGCCTATGTCGTCGGGTCAAACAAAAAGACAAGTAAAACTTATGCAAGATTTTAAGCCGCGCATTCTTGCCTGCACGCCGAGTTTTGCTTTGTATATGGCGGAAGAAGCTCACAATTTGGGCGTTAAAGTTGAAGACGTTTCATGGGACATAGGCATTTTCGGCGCCGAGCCGTGGACTACGGCAATTAGAGACGAAATAGATAAATCTCTCGGAATGCTTGCAACGGATATTTACGGACTTTCTGAAATTTCAGGGCCGGGCGTTGCGCAGGAATGTCATTTGCGCGACGGTCTGCACTTTTGGTCTGATGTTTTCTATCCGGAAATTATTGACCCCAAAACCAACAAGCCCTGCAAAGAAGGCGAAATAGGCGAACTTGTAATAACAACGTTTACAAGGACGGGAATGCCGTTACTTAGATATCGCACAAGAGATCTTGTTTCAATAAACAATGAAGTTTGCGCGTGCGGAAGAACCGCTCCGCGCATAAGCAAAATTAAAGGCAGAACCGACGACATGATAGTTGTTAGAGGAATAAACGTTTTCCCCACGCAAATAGAATACGCGCTGCTGCAGGTTGAAGAAAGTTTGCCCAATTATCAAATTATAGTTGACCGCGCCGAGCACGGGCTTGATAAAATAGAAGTGCAAGTTGAGATTGCGCAAAAGTATTTTACCGACGAGCTTAAAGGAATTGAAGCGGTGCGCAATAAAATTAAAAAAAGCATTGAGCAAACAATACTTGTAGGCGTAGATGTAAAACTTGTGGAACCCAAAACCATAACCCGCTCGGAAGGCAAAGCCAAGCGCGTTATTGATAATAGAAAATTGTAGTATTTTTTGTTCGCGGGGCTTGTTTTGGCAGCTGCTGTTGCAAGCCGAAGATAAAATAGAGGGTGAGAAGTTGAGAAGGTGAGAAACGGCAAGTTGTTAAAGTAGAAAGTAGGAAGGAGTAAGGAGCAAGTAACAAATAATAAATAATAAATAAGATGATAAGAAGGTAGGAGGGCAAGATGGTAAGCAACGTCTTTTTGAGTCTTTACTCACCCTCTTATCCTCTTATCTTCTCACCCTCTGCCTTCCGTGTCGTTAATTCCCCTTTTGTAAAAGGGGGTGAGTGTGCGACGAATAAGGAGCACGAGCTACGAACGGGCGCTTGTAAGTAAGATGTTAATCCAAAAACGAGCCTGCCCCGTAAGGTTGTAATACGGGGTGAGCGCACCGGAGGACGCGAAGCGGACGGGGTATTTTTCTTTGATGTTGATTTGTAATTTATAATTTATAATTGTCGTCAAAAGGATTAACATGAATAATTTTTCTATTAAGCAGGCGTTTCGGTTTGCGTTGAAGTTTTTTACGCAGAACTTTTATAAAGTTTTCTTTTTTACTACGGCTTGCGTTTTTGCGGAGAGGGCGCTGGTGTTTTCAAATTTAATTTTTGCAAATTCCGTGCTTGGGCAAAATTCAAGCTTTACGGCTAAGCTTTTTGCTCAGATGTTTGTAATTTGCACTCCTATACTTTTTGAAAGTTTGATATTTTTCTTTTTAACTTCGTTTGCGGCTGTAGTATTTAAGCAAGATGTTTCGGCGGTTAAAAATTTTTTTCCTTCCGCTCAAAAAATAGCGTTATTTATTTACGGGCTTATAATTTTAAGTTTGCCTATGTTTACGGCCGTGTTATGTTTTTTTGCGCTAACGTCCGACGGGGTGCAAAAGTTTTTTACGGACGCTAATCTGCTGTCAATTTCCATACTTGTGCCGTTTATAGTTTTGGGCGCGGGCGTTGCAATTTCTGCGCTTATTGCGCGGTTTTCATTTTTTTATTTTGGCGTTTTGGAAGGGTTGTCTCTTGCGGATAGTTTTGCAAAAAGCGCTCGCATAACTTTAATGTGCCGCAAAAAAATATTTTTATTTTTAGTTTTGTCGGGCGTTATAAACTTTGCGGGATTTATTTTAGTTGCGGGCTCAATACTTACAATTCCTTTAATTTCCCTTGCAATGGTTTATATTTATTTTGAGCTTAACAAAAATCCGGACGAGGTTTTGCAAGAAACGCAAAAAGAGCTGATATAGGAGAACAAAAATGAAAATTACGCAAGTGTCGGTTTTTATTGAAAACACAAAAGGCAGACTTTACGATTTATGCAACGTTTTGGGAAAAAATAACATTAATATTAAAGCGTTAACTTTGGCGGAAAGTCCGGAGTTCGGCATTGTAAGGCTTGTTGTAGATAAGGCGGAAGACGCAATAAAAATTATTAAAGAAAACGGTTTTATTGCCACCATTGCCCACATAGTTGCCGTAGAAGTAGGCGATAATCCGGGCGGTCTTGCGTCGGCGCTTAAGGTTTTATCGGACAATAATATAAGCATTGAATATATGTATGGTTTTGTGGAAAAAAAATCCGATAATGCTTTAATGGTTTTTAAATTTGAAGATATAGATAAGGCGATTGAAATTCTTTTAAAAAATAAAATTTCAATAATCTCTAAAGTTTAAATTTAGGAGAGAAATTTTATGGATGAAAATAAAAAGATTGCGGTTGTAGGCGTAAGCGAAAATCAAGAAAAATTCGGATATAAAATTTTTTCAGACTTGCTTGACGCGGGTTTTAATGTAGAGCCCGTCGGCGTGCGCGGCGGAGTTGTTCGTGAAAAAACAATTTATAAAACGCTTGCGGATTTGCCGCAAAAGCCGGATATTGTTTTAACGGTTGTGCCTCCTATAGGCACGGATAAAACTGTTGATGATGCCGTTAAGCTTGGAATAAAAGAAGTTTGGATGCAGCCGGGTTCGCGCTCGGAAAATGCCGTTAATAAGGCGCGCGCAGCGGGAATGAAAGTTACCGATCATGGGTGTTTTATGGCGGCTCACGGAGTGTGGTAGTTTTTAATTTGTTGCTCTGAATTTGAGCTAACGACCGTTGTCGTTGTTTGTCATTGCCGAGGGTTGTTATCGGGAATCTACGTTTATTAAATAATTGCTTTTCACCTAAATTTCTAATTTCTAATTCGTAATTTATAATTGCCGTCAAAAGGATTGTATGAAAAAAATTTCCGGAAAGTTGGTTTATTTTTTTGGGGCGTTGGGCGGGCTTTTGTTTGGGTATGATACCGGCGTTATCAGCGGCGCGATTTTATTTATTGAAACCGATATGAAGCTTACGCCTTTTGCTCAAGGAATTGTTGTAAGCGCAATTTTGTTTGGCGCAATAATGGGCGCAGCGATGATTGGTTATTTTGCAGACAGATTCGGAAGAAAAAAAATGGTTTTAATTTCTGCGTTTATTTTTGCGGCGGGCGCAATTGCTTCGGCGCTTTCGCCTAATGCGGAAATTCTTATATTTTCAAGAATTATTTTGGGCGTTGCCGTAGGGGGCGCTTCGGCTTTGGTTCCGTTATATCTTGCGGAGATGGCGCCGGCAAAATCCCGCGGGACGCTTTCAACTTTAAATCAGCTGATGATTACCGTAGGAATTTTATCTGCTTACATTGTAAATCTTATTTTTGCGGACGCCGGTTTGTGGCAGGTTATGCTTGGCTTTGCGGCAATACCTGCGATAATTTTATTTTTTGGAACTTTACTTCTTCCGGAAAGCCCCAGATGGCTTGTGTGCAAAGGCAATGCCGACGAGGCTTTTAATATTTTAAAACTTTTAGGAAACGCTCGCGGCGCTAAAAAAGAAATTTCCGAAATTAAGGCGGCGTGCGCAAAAGACAGCGCAGGGTTTTCCGAACTATTTGCGCGTTGGGTTCGCCCGGCGCTTATTGTCGGCGTGGGGCTTGCAATTTTTCAGCAGCTTATAGGATGTAATACCGTTATATATTATGCGCCTACAATATTTGCTTCCGTGGGGCTTGGCAATTCTTCGGCAATACTTAGCACGGTTGGCATAGGCGTTGTAAATGTTTTGGTAACAATTATCGCGCTTATTATAATGGACAAATTTGACCGCAAAAAAATGCTTATTACCGGCAGCATAGGAATGACGTTGTCACTTTTAACGCTTGGCGTATTTTCAAACGGCGCGTCTTCTGCGTATCTTGTTCTTGCGGCTTGCGCGGCTTATATTGTTTTTTTTGCGCTTACGTGGGGGCCTATAATGTGGATAATGATAGGCGAAGTTTTCCCTCTAAAAATAAGAGGCATTGGCGTGGGCGTTTCGTCGGTAGCTAACTGGACGGCAAACTTGGGCGTTGCGCTTATGTTCCCTTGGCTTCTTTCAAAAATCGGTTCGCAAATTTTTATAATTTTTGCGGCTATGGCGGTTTTGTCAATTTTGTTTGTGAAATTTAAAGTTATAGAAACGCGCGGGCGAAGTTTAGAAAGTATTGAAAAAAGTTTGAGAACGGCAAGTAGCAAAAAATAAGTAATAGGTAAAAGGTAATAGGTAACAGGTGTAAACCGGATAAAGTCTATCACTTTCTTTTGCGGGCGAGTGAGGGTTTGGAGTTTATATGAAAAATTTTAATTTAAAAAAATTTAAGGCTGTGTTTTTTGATATGGACGGCGTTATAACGGATTCTATGCCGTATCATTTTATTTCGTGGTTTGAAGTTTTAAAAAAATATAACGTGCGGGTAGCTCCGACGACAATTTTTGAAATGGAAGGCGCCAAATGGGAGAAAGTTATAAAACTTGCGTTTAAAGAAAGCGGAAAAACTCTGCCGAAAAAACTTGCGGTAAAAATACGTTTTGAGCGAGAGAAAATTTTTGACGCATATTTTAAAAGATTTATTTTTGACGGCATTGAGGAGTTTGTCCTTTTTTTAAAAAGGCAAGGATTGTTTGTGGGCGTTGTTACGGGGTCGTCTAAAACAGAAGCGGCGAAAATGCTTCCGAAAAAATTGTATAAACTTTTTGACACAATTACTGCCGGAGATATGGTGAAAAAAGGAAAACCTTTTCCGGATTCTTATTTGCTTGCCGCAAAAAATTTAAATGTCTGCCCTGCGCAGTGCTTGGTTATAGAAAATGCGCCTTACGGAATAACTGCCGCAAAAGCTGCAAAAATGAAATGCTTTGCAATAGCAACCACCCTGCCGAAAATTTTCCTGCAACAAGCCGACGAAATATTTAACACCCACAAAGATTTGTATAAATATTTTAAAACACATTGAAAAATCAATGATAATTAAAAGCAGAAGTTAAGCAACTTAGAAGCGTGGAAGTTTAGTAACGGCACAAGACAATGTTGTTGCTAAACCTCCAAGCCTCTAAACTTCCAAGCTTCCAACTGTTTCACATGAAACATTAAAGGCGAAAACCGCAATAAACGCCTTTCCTTGCGATTTTCCGCATCCTCCCATATCCGAATACCCTTGAAATTGAAATTTGGAGTGTTGAAAATTAAGTTTTTTGCTTTGTTTAGGTGCGAAATGTTTTGTAAAAAGGCTGTGGCGGGTAGGAAGTTGTTAAAGTAGAAAGTAGGAAGGAGTAAGGAGCAAGTGTTGTCAATTCCCCTTTTGCAAAAATAGATGATAAGAGGATAGGATGGCAAGATGGTAAGTAACGTTTTTTTGAGTCTTTACTTACCATCTTATCCTCTTATCTTCTCACCCTCTGCCTTCTGTGTCGTTAATTCCCCTTTTTAAAAGGGGGTGAGTGTGCGACGAATAAGGAGCACGAGCCACGAACGGGCGCTTGTAAGTAAGATGTTAATCCAAAAACGAGCCTGCCCCGTAAGGTTGTAATACGGGGTGAGCGCACCGGAGGACGCGAAGCGGGCGGGGTATTTGTTTTTGATGTTGATTCGTAATTGTTTTATCGTTGTATATTATAAGTGCTTGTTAACGCGGCGGTGCGCTTCATGTGGAAGTAACGGCAAAAGTGTGAACGGAAAACAACAACGACAATGGCAAATCCTCTTCTAAATAAACAATAAAAAATCTTGCAATTAACTTACATACTTTGTTATAATTGTTTCACGTGAAACGTTTGGAGGATTAGAAGCTTCCAAGCTTCTAAACTTCTAAATACGGCAGTTGAAGTTTTTGCCGCTATAACAAAGGAGCAGCGCATGAGTAATACCGATAAAGTTGTTAAGTTTTTGCAGGAAGCCAAGGTGTTTTATATTGCAACAATAGACGGTAATCAGCCGAGAGTTCGTCCGTTTGGAATAGCTTTAAATATTGACGGTAAGTTAAGTCTTTGTACCGGCAGTTATAAAAATGTGTATAAACAAATAGAAAAAAATCCCAACACGGAGCTTTCGGCAGTGACTGCGGACGGCAAGTGGATAAGAGTTTCAGGTTTGTTGGTTAATGTTACAAATGAAGCAAATCAACAGAAATTTTTTGCTGCCGCTCCTATGCTTAATGAAATATATTCCGGCGATAAAAGAAAAGATTTTACAATATTGAGTTTTAAAACCGGCGCTGCAACAATAGAAGATATGGAAGGGCATAAAGAAACAATAGAGTTGAATGCAAAAAGTTAGGCAGCTTAGAAGTCGCGTTTTTACCCTATCCCCTTGCGGGAGAGGGCAGGGTGAGGGGTATATAGTTTTGGCAACGTTGTTGCTAAACATCCAAGCTTCCAAGCTTCTCACCTTCTGCAGTTCGCTGTTTCACGTGAAACATAATCAAAAGCAGAAGATAGGCGGCTTAGAAGTTTGGAAGTTTAGTAACGGCACAAGACAATGTTGTTGCTAAACTTCCAAGCCTCTAAGCTTCTAATCTTCTTTAAAAATAAGGAGTAGTTGATGAGTAAAATTATAGCAATTGCAAATCAGAAGGGCGGAGTTGGTAAAACTACAACAGCAATTAATCTTGCGGCAAGCCTTGCGCACCTAGGGCAAGAGTGTCTTCTTATAGACATGGACCCGCAAAGCAACACCACAAGCGGGCTTGGGATAAACAAAAATGATTTAGAAAAAAATGTATATAATGTGCTTATAGATGAAGTTGCCCTTGAAGATATTTTGCAAAATACCGCTATGGACTGGCTTGATATTGCTCCTGCCACAACAGATTTGGCAGCGGCAGAAGTTGACCTTGTAAACATGGCCGACAGAGAAAAAAAGCTTAAAATAGCGTTAGAGAAGTTTCAAAAAGTTTATAAATACATTATAATAGATTGCCCTCCGTCGCTGGGGCTTCTTACAATAAACGCTTTAGTTGCGGCAGATTCTGTTATCATTCCAATGCAGTGCGAATTTTTTGCTTTAGAAGGTTTAGGTCAGCTTTCAAAAACAATTTTTGCATTAATGCAAAGCTATAATTTAGAACTTGAAGGCGTTCTGTTTACCATGTTTGATTCAAGAACAAATCTTTCGCAGCAAGTAGTTGAAGAAGTTAAAAAGTTTTTCCAAGAAAAAGTTTACAATACAAAAATTCCCAGAACAATAAAAATTGCCGAAGCCCCAAGTTTTGGCAAACCGGTTTTACTCTACGACCCAAACGGCAAAGGCACTCAAGCATATATGGATTTTGCAAAAGAGTTTCTTTCAAGAGAAATGGGGACGAAGTAGAGAGTGAGAGGTTGAGAGGGTGGGAAGTTGGGAAACGACGGGTTGTTAAAGTAGAAAGTAGGAAGGAGTAAGGAGCAAGTGTTGTTAATTCCCCTTTTGCAGAAATAGATGATAAGAGGATAAGCAACGTCTTTTTGAGTCTTTACTTACCATCTGCCTTCCGTGTCGTTAATTCCCCTTTTGCAAAAGGGGGTGAGTGTGCGACGAATAAGGAGCACGAGCCACGAACGGGCGCTTGTAAGTAAGATGTTAATCCAAAAACGAGCCTGCCCCGTAAGGTTGTAATACGGGGTGAGCGCACCGGAGCCCGATAGGGCGGGGTATTTGTTTTTGATATTTATTCATAATTAAAATAAAACCATATTGCGGTATGGCGCTTCGTGCTACTTTTCACTTTGTCGTTTACAGTTGTCGCAAATCATTAAAAAACTCAGCATAATAAATATAAAAATTTAAAAATAAAAATCAGGAGACAGTTATGCAAAAGAAGGCTTTAGGACGCGGACTTGAATCTTTAATACCGGGCATTGGCGGGCCAAAAACTTCCACGGGCGAAACGGTTATAACCATACCTTTAAATAAAATAAAACCCAACAGATTTCAGCCGAGAAAAAAGTTTGACAACGCAAAACTTCAGGAGCTTGCAGACTCTATAAATAAGCACGGTCTTGCGCAGCCTATTTTGGTGGCAGCTTCAATAGCTCCGGGCGAATATGAAATTATTGCCGGAGAAAGACGTTTTCGCGCATCCAAGCTTGCCGGCAAAAAAGATATTAAAGCTATTGTAAAAAATGCAGCCGACGATCAGCAAAGATTTGATTTAGCTCTTATTGAAAACATACAAAGAGAAAATTTAGACCCGGTGGAAGAAGCGAGAGCTTTCAAAAGACTCATTGAAGAATTCAACCACACGCACGAGCAAATTGCCGCAACCGTTGGCAAAGAGCGTTCGGTAATTTCAAACAGCTTAAGGCTTTTAACGCTTCCGGACGATGTTCAAGCAATGATAAGCGAAGGCAAAATTTCTGCAGGTCACGGAAGAATGCTTGCCGGCATTGAAGACGCCAACCAATTAAGAGCTCTCGTAGAGCAAATAATTAACGAAAAACTTTCCGTCCGCGCAGTAGAAAGCTTGGTATCAGAGCTAAAACCCGCAACTGGAAAAAAGGCGAAGTCCTCAAAGAAGCAGGAAATTGAGATAGTGAATTTGCAGGAAGAACTGCAAAGAAAACTCGGCACAAAAGTTATTATTTCAGGCAACAGCAAAAAAGGCAAAATAGAAATACGCTACTATTCGCTTGCCGATTTAGAGCGCATAGCCAACGAATTGAAAATAATACTATAATTTGTTAATAAAGTAGGGATTAATTTTTAAAAATTTGCCGCTTTGCAAAAAATATAACAAATTTAATTTAGCAAAATATATTGAAAAATCAATAAGTAATCAGAAATAATATCAATTATGTTAAGTTGCAAAGCCGGACAGCCTCTTCTTGTGCATAAGCTGTGAATAACAGCGCCGCAGGGAGTAAATTTGTATTAAAATAAGAGTGAAGTAACTCTATGAAAAAAATTGTTTGCTTATTTTCAATTGTATTTTTATCTGCTGGGCTTTTTTCTTGTTCCGGCGAACGCGCAAAAAATATTTCCGGCACAGTTTTGCAGGCTGTAAACGCGTATATTGCAAACCGCGCCACAGCCCCTGCGCAAGTTGTTTGGTCTAACGAAAAACTTCTTTTAATTTCAAAAAGTGAAATTAAAGATAAAAAAATTATCATCACCCAAAACAACGGAACGGTTTCTGAATATAAAATAAGGGGCGTGTGTTACGCTCCCGATACTGACGGCGAATTATATTTTCAAGATTATAAAGAAGATATGCCGTTAATAAAAACTTTAAATGCAAACTCTATAAGAACTTATAGACCGTTAGGCGCAAGCGCGGCGGACGGAAGTTTCAGCCATGCAAATACAATAGCAATTTTAGACGAGTGCCTGCGCGAAGGTCTTACCGTTGCGGTCGGTTTTTCTTACGACGACATGGCAGACGGCGGCGCAATGGAAGAATATTTAAGAATGTTCGGCACGCATCCGGCAATACTCATGATTGTTTTAGGCAACGAATACAATTATCATTACGACGAATGGTTTTCAAAAAACGAATGGTTTTCAAGAATTTCTTCCGCAATAAAAATTATAAAAAAATATTCGCCCAACAGAATTATTGCCACGGTTCACGGAGAGCTGCCGTCGCAGGACGAATACAATGAATATGTTAACGCCGGAATAAATCTTATAATGATGAATTTGTACAGAGGCTCAAATTTCGGTTTTGCGCAAGAGAATTGGTATAAACTAACAAATTCAATGCCTTGGGTTGTAAGCGAATTCGGCAGAAGTTCAAAAGACGCAAGCGGCAAGGACACTTCCAAAATACAAACTTCATATTTGCAAACTTTAATACGCGCTTTAGATCAGGGATATTTGTTTACTCTTGTTGACGACCCCGCAAAAGGTTCGGACGAAATCTCACCCAGCATTGGCGCCGAAGACAGCATGGGCGTTTACGATAAAAACAGAACCCCCAAAATTGCCGCCGAAGCCGTCCGTGAAGAATACCGAGCAAAAGAGAAGGCGGGAAACGGCAGGTAAAAAATAATAAGTAATAGGTAACAAGTAATAAGTAAGAAAGAGTAAGGAGTAAGGAACAAAATATTATGAGCTGTCTTTTTTCCCTCGCCCCTTGCGGGAGAGGGTAGGGTGAGGGGTATGCCGTTAACCAAAAGTAATTATTCAAAAGCAAAACACAAAGAATACAGCACCAAAATAAAAACCTTCGCCAAATATAACCGGCAAAATGCAACAGTTGCCGAAAGTAAACTTTGGTACAGATTAAGGCATGATTTTAGAGACTTAAAATTTAGACGGCAGTTTTCAATAAATAATAAATATATAGTTGATTTTGTATGTTTAGAAAAAAGAGTAATCTTAGAAATTGACGGCGGGCAGCATAATGAAAATACACAAGATGCGGCAAGAACAAAATATTTAGAAAAAGAAGGCTTTGAAGTTGTTCGTTTTTGGAATAATGATATTTTAGAAAATATAGATGTTTGCTTAAATGTTATTTACAAAAAACTACATACCCCTCACCCTGCCCTCTCCCGCAAGGGGCGAGGGGTAAATAAGTAGCACCAGTCTGCAGGTTAAGAAGGCGGGAAACGGCAGGTAACAAATAATAGGTAAAAGGTAAGCAACGTCTTTTTGAGTCTTTGCTCACTATCTTACCCGCTGCTTTCCGTGGCGTCAATTCGTAACTAAAATAAAACCATGAACACAGAATTGGAAATAACTAAAGAATTTAAATACGCTTTTGATTTAATATCTAAAACAAACGATTGCGTTTTTGTTACGGGAAACGCCGGCACCGGCAAAACTACTTTTTTGCGATACTATATTTCGCGCGCAGTAAAAAAAACCGTTGTGCTTGCGCCTACGGGCGTCGCGGCGTTAAACGCGGGCGGCGAAACGATTCACTCTTTTTTTAATTTTAAGCCGGACGTTACTCTTTCCAAAATAAAAAAGAAAAAACTTAACGACAAATCCATTTATAAAAAAGTTGAAACAATAATTATAGACGAAGCGTCCATGCTTCGCTGCGATTTATTAGACTGCATAGATAAATTTTTGCGCGCAAACCGCGACGCCCACCGCGAACCTTTCGGCGGCGTGCAAATGGCTTTTATCGGAGATTTGCAGCAGCTTCCGCCGGTTGTAACGCGCGACGAAAATCACATTTTTTCCGGCGTTTACAAATCGCCGTATTTTTTAAGCGCGTATTCTTTAAACGAGTGCATGCTTCACAGCGTGGAACTAAAAAAAGTTTACCGCCAACAGGACGAAACTTTTATCGCTCTTTTAAATTCCGTTCGCAACGGCGTTGCGCAAGAGTCCGAAATTGCCGTTTTAAATTCTAAAGTAAACAAAAATTTTAAACCTTCGCAAATGCCGGTGTATCTTACAACAACAAATAAACGAGCCGCCGAAATAAATCATAAATATCTTTTAGAAATTGCCGCGCCGAAAAATATTTTTACCGCCGAAACGGAAAATATAGACGAAAATTCAAAAGCGCTGCCTGCGGAACATCAACTTGTTTTAAAAAAAGGCGCGCAAATTATGATGTTAAACAACGATCAAAAAAACAGATGGGTTAACGGAAGCATCGGTATTGTTGAAGATATTTCTGCGGACATAAATTCCGACAAACCTTTAATACGCGTTAAATTTCCTAACGGAAGAAGCGAAAACGTAGAACCTTATAAATGGGAACTTTTCAAATACAAATGGAACGACGCGTTAAAACAAATAGAAACCGAAAGCGCCGGTTTTTTTAAACAGTATCCGCTAAAACTTTCGTGGGCTGTAACAATACACAAAAGCCAAGGAAAAACTTTTGAAAACGTAATAATAGACATGGAACGCGGCGCCTTTGCCCCCGGACAATTATACGTAGCATTAAGCCGCGCCACATCTTTTGACGGCATAACCCTCTTAAGACCAATAACCCAAAGAGACATAATCTCCGCAAAAATTAATTTTTAAAATAATTGTTTCACACAAAAAAAGTCCGGACATTCATAATTAATAATGTCCGGACTTTTTTTGTATTTTATATTGTTTTACCCTACCCCGACTATTATCGCGACAAACAGAGTAAGGCAAAGCAGAATTTTGTCATGCTGAACTTGTTTTAGCTTCTATTATTATTTTGCTACGAAAAACAGATGCCAAAACAAGTTCAGATGATAAGTTTTAAATTTTTTATTTCTTCAAAAGCGCTAATGCCGCTGTGGCTTTTGAAATTAAATCGGTATCGCCTGAAGTTAAAAGCGCCGTTAATGAAGTTATGGAATCGGGACCAATCTGCACCAAAGTGTCAAGCGCAAGCTGTCTTAAATTTTTATTTCCTTTTGCAAGAGAAATAAGCTGCGGTATTGCCGATTTGGATTGAGTGCCGAATTTTCCAAGCAGCTCCATAGCGGAAGTTTGCACCGTAGGATTTATGTCTATCAAAAGAGGAATAAGCAAAGAAGGCACGTTTGCGCCGCCGATATTTGCAATTGCCTCAACGGCGTTTCTTTGAACTTTGGAATTTTTGTCTGAAATAAGTTGAATAAGTTGAGGCGTGGCTGCGCTTGCTTTCGGTCCAATTTGCCCTAAAGCAAAAGCCGCGTTTGCCCTTACGTTAGCGTCCGCGCTTGAAAGAAAAGGAATAATTGCCGGCACCGCCTGCGCGCCGTTAGACCCAAGTTTGCCGATAGCTTGTATAGCGCCAAGTCTTACAAGCGCGCTGTCGCTGTTTAACTTTCCTATTAAAATGTTAACAGTTTCCGACCCCGCTGCCATAGAACCTATCGTGTTTGCCGCAACGGAACCGGCATCTTCCCCTGAAGTTGTCGCGCAACCCGTAGCTGCTGCCGCCAAAAACATTCCCAACGCAAAAACGTGAAACTTTTTCATTTAGCATCTCCCAATTTTTCTGTTTGTTAACAACAAAAGATATTAAATAACTTTTTACGCCCAAACGCAAGAAAAAGTTTTGCTTCTTGCCAGTCATTGCAAAATGACAATGCCAACGACAAATACCCCGTCACGCAAGCGCGCCTCCGGTGCGCTCACCCCGTATTACAACCTTACGGGGCAGGCTCGTTTTTGGATTAACATCTTACTTACAAGCGCCCGTTCGTGGCTCGTGCTCCTTATTCGTCGCACACTCACCCCCTTTTAAAAAGGGGAATTAACAACACTTGCTCCTTACTCCTTCCTCCTTTCTACTTTAACAACTTGCCGTTTCTCATCTTTTCACCTTCTCACCCTCCCACCCTCCTGTCATCTGCTTTAGTTGCCGTTCCCCTCTAAAAAAAGTATCATATGCATGCAATAAAATTCTAACGGGGCGCGTTTACTTAATATGAAAAAATTAAATTTTGCAATAATGTTTTTTTTCTTTTTGACCGGTTTTGCCCATGCTGAAAAAGTAACATGGAGCGAAGTTTCCCGTCAAACGCTGGCAACCAGTCCGTCGGTAAAGTCCGCAAAACTAAAACTTGACAATGCGGAACTTGCCTACGACAGAGCCGTTGTCTCTTTTCTTCCCGACGTTTCCGCAAGAGGCGCTTACAGCCGCGGCGAAACGTCCGGAAACAATTTGTCTGAAAATTTTTCTTTAGGTCTTAACGCAACTCTTTCAATCTTTTCAGGTTTTGAAACTTATAACGACGTCCGCCAAAAATCCGCAGATTTAAAAGCTGCAAAAGCAGCTTATAACAGAGCCGTTTCAGACGCGGCTTACGAAGTTGCTTCTCAATACGCCAACCTTATGTGGGCTTACGAAACCGTAGAACTTTCAAAACAAATTCAGGAAAGAAGAACCGAAAATAAAGATATGGTTAAATTAAAATATAATTCCGGAAACGTTGACATCGGCTCGCTAAAAAGAGTTGAAGCCGACGTAGAAACCGCAAATTACGATTTGCGAAAAGCGCAGCGTTATATAGAAACGGCGTCGGCTGCCCTGCTAAAAGCAATAGGCAGAAACGATGAAGTAATTTTAGAAACGGACGAACGTCTTGACGTGCAGGAAGAAACAGTTAAAAAACCAAACTTTAACGAACTGATAAAAAATATTCCCGAATACATCGCCGCCGACTACTCTGCGCAAAGCGCAAAAGCCGCGTCGGCAAAAGCTAAAGGTTCATGGTTTCCAAATATAAGTTTATCCGGCGGAGTTTCGCGCTCCGGAGCAGAATGGTTGCCCGACAGAAAAAGCTGGGACGCAGGCGTATCGGTTTCTTACTCTCTTTTTACGGGCGGCAAACGCATTATAGATATCAATACCGCGTCCAACCAGTCCGAAATTTCGCAGCAGTCTTTTATAAACGCCCAAAACGATTTAAAATCCCGCTCAATAGGAAATTTTAATTCGCTGCTTGATTCGTTTGAAAATATTGCCGTGCGCAAACATTACCTTGCCGCTTCGCAGCAGCAGGCTGAAATTTCCGCAAAAAAATACGTCAACGGACTTTCCACATATCAAGATTGGTATTCCATAGAAAACGATTTTATAAATTCGCAAAAAAGTTTATTAGACGCAAAAAAATCCGCAGCTCTTGAACGCGCCAAGTGGAATAACTTTCTCGGCAAAGATTTTGAAAGTATAAACCGGTGATAGAGATGATAAGAGGTTGAGAGGGTAGGAAGGTAAGTAACGGCGAGTAACAAATAATAGGTAAAAGGTGAAAGACAGCAGAGCCGTTAATTCCCCTTTTGCAAAAGGGGTGCCCGATAGGGCGGGGTATTTTTTTTGTTGCCGTTGACTCGTAATTAACCAAAGGGAAAAAATATGAAAAAAATTTTAATTATTTTAGCGGTTTTAATTGTTGCGGGCGTTGCGGCGTATTTTGTTTTTAAGCCGGCGGTAAACGCAATAGATAAAGAAACAAAACTTACGCAGAGAAATTTAAGCGTTGAGTTTCGCGAAACGGGGTCGGTAAGCCCTAGAAACAGATTGGAAATTAAGCCTCCTTTCGGCGGACGCATAGAAGAAATTTTAGTTAACGAAGGCGATAATGTTAAAAAAGGACAAATTTTAGCGTGGATGAGCTCCAGCGAACGCGCCGCAATGATAGACGCCGCCCGCGCGCAAGGTCAAAAAGAATACGAGAAATGGTCAACAATATATAAGCCCACGCCGGTAGTTTCCCCAATGAGCGGTTTTATAATTTTGCGGCAAAAAGAGCCCGGACAAACCGTAACCGCCTCTGAAGCAATTTTAGTAATGGCGGACGATTTAATAGTGCAATCAAACGTTGACGAAACGGATTTAAGATACATAAAAGTCGGCGGAAAACTTAAAATGTATTTAGACGCATACCCCGACGAAATTTTTGACGGCGTTGTGGAACATATATCTTATGAATCTACCGTAGTCAGCAACGTTACCGTTTACATGATAAAAATTCGTCCGGTAAAAAAACCGCAGGTGTTTAGAGCGGGAATGACAGCCACAATAACAATTACTGCGGAATCTAAAGAAAACGCGTGGAGCGTTCCCAATAATTTTATAACAGACCGCAACGGCAAAAAATTTGTAAACGTTAAAAAAGATAAAAATATTATTGAATCTCGCGAAGTGCAAACCGGCATTACCGACGGCAGATACACAGAAATTGTATCCGGCATTACGCAAGACGATACCATAATAACGGTAAAAACAGCCAAAAACAAAGAAAAATCAAAAACATTTGTAAGCGGAAGATAGAACGGCAGGTAAGAAGTAAGAAGGAGTAAGGAGTAAGGAGTAAGGAGTAAGGAGCAAGGAGCAAGGAGCAAGGAGCAAGGAGCAAGGAACAAAATATTATGAGCTGTCTTTTTTTCCCTCGCCTCCTTGCGGGAGAGGGCAGGGTGAGGGGTATGCCGTTAACCAAAGGTAATTATTCAAAAGCAAAGCACAAAAAATACAACGTCAAAATAAAAACCTTTGCCAAACATAACCGGCAAAAAGCAGAAAATACAGTAAACGCTGCTGTGTAATAACATTTTTAATGATTTTCGGAAATGACGGACAAAGACAACAAGGGATGCCATGAAAGTAATAGAGCTTAAAAATCTTACGAAGACTTATCATTTGGAAAAACTTGACGTGCCGGTTTTGCACGGGATAAATCTTGATATTTATCGCGGCGAATTTGTTGCAATAATGGGCGCGTCCGGCAGCGGGAAGTCCACGCTTTTAAATATTTTGGGGTTGCTTGATAAACCCAGTTCCGGTTCGTTTAAACTTGCCGGTATCGAAGTTTCGCAATATACCGATGACGAGCTTGCCGCGCTTCGCAATCATTATTTAGGGTTTATTTTTCAGCAATTTAATTTGTTGTCAAAACTTACCGCAAAAGAAAACGTTTCGCTTCCTATAATTTACGCAAATTCCAAAGATGAAAAAAAACACGAAGACGCAAAAAAACTTTTAGAACTTGTCGGCCTTGCCGACAGAATGGATCACCGTCCGAATGAAATGTCCGGCGGACAGCAGCAAAGAGTGGCAATTGCGCGTTCACTTATAAACAAACCTCTTATAATTTTTGCCGACGAGCCTACCGGCAATCTTGACACAAAATCCACAAAAGAAATTATACAAATATTAAAAGATTTAAACGCTTCCGGCATAACCATAGTAATGGTTACTCACGAGCCCGAACTTACCGCATACGCCACCCGCACAATAAAAGTGCAGGACGGTTTAATTATTGCGGACGAAACCGCAAAAAAAGTTGAACAAACTTCCGGCGGCAGCCGCGCAAACGTTTACGAGCAAAAAACGTTTTCGCTTTCAAGAATAAAAGATTATTTTGCGCAAGGGTTTCGTTCTTTGGTGGGCAATAAAATGCGTTCGGTGCTTTCAATACTTGGCGTTATGATAGGCGTGGCAAGTTTAATTTCTATGCTTGCCGTGGGCAACGGAGCGCAAAAAGCAATAGCAGAGCAAGTAGAGGGGTTGGGTTCAAACCTGTTAATGGTTATGCCCGGCGCGTCGCAGCGAGGCGGCATTTCTTCCGAAAGCGGCGCAAGGCTGCGGTTGATACCCGAAGATATTGCGGATTTGAAAAAAAACGTGCGCGGTATTGAGGGCATTTCCGGATATGCTTCCGCAAGAGCGCAGGTTGTTGCAAACGGTAAAAATTACAACACCCGTCTTGACGGAGTTTCCGTTGATTATGCAAAAATGAGAAATTCGCAAGTTGAAAGCGGCAGATTTTTTACCGAGGCCGAAAATTTGGAAAGGCAGAGAGTTGCCGTTGTAGGCAAAACAATTATAAAACAAATTTGGGGCGCCGCCGATGTTAACCCTATCGGCGAATACGTTAAAATTAACAGAATAGATTTTCAAATTATAGGCGTGCTTCCCGAAAAAGGCTCAAACGGTTACAGAGATGAGGACGATAAAATTATTGTTCCGCTTAATACCGCAATATATCGCGTTATAGGCACGCAATATTTAAGCAATTTAGACGTTCAGGTTCAGGAAAATGCAGATATGAACGCGGTTGCCGACAATATTACAAAAAGACTTTTATTAACGCACAGAATGCCGGCAAACGCCGAGGACTCCGTGCGCGTGCGCAACATGGCTGAAATTCAGGAAGCTTTAAGCTCTATGGCAAGCTCGTTTTCGCTGCTTTTGGGCGCAATAGCTTTTATAAGTTTGCTCGTCGGCGGAATAGGAATTATGAATATTATGTTTGTTTCCGTTTCGGAGCGCACAAAAGAGATTGGCTTGCGTAAAGCTATCGGCGCAAACAATGCCGATATTTTATTTCAGTTTATAATAGAGTCCATTTTTGTCTGCTGCGCCGGCGGAATAATAGGCATTATTTTCGGCTCCGGCGTTTCTATACTAATAAACCAGCTGGCGGACTGGACAACTTCCATAACCGCATTTTCCGTAATTTTAGCTTTCTGCTTTTCCGCAGTTACAGGCCTTCTTTTTGGCGTATGGCCCGCAAGAAAAGCCTCGCTGTTAAATCCTATAGATGCATTAAGACATGATTAAAAAGCAAGTAGAAAGTAGAAAGGAGTAAGGAGCAAGTAAAAGAATAAAAACAACAACTTGCTCCTTTCTGCTTTCTACTTACTACTTTCATAAGTTCTCATTGTTTTCTTCAAACAGCTGTGCTATACTAATGAAGCGTCGTTTGTTATGTTGAAAAAGGGATAAGCAAATGAACAGACAGACAGACAGACAGACAGACAGACAGACAGACAGACAGACAGACAGACAGACAGACAGACAGACAGACAGACAGACAGACAGACAGACAGACAGACAGACAGACAGACAGACTCTCTTCGTCTATTAACTTTTGCCGTAAACGGCAAAATAAACAATATATTTCATTTTAAACTTGTTCGGTTAGCTAAATAACCAAGCAGGTTTTTTTTGTTTAGCAGCAAACTGCGTAAAACCAAAATAACGGGATTATCCCGAAAACGAGATTATCTCGAAAAGGAGCAACACATGAAGAAATTAGTATTAGCGGCATTAGCGGTTGCAGTAATGGCAAGCGCATCTTTTGCGTCAAGCGGAGCAGATTTGAATTTGAAATTAGGTTTACAGGCAGCAGGGAATTTAAACAGCGCAGATTATTCTGCGATGCTAAATAGGCAGGGGTTTAATACCGGCAATAATATCGGCACAAATTTAGGGCTTGGTTTTGCGGCAGAATTTTTATTTCCCGTGTCAAACGAAGTAAAAATCGGACCTGCGCTTGGAATTGAGTTTGCAAGAGATTTAGATTTAGACTTCGTGTCCGGAGCCGGCATATCTTTTAGCTTTATTCCGATTTATGTAACAATAGAAATAAGTCCCATAAGTTCCATTAAAGAACTTTTCCTTAAAGGTAATTTCGGATATAACGTTGCAACGGAAACCGGCTATAACCAATTAATAAGTATATCAAATTCGTTTGGCGGGTTATATTACGGAATTGGCGCAGGCTATAATTTCCCGAACGGTTTTGTTATTGATGTTCTTTACAGCTGGAATAAGTGGTCTGACGATTTTGACGGTAAAGCAACTTACAGCAAACTCGGCATTGAAATCGGCTACAAAATTGCTCTTTAATATTTAACAATATTACGCAGCGCAAAATTGTCTTACCCCCTCTCCCCGAACGGTAACCGTGTTCGGGGAGTTTTGTTTGACTGCGATAATATTAAAGTGTATAATTTTATCGCGATGTTAAATCTCCTTGGGAGGCGGCAATGAAAAAGTTAGTATTGGCGGCGTTAGCGGTTGTTGTGTTGGCGGGTTCGGCGTTGGCAGATTTTAATTTAAGATTAGGCGTAGATTTTGCAGGCGCGGTTGACGCTGTAAAAAATAAAAAAATGGATACAGGCTTCACTGTCGGCGTGGAGCAAACTTTCGGACTTATTCCAAAGCTTGAAGTTGGACTTGGCGCGGAGATTTTAATTCCAAGAAAGTATGCAGATGCAAAAGGCGCAAGCACTTATTTGCCGCTTTATTTGACGGTTAAAGCAAACCCTATACTTACGGCTCCCGGAGTGTTCTTCAAAGGCAACGTAGGTTATAACGTTCTTGCTCTTCAGGCCGATATCAGCTCCGACTTTGGCGGCAGCGCAGGGTTAAGCGGCGGCATGTATTACGCTTTAGCCGCAGGTTACGAACTTCCGCTCGGCCTGTTTTTTGACTTAACTTACGCAATTTATAATTCCGAATTAACTTCAGTTAATGTAAATAACATTATAGGCAACAAAGGTTCCAGCTATTCAACTCTTCGTTTGAACGCGGGTATAAAACTTTAAACAATATTTGAAACACGCAAAAACCTCCGCTTGTAAAAATGCAAGCGGAGGTTTTTTATTTGCAAATTTTGTATAATTTAACCATACTAATAAAAGCGGAGGGCATATGCGGAAGTTATTAACGGTTTTTGCCTTGGCAGTATTTTTTGCAAGTATAGGTTTTGCGCAGGAAGAAGCGGTAAAGAATCTTCAACTTAACGCGCGTCCAAACGAAAACATCTTTAACCCAAATAATGAACACAAGCTCTCTGAAAAATTGTCTGTTTATACGCAGGTAGAAAATACCCCTGTAAAGATTCCATCTCAAATTTCAATAAGTAATCCGATCGGCAAAAGTGAAAAAGAGGGCGTTTCCATTTCTCTTACCGCCGAAAATGATTCTGCGGTAACCGGCACAACTTTTAGCCGCGATCAATATCATTATACAAACACAAATTTTTTAGAACCGCACGACGCTTCAAAAGCAAAAGTCGGTTTTACGATTAATCTTAATAAAAAATAAATTTTTAATCGGTATTCGGTGTAAAAATAACGCTATGAAATTATGCAAATTCCCCAAAAAAAGCAAAGAAGAAATCTATAAAATTCAGGCAGAAAAACAGAACAAAGCTAAAAGCAAAAAGTTTGCAGCCGTGCCTTTTGATAAGCGTATAGTTTTTGTTCCGCACTGCATGAGAAAAACATCGGTCTGCACCGCCGTTGAAAAAGACAGTTATTACATTTGCGGCCGTTGCGGAGCCTGCAAAATAAATAATATTGTAGAAATTGCCAAACGGTTAGGTTATAAAGACATTTTCATTTTAAAAGGCGGCCGCGCAATAGAAAAAATTATTGCCGCGCAAAAACCTCTTGCAATAGCGGGCGTTGCGTGCTACTTTGAGGGAGCGCAAGCATTTCAAATGCTAAACGGCAAACCCGTCTCCGTTCAATTTGCCCCCCTAACAAAAGACGGCTGCGCCGATACCGACACAGATTTAAACGTAGTTGAGCGGGTTTTGTCGCAAAGAGCGATAAAATAGATGGCGAGAAGTTGAGAAACGGCAGGTAACAAATAATAGGTAAAAGGTAAGCAACGTCTTTTTGAGTCTTTACTTACCCTCTGCCTAAAGCGTTAATATTCAAATATAAAAATCAGCACATAAAAGACATGCTATAAAAATAGATGTCTTTAAAGGAAAATATGACAACATTAAAATTTACAGAGCTGGGATTATCTCACGAAATACTTAAAGCGGTTGAAGATTTAAGTTTTGAAGAAGCCACGCCCATTCAAACTCTTTCCATTCCTAAAATTATGGAAGGCAAAGACATTATCGGGCAGGCGCAAACCGGCACCGGCAAAACCGCGGCATTTGGTATTCCCGCGCTTGAAAAAACGGATATAAAAAACAAAGCCGTGCAAACAATAATTTTGTGCCCCACAAGAGAGCTTGCAATTCAGGTTTGCGAAGAGCTTAAACTTTTTTCAAAATATAAACGCGGCGTAAATATAGTGCCTGTTTACGGCGGACAGCCCATAGGCAGACAGATGATGGCTCTTTCTAAAGGCGCGCAAATAGTAGTTGGCACTCCCGGCAGAGTTATAGACCACATAGAAAGAAAAACGTTAAAACTTGACGCGGCAAAACTTGTAGTTTTGGACGAAGCCGACGAAATGTTAGACATGGGTTTCAGAGACGACATAGAGCTTATTTTGAAAAATCTTCCGCAGCAGCATCAAACGGTTTTTTTCTCCGCCACAATGCCGAAAGAATTTTTATTTCTTACAAAAAAATATCAAACGCAGCCGGAAACAATAAAAGTTGTCAGCGAAAAACTTACGGTGCCTTTAATAGAACAATATTATTTTGACATTCGCGAACACCAAAAACTTGAAGCTCTTACAAGATGCCTTGATATGTACGACCCCAAACTTTCGCTTGTTTTCTGCAACACAAAAAGAAAAGTTGACGAAGTTACGTCGTCGTTGCAGGCAAGAGGCTACGCCGCGGACGCAATTCACGGCGATATGAACCAGTCGCAAAGAGACAGAGTTATGGCAAAATTCAGAAGCGGCGCAATAGAGCTTCTTATAGCTACCGACGTAGCCGCGCGCGGCATAGACGTTGACGATATTGACATGGTTTTCAATTATGACGTGCCTAAAGACGATGAAGATTACGTCCACAGAATAGGCAGAACCGGAAGAGCGGGCAGAACCGGCAAATCTTACACTTTCGTTTCCGGAAAAGATATTTTTAAACTGCGCGATATTCAACGCTACACAAAAGTAAATATTAAAAGAACAAACGTTCCGTCGCTTGCCGACGTGGAAAATATAAAAACCACAATGCTTCTTGAAAAAGTTAAAAGTTTTCTTAAAGAAAAAGACACCGAAAAATATGTGGGAATGGCGGAGTCTTTAATTTCCGACGACGTTACTTCGTTAGACGTTGCGGCTGCGCTTTTAAAAATGGCGGTTGCGTCCGAACAAAAAGAACAGAAAGAAAAAGCGGACGTGTTTTCCGCCAAAAAAAGCGAAGGTTATAGCAAAGGCTATTCCAACACCGGCGCAAGAGACCACGGCATGACAAGATTGTTTATTAATATCGGCAAAAAAGATAACGTTCGCGCCGGAGACTTTGTTGGCGCAATAGCGGGCGAAGCCGGCATAAGAGGCGACGCCGTGGGAAACATTAAAATTTTAGAAGCGTTCTCTTTTGTTGAAGTCCCTACTGAAAATGCAGACGACGTAATAAACGCATTAAACGCAAGCAATATAAAAGGCAAAAGAGTAAACGCAGAACCCGCCAAAGAAAGCGATTCTTCCGGCGACCGCGGCGACAGCCGCGCAAAGTTTAACAGATATTCCAAAGGTTCCTCATCAAGCTACGGCAACAAAAAAAGAAGCGGCAGCAGCTACGAAGATTTTGCAAAAAGAAGATAGATAACAGCAAGTAACAAATAATAAGTAATAGGTAAAAGGTAACAAACAGCAGTTCCGTTAATTCCCCTTTAGAAAAAATATATGGTAAGAGGTTAAGAGGGTAAGAAGGTAAGAAACGACAAGTAATAAAGAATAGGTAAAAGGTAACAAACAGCAGAGCCGTTAATTCCCCTTTTGCAAAAGGGGTGGCAGGCAAAGCCTGCCGGGGTATTTTGATGTCAATATTACATTACAATAGCAAACTAAAACAGACTTCGCGCAATTTAAGAAAAGCAGGAATTTTGCATGAAGTTTTACTTTGGCAGCAACTGAAATCTAAAAAATTAAACGGATTAAATTTTACCCGCCAAAAAGTAATAGGCAGTTATATAGTTGATTTTTATAACGCGGCAAATAAAATTGTTATTGAAATAGACGGACATTCGCATGATAATAATGATAAACATGCGAAGGATATTTTAAGAGATAAATATTTAAGAAATTTAGGAATAAAAGTTATACGCATAACGGCAAAAGATGTTTTGCAGAATATAAACGGTGTTGTTGAGTTGTTAAAGCAAGAAACAAAGACAGAAATACCCCGTCAAGGTCGTTGACCTTGCCACCCCTTTTGCAAAAGGGGAATAATACATGGGAAAAAGTTTGAAGTTAATATCAGAAAAATAAAAATGCCTTGTAGTTAATCCCCTTTTTTTAAGGGGTGAGTGTGCGACCAATAAGAAGCATTAGCCACAAACGGGCGCTTGTAAATAAGATGTTAATCCAAAAACGAGCCTTCCCCGTAAGGTTGTAATACGGGGTAAAATAGATGGTAAGAGGCTGAGAAGGTAAGAAGGTAAGTAACGGCAAGTTGTTAAAGTAGAAAGTAGGAAGGAGTAAGGAGCAAGTGTTGTCAATTCCCCTTTTGCAGAAATAGATGGTAAGAGGTTGAGAAGGTAAGTAACGGCGAGAAAAAGTAGTAAGTAATAGTTAAAAAGGTAGGAAACAACAGAGGCGTTAATTCCCCTTTTATAAAAGGGGTGGCAAGGTCAACGACCTTGACGGGGTATTTAGTCTTTGTCGTTAATTCCACTTTTCACTCTTCACTTTTAACTTTGCATATCTAAGGGGTTTTATGCCTTTGTTTGAATTTGTTTGTAATAAGTGCAATAGAAAATTTGAGACGCTGGTTTTAAGCGGCGATGAAAAAATAGAGTGTCCGGAATGTAAAAACGGCGAAGTTACAAAACAGTTTTCGCTTTTTTCTGCGGCTTCAAATGCCGCGCCGTCTTGCGGCACTGCGGATTATTGTCCGTCAAAAACAAAACACAAATGTTCCGGCGGTTGTTGCCGCTGAGTTAAGGCAATTGAAAATTAAGAATTGAGAATTACAACTATATGGATAGAATAGAAAATAAAGTTTTTCCTCCTCTTGCCGTTATAACGGCTATAACAATAATAAGCTGCGTTTACGAATCTTTTATAAACCGTTTTAGTTTTGGCGCGCTTTTAAATATTGCGCTTTATATTTTGGTTGTAATGTTGTGTTATATCTGCGTTTTAAAAATATATAAACATTACACGGCAGCTTTTGTTGCCGCGTTTTTTTTAGCAATAGCGCCCAACTTTGTTAATATTTTTAGCGTAAATCCCGTAACTTTTGCGTCTTTTATTTTAGCGTTGTGGTCTATAGCGGTTTACACGCTTACGGATTCTTCAGGGCTTAAGCACAATCAGGCAAAAATTTATTTTATTTTTTCCGTTATTTTGTATGCGGCGTCGCTTGCTTTGTCGTCGTATCCGGTTTTGGCGCCCGTAATACT
This sequence comes from Endomicrobium proavitum, assembly GCF_001027545.1. Lineage (NCBI taxonomy): Bacteria > Pseudomonadati > Elusimicrobiota > Endomicrobiia > Endomicrobiales > Endomicrobiaceae > Endomicrobium > Endomicrobium proavitum. The sequence continues at coordinate 1,366,366 of NZ_CP009498.1, forward strand.
TTTAGCTTATGAAATTATAAGTAAAGACGATGTTCAAACCGCATCAAAACGTCTTATACCTTTTACGGCGCTGGCTCTGATTTATATTGTTTTAAAAGTCGCCGGACTTTACTGATGAAAAATAAAGTTTTGTTGTTAATCTTATTTTTTTGCGCTATAACTTTTTGCTCGTGCGGCGGCGCGGTAAAAAAACCGCTGCGCTGCAATTTAGACGCAATTGCGGAACTTAAAGACAGAAATATTTCTCTTCCCAACAAAAGCGCAAACGAAATAGATAATTATTTAAAAACTTCCCCGGTTTGGAAACTTATAGCGCGTATGAAAGGCAAATTAGACCACGGCGCCGCATACATTGCCGCAAAAAGCAGAAAAGCGATAGTTGTTACGTATAATTCTCACAGCGCGCGCAGCGGACACGTTGCGGTAGTTTCCGGAAAAAAACAAATGGCTTACAGCAACAGTTTTAAAGCGCAAGTCCCGTATGCATGGGGCAGCGTAAACGGCGAAGATCCGCAGTTAACTTTGTTATCGCTGCAGTTTGCCGCCGATAAAGAGCCTCAAATGAATTATTATGTTTATGTCGGGGAATAAATAGCCGCGAAGTTGTCGCCTCAACGTCTGTATAGCCGCATCGTAAAAATTGGGAAAAATTATGGCAGAGTTTGTTCATCTTCACAATCATACCGAATATTCGCTTCTTGACGGGGCATGCCGTTTAACCGACGACAGAGGAAACCCCGGAGAGCTTTTTAAATTAATAGCCAACGAATACAAAATGCCTGCGCTTGCAATAACCGATCACGGCAATATGTACGGCGCAATGGAATTTTACGGCGCGGCAAAAGCAAGCGGCATAAAACCTATAATAGGTTGCGAAGTATATGTTGCTCCGAAATCTCGTTTTTCAAGAACCATAGATAAAAATTCCGACGACGGCGGCAATTACAACCATTTAACTTTGCTGGCAAAAGATTTTAAAGGCTATCAAAATTTAATGCACATAGTCAGCGTAGGTTTTACGGAAGGTTTTTATTATAAACCGCGCGTGGACAAAGAAGTTTTAAAAAAATATTCCAACGGAATAATTGCGCTGTCGGGCTGTCTTGCCGGCGAGGTGGCTTCATTTTTGCTTAAAGGCAATAAAGAAAGAGCGCTTAAAGCGGCGGGCGAGTATCGCGATATTTTCGGCAAAGATAATTTTTACATAGAAGTTATGGACAACGGTCTTGAAGACCAGCAAAAAATAATTCCGGATTTAATAGAACTTTCAAAAAAAACCGATATCCCTCTTGTGGCAACAAACGATTGTCATTTTTTGCGCAAAGAAGACGCCGCAATCCACGATATTCTTCTTTGCATCGGCACCGGCAAAACGTTAAACGACGTTAACAGAATGCGTTTTGATTCGGATTTGTTTTTTTACCGCAGCGCCGAAGATATGGCTAAAACTTTTTCATATCTTCCCGAAGCTTTAAAAAATACCTTGGAAATTGCCGAAAAAACAAATTTAGAAATAAAAACAGACCAGCTTCTTTTGCCGCAGTTTCCCGTGCCGCAGGGCTTTGCCTCAGACAGTTTGTATCTTGAAAAACTTTGCCGCGACGGACTTGCGCGAAGATATAAAACCGTAACGCCCGAGCACGAGGCTCGTTTAAAACACGAGCTGGGCGTAATAAATAAAATGGGTTTTGCGTCTTACTTTTTAATAGTTTCCGATTTCATAAAGTTTGCAAAAGATAACGGCATTCCCGTAGGGCCGGGAAGAGGTTCGGGCGCGGGCGCCATGGTGGCTTACACTTTAGGCATAACCGATATTTGTCCTTTAAAATACGGACTTCTTTTTGAGAGATTTTTAAATCCCGACAGACGTTCAATGCCGGACTTGGATATAGATTTTGCGGATTTCGGACGCGACAGAGTTATAGAATACGTGCGCAAAAAATACGGCGAAGAAAAATGCGCGCAGATTATAACTTTCGGCTCCATGCAGGCGCGTCTTGTAATTAAAGACGTTGCGCGCGTTATGGGTTTTACGCCCGCGGAATCAAATAATATTGCAAAACTTATTCCGTTTAACTCAAGCATTGCCGAAGCGTTACAAACTTCTTCGGATTTGGTTAAACTTATAAAAGCCGACGAGCGCGTTGCAAAACTTATAACGGCGTCGCAAAAACTTGAAGGCTTAAAAAGACACACCGGCGTTCACGCGGCGGGCATGGTTATTGCAAACGAAGAAATAACAAATTATTCTCCTCTTGCCAAAGGCGCAAAAGACGTTATCACAACGCAGTATGACGGCGTTGTGCTTCCGAATTTAGGTCTTTTAAAAGTAGATTTTTTAGGTCTTAGAACGCTTACAATTATAGACGACGCCGTAAAATTAATAAAAGCAAAAAATCCGTCGTTTAATATTGACGGCATTTCTCTTGAAGACAAAAAAACTTACGAACTTCTTGCCGAAGCAAAAACGCTCGGCGTGTTTCAGCTTGAAAGCAAAGGCATGCGCGACTTAATGAGAAAGCTGAAAGCTTCAAGCATTGACGACATAATAGCGCTGATAGCTCTTTACCGTCCGGGACCTATGGGCTCGGGCATGCTTGACGATTTTGTAAACCGCAAACACGGCAGAACAAAAGTAGTTTACGACCATTCTCTGCAGGAGCCCATACTAAAAGACACTTACGGCGTAATTTTGTATCAGGAACAGGTAATGAAAATTTCCGTAGAGCTTGCGGGCTTTACTCCCGGCGAGGCGGACTCTTTACGCAAAGCCATGAGCAAAAAAATTCCTGAAGTTATTGAAAAATTGCGCGACAAATTTATTGACGGCGCGCGCGCTAAAAACGTTGACAAAAAAACAGCCGAAAAAGTTTTTGACGATATAGTAAAATTTGCGGGATACGGATTTAATAAATCGCATTCGGCCGCATACGGCGTTGTATCGTATCGCACGGCGTATCTTAAAGCCAACTATCCGCTTGAATATATTACCGCCCTTTTAAATTCGGAAATAGGGCGTTCCGCGGTTAAAGATAATGAAGAAAGCAAACTTGTTATGTATCTTGAAGACGCGCAAGCGTTCGGCATAAAAATTTTGCCGCCAAGCATTCAACTGTCGGCGGGACACTTTAAAATGGAAAACGGCAACATACGTTTTGGGCTGCTTGCGGTAAAAAACGTGGGCGAAGGCGTTACCGATGCCGTAGAACGCGCAAGAATTGAAAACGGAAAATTTAAAGAGTTTACGGACTGGGACGATTTTTTAAACAGAATAGATTTGAAATCAATAAATAAAAAAGCTCTTGAAAGTTTTACAAAAGCGGGCGTGTTTGATTCTTTTGCGCAAAAAGGCGAAGATAAATTATTAATACGCGCGTCTATTCTTGCAAGCATAGATTCGTCGGTGGACAGAGCCGCAAAAATAAGGCAGGATAAAGAATCCGCGCAGGGTTTTTTGTTTGACTCCGCCGACACCATAAAACAAAAAAGTTCAATTCAAAAAGCCAAGCCGCTTGATCAATTTGAAGCGCTTGAATATGAAAAAGAAGTTTTAGGTTTTTATCTTTCGGGGCATCCTCTTACGCCGAGAAAAAGAGAAATAATCGCTTATTCAAATTACAGATTAGATTCTCTTCCCGTTCCCAAAGAAAACGTTGACATAAAAGACGCGCAAATTATCCGCATAGCCGGAATGATTGCTTCCGTAAAAAAGTTTATTTCAAAAGCAAAGAAAGAGCCATATGCAAAATTTAAAGTTGAAGATTTACACGGCAACGTGGAAGTTATACTGTTTCCCAAGGCCTATGAAAGATATCAAGACTATCTTACGCAAAACAACGTTGTCGTTATAAAAGGACGCCTTATGGGCGCCGAAGGTCAGTGCGAAATTATAGTTGAAGAAATGATGACAATAGACGAGGCAAAAAAGAAATTTCCTCCCAATTGCGGCGAGGTGCACGTAAAACTTTCCACCACAAGATACGATGACGATTTAAATGCCGCGCTGTCTGAAATTTTCAATCGGCACAAAGGCAAAGCGAAAGTTTTTTTTGATTTGGAAGACGAAGTTCACGGAAGTTATATCGTGGAAACTCAGCACCTTGCGGACTGCTGCGACAAATTTATAGACGACATAGAAAAAGCAATAGGCTCAAAAGATATAGTAGAGCTTCATTACGCATCATAAAATATACCGGAGAAAACGATGTTAGACATTAAAGTTATCAGAGATGACGTCCAGAAAGTTACAAAAGCCATGCAGTCAAGAAATCAGAACATAAATTTTGACATTCTGCTTGGGTGGGATGACGAAAGAAAAACCGTTATAACGCAAACCGAACAAATGAGGCTTAAAAGAAATCAGGAGTCCGAAGAGATAGGCAAGCTTAAAAGAGCCGGCAAAGAGCCGTCTGCGGAGCTTCTAAGCGAAATTAACGAGCTTAGAGATAAAATCCAGCAGCAGGAAAAACATCTTCTCTCAATAGAAAGCCGTATTGAAGATTTTTTACTTAGCGTGCCCAATATTCCCGACGAAAGCGTTCCCGTCGGCAAGGACGAAAAAGACAACAAAGTTGTCCGCGTTGTCGGCGAGCCTGCGAAACTTTCTTTCAAAGCCAAACACCACTGGGAGATAGGCGAAAATCTCGGAATACTTGATTTTGAAGCCGCTTCAAAAATATCCGGCTCAAGATTTGCGGTTTTAAAAAACGAGGGCTGCGCTCTTGAAAGAGCGATAATAAGTTTTTTCTTAGACGAGCACAAGAAAAAAGGTTACGGCGAAATAATGACGCCGTATCTTGTAAACCGCTTGTCTATGAGAGGCACGGGGCAGCTTCCGAAATTTGCGGAAGAAGCGTTTAAGTGCGCCGACGACGATTTGTATTTAATTCCTACGGCGGAAGTTCCGGTAACAAATATTTACAGAGAAGAAGTTTTGGAAGAAAGCGGTCTTCCTAAAAAATATGTTTCTTACTCGGCGTGTTTCAGGCGAGAGGCGGGCTCTTACGGCAAAGATACGAAAGGGCTTATAAGAAATCACCAGTTTAATAAAGTGGAACTTGTAAAATTTGTCCGTCCGGAAGATTCCATGCAGGAGCTTGAATCTCTTGTTGCCGACGCGGGAAACGTTTTAGAAAAACTCGGACTTGCTTACAGAGTGTCTCTTCTTTCAACCGGCGACACAGGCTTTTCATCGTCTAAAACTTACGATCTTGAAGTGTGGCTTGCCGGCGACGGCGCTTACAGAGAAATTTCGTCATGCTCTAACTTTAAAGATTTTCAGGCAAGAAGAATGAATATAAAATATAAAAATGCGGCGACCAAAAAAAGAGATTTTCTCCACACGCTCAACGGTTCCGGCGTGGCGGTAGGCAGAACTTTTGCGGCGATACTTGAAAACTTTCAAACAGAAGACGGCAGCGTGGTTGTTCCCGAAGCGCTTCGCAAGTACACGGGGTTTGATATAATAGTTAAAAAGTAAACGTCTTCAAGCTGCCGCCTTGCAGAACTTTGTCGCGGCGTAGGGACGAAGCCCCAAAGGCGAACGCGAAATACTTTAAGCAGATAATAATGATAAATGGAAAATAAAAAAACAGCCTTTTTTCAAGAGGCTGTTTTTTTATAGAAACTTTTTAGATAAACTTATTTTTTCTTTTTTACAACTTTCTTTTTTGCAACAACTTTTTTCTTCGCCGCTTTCTTTACAACTTTCTTCTTTACTGCTTTTTTAGTTGCTTTCTTTTTTGTGCATCCGCAAGCCATTGTAGGCTCCTTTTGCCTTTCGGCGGTTTTTTAATTCCGCAAGCAACGCGGAACTTTTTATCTCACATCTAAATTAAATTAAAAAAATAAATAAATTGCAATAGTTTTTTTAAAATTTTTTATTTTTTCAAATCCGAAGGATTCTCTCTCGGAGGCATTTTTATGCTTTTCATTGTAAATAAACCGGATACAATTGCGCCGACAAAGTATATTGCCCAGACATAAGTGTAATATCTTCCGAACACAACCGTAACTCCGGCGGCAATAAATGAAACCGCAAAAACAATAAGACTTACTTCAAGATATTTCCATTTCAGCGGCATTAAATTATAAATGTTGGCAAGTTGATAATTGTGTCTTCTGTGACGTACGTATGCCGCCGCCAGAAGCAAAAACCCGACGGGAGAAATAAATTGGCATATTAAATGTATAGCCACAATTTGACCTGCCGGCGCGCCGTTTGCAAACCATATGGGGTCGTAAATTTTTATTATTCCCCACGAGTAAAGCAGTTTTGAACCGTCAACGGCAAGCGTATTTAACAAAACAAAAATTATTCCCATTAAAGCGCCCAATGCGTAAGCCGCAAATTTTGACGAGCGGGGCGCGCCGCTTGGCGTTGGCACCCAGTGAAAAATTGCCACAAGTATTGACGGCGCAATAACGGCCATCAAAAAAAACTGTCTTAAACAATTAACTATTAAAGGCATCGGGTGAGGCCCTAAAAAATTCTGAAGAGGGCGGGTAATAAAATAAATCCCAAAAAGTATAAACGCGCCCGCCATTTTTTTAAAACCTATTTCGCCAAACATCATGGCGCGGTATTTTCCCGTTTGTTGAACCAAAAACGCCATAAAAAAATATATAAGCCCCGTCAATACGGGCAAAAAAAACGTTATTAAAAAATCACTTTTCATAAAACCCCTTTTAGTTTTTAACGCTTATATTATAATACTTTAAAGGCAATTTGTTATCTTTTAATTTTGACGGTTCCGTTACAAAAAACACGGGGTGCTGTCCCGACTTGTTTTCCGCAACTTCGCAGTGGAAAGATTTTTTAAGCATAGTAAAAAAGCTTAAGCGCGGATTGTTAAATTCAAGCTCTATCGCCAGCAAATCTTTTTGTGAAAGTTTTCCCGAGTAAAACTTTTTTAAAAATTTTGTTCCCTTATCAAGAGCGAGTACTAAAAATAATTTTCTAAATTTTAAATTTAAAGGGTTTATTAAAATAAAATCTTCGTTATCGTCGTGGCTGCTTAAGCGAGCGACCGTAGACCTTTTGCCTACGCACATAAGCGTGTGCGTTCCGAATTTTTCTTTTGATGTGTAAAATTTTGAAACGGCGCCGGTTTTTGTTTTTGTATTGACGGCTTTCTGCGTGGGGGTAATAAGTTTTACAAGTTTTTTGCTCTCCAAAAAAGCAAAAAGTTCGGGCGTTGCTTTTTGGGCGGTTAAAAAAATTTCTCTCTTCATTTTCTGTTGTTAAACGCTTTTAAAGTGTTTTCCAAAAGCATGGTTATAGTCATAGGCCCCACTCCTCCGGGAACGGGAGTAACAAAAACGTTTGCGTTTGTTAACGATTCAAAATCTACGTCGCCGTAAAGCTTTCCGTCAACTCTGTTAATGCCCACGTCTATTACCGTTGCGCCGTCTTTTATAAATTCTTTGGTAACAAATTTAGCTTTGCCTATAGCGGCAACCACAATGTCTGCGTTTTTGCAAACTTCTTTTAAATTTTTAGTTTTGGAATGCGCCATAATTACCGTTGCGTCGTTTGCAAGAAGCATCATTGAAAGAGGTTTGCCCACAAGGTTAGAGCGTCCTATAACAACCGCGGTTTTTCCCGCTATTTCTATTTTTGAAGCGTGCAGAAGATGTATTACGCCCGACGGAGTGCATGAAAGCAAAACGTTTTTATCAATAAGCTCCTGCCAGTTTTTTGAAAGGTTTAAAAGACCGGCGTTAAAAGGGTGAAGTCCGTCAACGTCTTTTAAAGGACTTATTGCATTTATGCAGTCTTGCGCAAAACTATTGTCCGGCAGAGGAAGCTGCAGCAAAATTCCGTCTATTTGGGAATCTGCGTTTAGATTTTTTATAAGAGAAATAATTTCTTCTTTTGAGGAGTTTGCCGGCAGCGTGCGGTGGAAAGATTTTATCCCTGCGTTTTCGCAAGCTTTTATTTTAGAGTTTATATAAACCTGACTTGCCGGATTTTCTCCGACTAAAATTGTCGCAAGTCCGGGAACCTTTCCCGTTTCTTTTGTTATCTTTGAAACTCTTTCTTTAATTTCCGCCCGTTTAGCGTCGGAAATTTTCTTGCCGTCAATTATATTCATAAATTTTCAATTCTCCGTTTTCAATTCTCAATTGCAATTAGATTATATTAAAAATTTTAATTATTGAAAAGGCGGACTCTTATTTGATATAATGCCCAAACCGAAATTTGTAATTTCCGGCACTTGGAGGGGTCGCATAGTTGGCCTAGTGCGCTGGTTTGCTAAACCGGTATACGGATGAAAGTCCGTATCGAGGGTTCAAATCCCTCCCCCTCCGCCCGTCTTTGGGACGTTGTCCCTGCGACGCGGCAAGTTAGTCTTCAGGGCAAGGAATTCTAATAGACGCATGTAAAAAGATTTAAGACGGTGTTGCGCCGCAGAAGCGAAGCGCCGAAGGCGGATATATGAAGTATGTATATATTCTTACCGATATTAACTATCCAGAAAATTACTACACAGGCATAACTTCCTATTTAAAACGCAGACTCAGCGAGCATAATTCAATTAATCATAAACATTCTCAACAATTTCAGCCTTGGGAAATAAAATGTTATTTTGCATTTAAAAACCATAAGCAAGCGGCTGATTTTAAACAATACTTAAAAACTTCTTCCGGCAGATTTTTCTGTAAAAAACATTTTTAACAAGGGTGACTATCTCATGCGATTTTTTACGTTATCGCTTGTCGTTATTCTAACAACAATTTTAACAGGCTGTTTTGCACTGCATAAAAAAGATTTGCATAATAATTTTTTTGTGGCTAGTTCTTACGCGCAGATGGAGCGGATTTGCGAAAAATACGGCGACGAGCCGGATAAAATGCGTCTTGAAAAAAAAGCTCCGCTTTTGCTGTTTAAAGGTTTTCCGCCGGATTTTCCGCAGCAGGATTTATCGCTTAGAAAGAAAATATTTATACAAGCGGTGCTTCCGGTGGCGCTGGCTGTAAATCGGGAGATAATGTCAAAAAGAGAAAAGCTTATACTTTTAAGTAAAAAATCTTCGCTTTCTTCTTCGGATGAACGCTGGATTTCCGAAGTTAAAGACGAATACGGCGGACAATCGCTTTCTTTGGAAGAGCTTATAAAAAGAGTTGACGTTATTCCTGCGTCTCTTGTTCTTGCTCAGGGCGCGCACGAAACGGCTTGGGGCAGCTCAAGATTTTTAGTGGAAGGAAACGCGCTGTTTGGCGAGTGGGTTTGGGATTCGTCGGGAATAATTCCGCTTGGCAGACCCGAGGGGCAAAATTATTCCATAAAAAGTTTTGCGTCTATTTACGATTGCGCCCGAAGTTATGCCGATAAACTCAACCGTCTTGACGCTTATGCAAAATTTAGAACGCTGCGCGCAAATTTAAGAGCTGAAAATGCGCCGCTTTCCGGAACGGTTCTTGCCGAAGGTTTGGAAAATTATTCCGGCGAAGGCAAGGCTTATATCAATAAAATAAAGTCGCAAATAGCGGAAAACGGTTTATCTGATTTTGACGAAGTTGTATTAAAATAACCGGAGGATAAAATGCGGTATTTTTCAATTGCAGCTTTATTTTTGGTTGCCGGAATATTTCTTTTTTCGTGCAGCTCCGACAAGGCGCAAGGCGCTTTTGTAAAAGTTGAACATTTTAAAGAAATGGTTGAGCTTTGCAAAGAGCACGGACTTGACGCTAAAGTAATACGCGAAACAAAAAAAGCCCCAAGATTTTTCTTTAAAAATTTGCCCCAAGATTTTGCAAAAACCGAAAACGAGCAGTTAAGAAATGAAATGTTTATTCATGCTATCGGTCCGATTATTTTGCTTGCTAATGAAAATATAGCAAAAGACAGAGAAAAACTTATAAAGCTGTCAAATCAGTATTCCATTACTAGCGAAGAGGAAGAGTGGCTTACGGCTTTGCAAAAAGAGTATGAAGCAGAACATTTGTCTATATCTGAACTTATAGAAAGAGTTGATATTGTTCCCGTGTCTCTTGCCATAGCGCAGGCGGCGCAGGAATCTTGGTGGGGAACGTCCCGCTTTGCGCTTGAAGGCAATGCTTTTTTCGGCGAACATATAAACAATACTTCAGGCATGCTTCCAAAAGAGCACTCAAAAAAAATAACGTGGTCTGTTAAAAAATTTCCGTCAATTTACAGATCCGTTAGAAGTTATGCGGATAAAATTAATCGCGTGGACGCATATAAAGAATTAAGAGATATTAGAGCAGCCGCAAGAAAAGCAGGACGTCCTATTTTGGGTTTTGAACTTGCGCAAGGTCTTGGACATTATTCCGAGCAAGGCGACAAATATATAACTTACATACAAGCTGTTATAACTAAAAATAATCTTGAAGATTTAGATCGCGTGCGTCTTGTAAAATAAAATGGAAAGCATTGAGTTTGACGGCGTTAAAGCTTTAATAATAAGAAAGAAAATAAAAAACGCGTATATAAAAATAAAATCTTCCGGCGAAGTCGTTATAACTGCGCCGTTAAGATATCCGTCGGTGCTTATAGAAAGATTTTTCGGCAGAAAACTCGGCTGGATAAAAAAACGCAAAGCCGCCGTTTTAGCGCGCCCGGCAAAAATTAAAAATTTGTATATCGACGGAGAACATGTTGAATTATTCGGCAAAAAATACGCGCTTAACGTTTACAATGCAAAAAAATCCTACGTTGTTTTAAATTGCGATTCAATATGTTTATACGTTAAAGACGGCGCGGGATACGATAAAAAGAAAAAAGCCATGGACGCTTTTTATAAAAAACAATTAGAAAATATTGTTCCGGCGTTTATAAATAAATGGCTTCTGGAAATACGCGCCGTGGCGCCTGCTCCAATAACTCTCTGTTTTAAAAGTATGAAAAGCAAATGGGGCAGTTGCAGAGTAAACGAAAGAAAAATTACTCTTAACACCGAACTTGCGAAAAAATCCGTCAGATGCGCGGAGTATGTATGCGCGCACGAAGTTTTACATTTGCGCCAAATACGTCACAATAAAGATTTCAAAGATTTTATGAAACGGGCTTTCCCCGACTGGAAAGCGCTTGAGGAAGAGTTGAAATGATAAACGCAATAAAAATTTTTACAATTGTCTTTGTAATTTCTTTTGTTTGCGCCGGCGCGCTTTTTGCAAAAGAGTACGTTTCGGATTCCGCAACTTCCGCCGCTGCGGTTAAAGCCGGCTCAAAAATTATAATTCCCGGATTTTATTTTGATAAAGAAAACTCTTCAAACGCAAGCTTGAAAAAGCGCGTTAAAAATGTTGCAGCCCAAATAAAGAAGGTAAAATTTTCAAAAGTTATAGTTGAAGGGTATGCGGATAATTCCGGAACTTCTTCCCAAAGTTTAAAAAATTCAAAATCAAGAGCGAATTTTGTCCGCAAAGAACTTATAAAAAACGGAATTCCCGCAAAAAAAGTTACCATAAAATCTTTTGGCTCCGTAAACCCCTTGGCAAGCAACGGCGATGACCAAGGCAGAATGCTCAATCGCCGCGTTGAACTCCTTCTTGTCCGCTAACTTCCGTCTTGATTTTTACCTGGAAAAATAATAGAATTATCAAACTGATTTTTGGCGGCGTAGCTCAGGGGTAGAGCAGAGGACTCATAAGCCTTTGGTCGGAGGTTCAATTCCTCCCGCCGCCATTTTTGTTTCATCTTTTAAGTTTATGCTGCGTTGCGCATTTCCTCGCGCGCCTTTTGCACGCTTCGTCGGTGTGCGCCTTGCCTAAACTTAAAATACTTCGCAAAAATTGCAGGGCTTTTGAATTTATATTCCATAAAAAATATCTCATTTAAGTAATGGCAACTCTCCGGGTTTTATCCAAAAATAAAACTTTTTCCTTTTCAAACAAAACCTATGCGACAGAAACTTTTCCTTTTAATTATTGGCGTTTGCGCTGCGTTTATTGAGTTTTTAATTTTTCGGGAAGCTCTTCCCGTGTTTCAGGGAACGGATATTATTTCCGGTTTTATAGTTGCCGATATTGCAGCCGCTTTTTGGTTGGGCGTTTATTTTTACGGCAAGCAAAAGATATTTAATTTTTCAAAAAGAAATTTTTTTATAGGCATATTTGTTTTGTGCGCAGCGTTTGTTTTTTCTTTTGTTGTTTTTAGAAGTTTGCGCGCATTTTTAGGCGTTGCGTTGGGCGGCGGAATTTCTTTGAAATCTGCATTTTTGTATATTTTTTTAGCGGTTGTCCCCGTAAATTTTATGCAGGGCGCGCTTTGCGCGGCATCCGTAAAGTTTGCGGCTGGCGCAAAAAATCCTGCAAAAGAAAGTTTTATTTTCATATCGCTTGGTTTTGCGGCGGGCGCAATAATTTGCTCGTTATTTTTAGGAGCATTTTTAGCGACAGATATTATTATAATAACGGCGATATTGTTTTTGCTTTCGCCTCTGCTTTTTGCGCAGACTAAAAAAGAAGCGTGCTGTACCGTTTTGGCGGTTATTTTTGCGGCGGTTGCCGTAAGCGGCGCGTCGGCAAAAATTGACAAGAAAATTCTTGAGGGCAGTTTCGGATTTTGGGAAGTAAAAGAGTATAAATATACGCCGTACGGTCAAACGGCGCTGGTTTCTAAAAACGGCGAATCGGCTCTTCTGGAAAACGGAATAATAAATTACTCTAATCCGGACGCCGAAATAATAGATTCTGAAAATTTTGGGCACATTCCCGCTTTGTATCATGAAAATCCGAAAAAAGTTTTAATTATCGGCGGCGCTGCAAGATATTTGCCGATGATTTTAACTCATAAAGTTAAACAAATTGACTACGTAGAGCCCGATAAAGCCGTAACCGATATTATAAGCTCAAACATTTACCGCGAAAGCAAAATGTTTGACGATATAAAAGTTAACATTTACAATGAAAATATAAGGCAGTTTATAAAAAACACTCCAACGCGCTACGATTTAATTCTTGTCGGTTTTTCCGACCCTGTAAATCTTTATATCAACGGTTTTTACACAAAAGATTTTTTCCTCAAGGCTAAAAAAGTTTTGGCGCCCGGCGGGTTGTTGGCGGTAAATCTTTCCGGCAAGCTTACTTTTTCTTCTTATATTATGGCGGAACTTAACAAATCCGTTGCCCGTGCGGTCGGCGAAGCGTTTAAATATTCAAGCATTATTCCGGGAGCGCGCAACATAATTGTAGGCGGCGACTCTAAAATGCCTTACAGAATAAACGTTAAACGCAGGCTTTACGAAGTTCAGCAAACCACTCTTGTTCTTTCAAAATATTACCTTGACGACTTAATGGACACGCAGGCAACCCTGTGGTTTAAAAACGAAATGGACATAATTGCAAAAAGAGACGTCGTAAATTCGGATTTAAGTCCAAGCGCAATGATGCTGTCGGTTTTATATATGCAATCCGGTTTTTCGCCTTATTTAAGCGTTTTTTTAGACGACATTTTGCAGTATTCTTATCTTGCGGTGTTTGCGGTTATAATAATATTTTTCCTTTCCCGAACTCTTTATAAAACGGCGGCTTTTGCGCAAGGCGTATCGGCGGCATGGCTTGCTTTTAATGTTATTTTCGCGTTTCAAACTTACAGCGGACAAATTTTCAGATGGGGCGCTTGCGCCTGTGCGGTTTTTATTTTGGGGGTTCTTGTCGCAATATTGTTTTACGGCAAAATTTATAAACGCGCGCCGTTTATAAATAAGATGTTTTTATGCGAAGCGCTGCAAATAGCGCTGTTTATTGTTTGGTATATAATTTTAAAGATTTACGCCGTCAATGTTTGGACGGCGCTTGCGGTAATTTTGTGTTTGGGCGTTTTGTTCGGCGCCGGTGTTGCGCTGCTTACGGAACATACGCGCAAACTTGCCGACAGAAAACGCGCACTTGTTTTAACGCTTGCCGGTTTTGTTGCGGCGTCGCTTTTGGGCGGCGGTTTTTTAATTCCCGCATGGGGAATAGAAGGTTCTTTGTATTTCATATTTTTTCTGAAGTTTTTAATTTTTTGCCGATGGGCGGATTTGAAAAAGACAATTACGAATTAGGAATTACAAATTACGAATTTCACAATAAGACAAACCTTTAAAAAAATTGTAGAATTAACTTATGCAAACAATAAAAGTCAGGCTTAAAACCAATCCTTATAATATTTTAATTTCAGAGTCCTCGGCGGATTTTGTAGCCGCTTTTAAAAAAGTTTTCCGCGCGAAAAATATTTTTATAGTTACGGATTCCAACGTCGCTAAAATTCACTTAAAATCGTTTTCGGATATTTTAAAAAAAGCTGGGTTTCAAACTTCTTTTGCGGTTATACCCGCCGGCGAAAGCGGCAAAAGCATAGCGTCTTTAAGCTCTTTGTATGATAAGGCTCTTAAAGCGGGGCTTGACAGGAAAGGTTGCGTTATAGCTTTGGGCGGCGGAGTTGTCGGCGACGTTGCGGGGTTTTTTGCGGCAACGTATATGCGCGGCGTTAAATTTGTTCAGGCGCCTACTACGCTTCTTGCCATGACGGATTCTTCCGTCGGCGGAAAAACTGCCGTAAATACTTCCGGCGGAAAAAATATTGCCGGAACTTTTTATCAGCCGTCTTTTGTGTGGATAAACTCTTTTTACCTTGCCACGCTTGACGAGCGTCAGCTAAAAAACGGTCTTGCCGAAGTTGTAAAATACGCCTTTACTTTTGATAAAAATTTTTACGACTATCTTCAAGATGTTTTAGAAAAAGGCATTATCGGCGCGGACGAATTTAACTATATGATTTTTAAAAGCTGCTCTTACAAAGCGCGCGTCGTTGAAAAAGACGAAAAAGAAGTTACCGGCGTTCGCGCGGTTTTAAATTTCGGACATACCTTGGCGCACGCAATTGAAACTTTTACAAAATATAAAAAATTTCTTCACGGAGAAGCCGTGGCCGCCGGAATGCTTTACGCGGCAAAACTTTCTCTCGATTTAAAATTGTGCGGCAAAGAAACGTTTCTGCAGGTAAAAGAGCTTTTAACCGCCGCCGGATTTGTTTTCAACTTTAAAAACTTAAATGCTCTCAAACTTTTGGAACTTATGAAAAAAGATAAAAAATCCGTAAACGCGTCTTTACGTTTTGTATTATTAAAAGATATAGGAAAAAGCATTTCGGACGCGGAAGTTAAAGACGGCGCGGCTTTAAAAACGCTTAAAGAATTTTTGAGGGAGAATAAATGAAAAAAATATTGATAATAAACGGCCCCAACATAAACATGCTCGGCTCTCGCGAACCCGGAATTTACGGCAACGCTACGCTTGCCGATATTGAAAAAGCAATAAGTTCGCTTGCCAAAGAATTGAAAGTTGAAGTTGAGTTTTTTCAGTCTAACCACGAAGGCGAGATAGTTGATAAAATTCAATCCGTAAAAGATAAAGTTTTCGCTATTGTAATTAATCCGGCGGCGTTCACGCACACGTCGGTGGCAATAAGAGACGCAATTTCCGCAATAGCCGCGCCTGCAATTGAAGTGCACATTTCCAACGTCTATTCAAGAGAAGAGTTTCGCCACAAATCTTACATCGCCGGCGTATGCATAGGTCAAATTGCCGGTTTCGGAGTTGACGGCTACCTCTTCGCCCTAAAAAAATTAGCTTCGCTGTAATCAAGCTGTTAGCAGTTGCCGCCTCAGCGCGGTTTATGATTGGAAAAGTTTCATTAAAATAAAAAAAGCCTTGAAGATATTATCTTCAAGGCTTTTTAGTTGTTGGTTAGATTAGATCTTTTTTATGTTTGCTGCTTTAGGACCTTTGTCTGAATTAACAACTTCAAATTCAACGCTGTCGCCCTCTGCCAACGATTTGAAACCATCAGACTGAATTGCTGAATAGTGTGCAAATACGTCGCCTGATCCGTCATCGTTAGAAATGAATCCGTAACCTTTCTGGTCGTTAAACCACTTTACTTTGCCTTGTGCCATTTGCTGAAACTCCTTGTTTACCATCCGTCTTTGCGGATAACTTAAATTGCGAATTCTAAAGTTTGCCTAAACATACTTTGAAGTTCGTTGCAGTATTTAATAAAATAATAACAAAGATGTCAAGTGTTATTTTTTGCCGTTAGCTTACAAATAGGCTCCGGCGGGTTTTTAAACCAAAGGAATAATAATGTTAAATAAAATTAAAGCTCTGCAGGAAAAATACAAAACCGAAGGCGAAGCTTTTCTTTTTACAAATCAAAAAGAAACTTTTTATTTATCCGGCGCGGAGTTTGACGGGTTTTGGATTTTTGCCTGCAGGCAAACAATTTACGTTGTATGTTCAAAGATGACGCAAAACCAAATGAAAGAATTTTTTGCCGGACAAAATGCGGAAATAATTGCCGGCGCTCCGTTTAGCGCGCAGACTGCCAAAGCTGCAAAAGACAATGCCGTAAAACGCATAATTACGGATGCAAAGTATATAAGCGCCGCGGATTTTATAGTTTTGCAAAAAAAGCTTGCGGCAAACAATATAGAGCTTTGCGCAAAAACCGGCGTTTTGGATAATTTGCGTATTGTAAAAACAAGCGAAGAAATTGCAAATTTAAGAAAAGCGTGCGAAATTGTTTCTCAAGTTTGCCAAACGGTTAAAGAAGAAATTAAAGCCGGTATGACAGAGCTTGACGTTTGCTACAGGGTTCTTGAACTTTTCGCGCAAAACAAAGTAAAAGAAAGCTTTACTCCCATAGTGGCAGCGGGTGAAAATTCCGCAAACCCGCATCACGCAAGCTCAAATCGCAAAATTCGGGAAAACGATATAATAATGATGGATATCGGCTGCGTGTATAAAGGTTACTGTTCGGATTTGACACGAACATACTTTTTAGGTAAAATTAATACGAAATTCAGAGAAATTTGGGATATTGTAAAAGAGTCCCAAAGCGCTGTTTTGAAAGCAATAAAAGCCGGCTTGCCCGTATCTTGGGCAGACAAAACCGCAAGAAACGTTATAGATGCGGCCGGATATAAAGATAATTTTATTCACACTACCGGACACGGGGTGGGAATAGAAATTCACGAAATGCCTTTGCTTGCATATAATGCCGAAGGCGTTTTTTTAAGCTCCACGGCTGTAACGGTTGAGCCCGGAATTTATCTTGCCGGAGAGTTCGGCGTTAGAATAGAAGACACAATACTTATAACAGAAAACGGCTGCGAGATTTTAACGTCCGCTCCGTATAAATAAACAATCAGGAGAACAAATGGTTTCAACATCAGATTTCAAAAACGGACTTAATATTTTGGTTGACGGCGAGCCCTACCAAATTACGTGGTTTCAAAACCACAAACCCGGCAAAGGCGGAGCCGTAATGCGCGTAAAACTTCGCCATCTTAAAAAAGGCGGCACGGTAGAACGCACTTTTAAAAGCGGTGAAAAATTTGAAGCTTTAACCGTTTCCCGTCAAAAGAAACAGTTTCTCTACAAAGAAGGCGAAAATTTTAATTTTATGGATATGAATTCATACGAGCAAATAAGCGTTGCCCCCGTATTGCTTGGAGAAATGGCAAACTTCTTAAAAGAAAATCTTGAAGTTGAAGCCGTTTATCTTGAAAACGAACTTATAGGCATAGACCTGCCGCTGATTATAGAAATGAAAATTGCAGAATCGGAGCCCGGCATTAAAGGCGACTCTGTTTCCAACATGACAAAAATGGCAAAACTTGAAACCGGCGCGGATATTCGCGTTCCTCTTTTTATTAAAGAGGGCGACAGAGTGAAAGTTGATACTCGTACAGGCGAATACGTAGAAAGAGTCTCATAATTAGAAGTTTGGCAGTTTGGCAGCCAAGAAGTTTGGCAACGACTTTTTTACTAAACTTCCAAACTTCTTATCTTCTTAAAACGGAGTTTTACATGAATCCGCAGGAAATAAAAGCTTTTTTAAAGTCTGTTAAAGAAACCGATATTGAAGAACTTGAGTATCAAAGCGGCGAAGATTCTTTGTATTTCAAAAAGAGCGCCGCAGAGTTTGACGCCGCGCCCGCTGCGCAGGCCGCGGCAGAGCAGGTTGTCGCAGAAGAGGAAAAATCTTCTATTGTCGCAATAACTTCTGCCACAGTGGGCACTTTTCACGCCGCCGGCAGCGACAAAAGCCAAGTTATTAAAGAAGGTTCGTCGGTAGAGCCGGGCAAAAAAGTCGGGCAAATTGAAGCTATGAAAATTATAAAAGACGTAGTTTCAAAAGTTAAAGGCAAAGTTGTGAAAGTTTCAGTTGCAAACGGCGCGTCGGTGGAATACGGACAGGAATTATTTTTAGTTGACACAAGCAAATAATAGCGGCAAATTTAAAAGTGAAAAGCGGAAAGTGAAATTAACGATTCGCATAAGACTTTTCAGACTCCAAACTGTTTTTTAGGAGATAAAAGTGTTTAAAAAAGTTTTGATTGCAAACAGAGGCGAAATAGCCTGCAGAGTAATAAGAGCCTGCAGAGAGCTTGGCGTTAAAACGGTGGCAATTCATTCCGACGTTGACAGAGAAAGCATGCACGTGAAACTTGCCGATCAGTCTATATGCGTTGGTCCGGCAAGCGCAACCGAAAGTTATTTAAATATTCCAAGCATAATAGCGGCTGCTGAAATTTCCGGCGCGGACGCAATTCACCCGGGATACGGGTTTTTAGCCGAGAACACATATTTTGCGGAAGTCTGCGAAGCCTGCGGAATTAAATTTATAGGCCCTGATAAAGAGTCAATAGAAAAAATGGGCGATAAAATTACCGCAATAGAGCTTATGAAAAAAGCCGGCGTTCCCGTGGTTCCGGGCTCTAACGGACCGGTAAACGCAGACGACGCAAAGCTTTTTTCGCTTGCAAAAAAAATAGGCTATCCCGTAATAATTAAAGCAACTGCGGGCGGCGGCGGAAAAGGCATGAGAATAGTTAACGCCGAAAGCGAATTAAAAAACGCAATTGCCATGGCGCAGGCGGAAGCCAAAGCGTCTTTTAGCAACCCCGAAGTTTACATGGAAAAATATATTGAAGAGCCGCACCACATAGAGTTTCAGGTGCTTGGCGACAGATTCGGAAAAGTGGCGTATCTTCCCGAGAGAGATTGTTCTATACAAAGAAGACATCAAAAACTCGTTGAAGAAAGTCCGTCTCCGCTAATAAGTTCTGCGCTTAGAAAAAAAATGGGCAAAGCTGCAAAAAACGCAGCCGCAGCCGTAAAATATGTAACCGTCGGCACGGTTGAATTTCTTGTTGATAAAAAAGGACATTTCTATTTTATGGAAATGAACACAAGAATTCAGGTAGAACATCCGGTAACGGAAATGATTACCGGTATAGATCTTGTAAAAGAGCAGATAAGGCTTGCCGCCGGTGAAAAACTTTCGTTTAATTCGGAAAAAATAAAAATACTCGGACACGCTATAGAATGCAGAATAAACGCCGAAGATCCGGATAAAGATTTTATTGCGTCCCCCGGAAAAATCGGCAAACTGTATTTGCCCGGAGGTCCCGGAATAAGAGTTGACACGCACGTTTATTCCGGATATACAATTCCTCCTTTTTACGACAGCTTAATAGCTAAAGTTATTGCGCTTGGCGCAGACAGAGAAGAAGCTATAGACAGAATGTCGCGCGCATTAAGAGAAGTAGAAATTGAGGGCATAAAAAATACGTCTTCTCTTCACGGCAAAATTATGACAAACGAACATTACCGCAAAGGTTCCGTAGCCACGGACTTTTTGCCAAAATATATTTTCGGACGCTAAAAACCTGCGGGTTTCCTTAATATTTAAAACAAAAGCCCGTTGTCTTAAAGCGACACTCGGGCTTTTATGTTTTAAAAACGTAAACAGGAGCTGCAAATGCAAGAAACTATAAAAAGTTTAATTAATGAAAGCGTTGAAGCAAAAAAAGCTTTGCTTTCCGACCAATATCTTAAAACGATAGAAAAAATTTCAAATACAATAATTGAAGCTTACGGAAACGGCAAAAAAACTCTTATTGCCGGAAACGGCGGTTCGGCTTCCGATGCGCTCCATTTTGCCGCGGAGCTTGTCGTGCGGTTTGAAAAAAACAGAGCGGCTCTTCCGTCCATAGCGTTATCCGAAAATATTTCCACAATAACCGCCGCGGGAAATGATTTCGGTTATGAACAGTCTTTTAGCCGCCAAGTAGAGGCGTTTGCGCAAAAAGGCGACGTGTTTGTTGCAATATCAACAAGCGGAAATTCGCCAAACGTTCTTAAAGCAATAGAAGCTGCAAAAAAAATCGGCGTTACGGTTATAGGTTTTACAAATTCCGACGGCGGCAAAATGAAAGATATTTGCGATATAATTTTTCGCGCGCCGTCAAAAACTACTGCCCGCGCGCAGGAATGTCATATTTTGGCCATACATATAATTTGCAAAATTTTAGAAGCGCAGCTTTTTAAAGACTAAACAAATAGCAAGCGCATTGTGCTTTAGCTGTGTTGCGTTATTGCGGCGAAATACGAAAATCCGTTTTTAAATAAACAGAGCTTCTCCTTATTTTTAAAGGAATCAAAATGAAGAACAGAGCCCTAACCAGAAAAGAGCTGCAGGCTGAAATAAAAAAACTTCAAAAATCCGGCAAGAAAGTTGTTTTTACAAACGGATGTTTTGACTTGCTTCATTTAGGTCATACAAGTCTTTTCAAAAAAGCAAAATCGCTTGGCGACGTTTTGGTTGTGGCTATAAATTCCGATAAGTCTTTAAGCTGTTTAAAAGGTCCCAAACGTCCGCTTGTGGGCGAAAAAGACAGAGCGCAATTATTGCTTGCGTTAAAGCCCGTAGATTACGTTGTGGTTTTCGGCGAACAAACTCCGCACGAACTTTTAAAAGCCGTTAAGCCCGACGTTTTAGTTAAAGGCGGCGACTACAAACTTCAAGATATTGTCGGCAGAGAGTTTGTGAAAAAAGTTTATCGCTACCCGTTTGTAAAAGGCAAATCAACAACAAATTTAATTAACACCATTGTGGAACGATATGGCAAAAAGACAAGTAGTAAGTAGGAAGGAGTAAGGTGAAAGGTAAAAAGAATGTTTGTCGTATAATAGATGCGAATTTAAATCGTTGTCGCGAAGGGCTTCGCGTGGTTGAAGATTGTTTGCGTTATGTTTTAAACGACGGCGCTTTGTATAAAAAAATTCGCGATATAAGGCATAATACCGATAAAATTTTAAGAGAATGTTATTCTTGCTTAATTCAAGAACGCGATACGGTTACAGATAGCGGCAGAGACATGCCGGAAACGGCAAAAAAAGAATTGCCGGAAATTTTGGCGGCAAACTTTAAACGCGCGCAGGAATCTTTAAGAGTTTTGGAAGAGTATTCAAAAACCGTTTTTCCTCAAAGCAGCGCAAAATTTAAAACTCAAAGATACGCCGCGTATAATTTGGAAAAAAAAGTTTATTTAAAATATAAGAAATTTTTTGCATGAGAGAAAATTTAAGCCAAAGGGAACAAATATGACGTTAATGCAAGACGCGCAAAATAAAAAAGCGAACAAATTAATTCAAGCCGCCGCAACCGCGGAAAATTTAAGCGAAGATTTTATAAGAGAAGGCGTAGCGGACGGCACAATAGTAATTCCTAAAAACATAAACAGAAAACTTTCAAAAATAATCGCGGTAGGCAAAGGTTTAAAAACAAAAGTTAACGCAAATATCGGCACATCGCCCGACTACATAAATTTGGAAGAAGAGCTTGTAAAGCTTGACGTTGCCGTTAAAGCCGGCGCCGACGCGGTTATGGATTTGTCCACCGGCGGAAATTTAACGCAAATAAGAAAAGAAATTTTAGCCCGCTGTCCTGTGCAGGTTGGCACGGTGCCTATTTATGAAGCCGCATGCAGAACGGTTGCGCAGGGCAAAAAAATATCGCAAATAGACGGCGAAATGTTGTTTGACGTTATAGAAGAACAGGCGCAGCAGGGCGTAGATTTTATTACCGTTCATTGCGGAATAAATAAAGCCACCGTTGAAATATTAAACCGTCAGGGACGCTTGGCGGGCGTTGTAAGCCGCGGCGGATCGTTTTTAGTTAAATGTATAAACGCTACGGGCAAAGAAAATCCTTTATACGCTCAATACGACAGACTTTTGGCTATAGCAAAAAAGTACGACGTAACTTTATCGCTTGGCGACGGTTTTCGTCCGGGCGCAGCTTTTGACGCGTCCGACGCAGTTCAGCTTGGCGAGCTTGCCGTGCTTGGCGAACTTGTTTTAAAAGCCCGAGCCGCCGGCGTGCAAACTATGATAGAAGGTCCGGGACACGTGCCGCTAAATCAAATTGAAGCAAATGTTACGCTTGCAAAAAAATTAGGTCACGGCGCGCCTCTTTACTTTTTAGGGCCTTTGGTTACAGACATCGCCCCCGGTTACGACCACATAACGTCGGCAATCGGCGGAGCTTTAGCCGCGGCCAAAGGCGTAGATTTTATTTGCTACGTAACGCCTGCGGAACATATAAGACTTCCGAACGTCAAAGACGTCCGCGAAGGCGTAATTGCCGCAAGAATTGCCGGACACGCCGCCGATATTGTTAAAGGCGTCAAAGGCGCAAAAGATCAAGACGACGCAATGTCTAAATATAGAAAGTTAAGAGACTGGAAAAAGCAGGAAGAGTTTTGCATAGACCCTGAAAAATTAAGAACCGAAAGAGCAAAGCTGCCGCCGCAGCAAGATGACGTATGCACTATGTGCGGCGAGTTCTGCGCTATGCGCGACGAATAGCTATAACGGCAGAGGGTAAGAAGTTAGGAAGTTGGGAAGTTGAGAAGATGAGAAACGGCAAGTTGTTAAAGTAGAAAGTAGGAAGGAGTAAGGAGCAAGTGTTGTCAATTCCCCTGATAAAGATGATAAGAGGGTAGGATGGTAGGAAGATAAGTAACGGCAAGTAATAAAGAATAAGTAAAAGGTAACAAGCAGCGGAGTTGTTAATTCCCCTTTTATAAAAAGGGGTGCCCGATAGGGCGGGGTATTTGTTTTTTTGTCGTTGTTGAATGTCATTATTTAACATATAAAAGTAAAGGAATTAAATAAATGAAAGTGCGAATGAGGGTGCCGGCTACTACGGCAAATTTAGGTCCCGGGTTTGATGTGTTCGGCGCGGCGCTGTCTGTTTATAACGAGTTTGAAGCTGCAACCGTTGAAAACGGCAAGGGCGGCAAAATTGTTTTAAAAGGCGAAGGTAAAATTGCGCTTCCTAAAAGCGAGAAAAATCTTGTTTGGCAGGCAATGAAAGAAACTTTTAAAGTTCTCGGCGAAACAAAATATAATTTTAAAAATTTAAATATAACCATTAACACAGGCATTCCCTTAAGCGGCGGGCTTGGCTCAAGCGCGTCGGCAATTGTCGGCGGCATAGCTTTGGCAAACGCGCTTTGCGGCTTAAAACTTAACAAATCTCAAATAACGGAACTTGCGGTTAAAATTGAAGGTCATCCCGACAACGTGGCGCCGGCGGTTTTCGGCGGAGTTTGCGTTTGTTCAAAAAACGATCAAAACCCGCACGGCGAAATTTTGCATTTGCCGGTTCCTAAATTAAAAGTTGTTTTGTGCGTTCCGTCGTTTGAGCTTCGCACGAAACGTTCAAGACAAATTTTGCCCAAATGCGTTAACTTGCAGGACGTTGTTTTTAATACGTCGGGCGTTGCGTTTCTTACGGCGGCGTTTTGTACCGGCGACTGGACGCTTTTGAAAAAAGGCACGCAGGATAAAATTCATCAGCCTTACAGAGGCAAAATGATTCCCGCAATGAACGAAGTTTTACGCGCAGCGATAGATGCCGGCGCGTACGGCGCGTATCTTTCCGGCTCCGGCCCTACTCTTGCGGCTTTTTGCGACGCAAAAAAAGCGGAAACCGTAAAAAAAGAAATGACAAAAATTTGGAAAAAAGAAAGCGTAGCGGTTAAAAGTTATATTTTGGATTTTGACAAAAAAGGCGTTGAGAGACAAAGTTAAAAGCGACGCGAAGTGCCATTGCGGAATGTTATTGAAAAGAAGTTCTTCCGCGGCAGCCTGCGCCGTAGCGTCTAAATACGGCGGGATCCGCGTTTGCTGAATATATTTTTAAAAGCGAAATTAAATGTTTTTCAAATAATAAAATCAGTTTTGTTTTAGGAGAAAAAGATGGGATTAGTGGTAATGAAATTCGGCGGGTCGTCAGTGGCGGACGCCGACAAAATGAAAGTTGTAGCAAGAAAAATTACGGCTAAAAAAAACGCGGGCAATAAAGTTGTCGCGGTAGTTTCCGCTCCCGGAGACACCACCGACGATTTGCTTGAAATGGCGGAAAAAGTTTCGGCAAATCCTCCCGCAAGAGAAATGGATATGCTGCTTGCCACCGGCGAGCAGGTTTCAATTTCTCTTCTTGCCATGACCATAGACGCAATGGGCGAAAAAGTTGTTTCTATGACCGGTCCTCAGGCGGGCATTACCGCAGATGCCGACTATACGCGCGCAAAAATAAGAAAAATAGATCCTAAAAAAGTTAAAGCGCAGCTTGCAAAAGGCAACATAGTTATTGTTGCCGGTTTTCAGGCGGCAAATCCTAAAGGCGACATTACAACTCTCGGACGCGGCGGTTCGGATTTAACTGCCGTCGCTTTGGCTGCGGCGTTAGAAGCAGATTCCTGCGAAATATATTCTGACGTTGAGGGCGTTTACACAACCGACCCCCGCGCGGTGAAAAACGCAAGAAAATTAGATTATCTTTCCTACGACGAAATGCTTGAAATGGCGGGTTCGGGCGCGCAGGTTTTGCAGGCGCGCAGCGTTGAGGTTGCAAAAAAGTTCGGTGTGGAAATTCATTCAAGAAGCACTTTCAGCGATAATGTGGGCACAATTATAACAAGCGAAGAAAAAATAAGGAGAAAAAAGATGGAAGCATTATTGGTTTCCGCAGTAACTTTTGATAAAAATCAGGTTAAGTTTACAATAATAGATTTGCCGGATATTCCGGGCGTTGCCGCAAAAATTTTCGGCAAACTTGCAAAAATCGGCGTGAATGTGGACATGATTATTCAGTCCGCCGCCGTTGACAAAAAAAACGATATCTCTTTTACGGTAAGCAAGCAAGACATAAAAAAAACGCAGCTTGAGCTTGATAAAATTGCCGCGGAACTTAAAGCGTCAAACGTTGTTGCCGACGAAAACGTGGCGAAAGTTTCCGTGGTAGGCATAGGCATGAGAAGCAACGCCGGAGTAGCCGCGCAAATGTTTGAAATTCTTTCAAAAAAAGGCATTAACATAGAAATGATTTCCACAAGCGAAATAAAAATTTCCTGCATTGTTGATTCAACGGATTTAACAAAAGCCGTTGAGTACCTGCATGATGGTTTTAAATTAGCAAAGAAAAAATAGGCGCTGCGTCTTTTGCGTTTCTGCTTAGAAACTTCGCCGCTTATGTAGCGCTGCTACACCGCGTGTCAAAGTTTCGTCGCATAAACGCAAAATATTTTGTCTTTGCTTGTCATCCCCGAAAGTTGTTATCGGGGATCCATGGTTGGTAAAAATAAATATTCATTACACGCTGAAAGCGTGAGTTGTAAAAAGACAATATTTTAGTAAAAATGGATTCCGGATCAAGCCCGGAATGACAAACATACAAACATGCAGTTATTGCCTGTCAATGCAAGTAATAACGAAGTTCCGATACGGTATATGTTGGCGGGGTAAAAATGAAAAACATACAAATCTTTGATACAACGTTAAGGGACGGGTCGCAGGGTGCGGGCATATCTTTTAGCGTTGAAGATAAAATAAAAATTGCCAAAGCGTTAGACGCTTTCGGCGTTTCATATATTGAAGGCGGCTGGCCGGGAGCAAACCCTAAAGACGAACAGTTTTTTGCTTTGGCAAAGAGGCTTCGCCTTTCTTCTAAATTAGTTGCTTTCAGCTCTACCCGCCGCAAAGGCGTTAAAGCCGCGGACGATTCTAATTTGCGCGCCGTTATAAAATCCGGCGTGAAAACGGCTTGTATTTTTGGAAAATCTTGGGACATGCACGTTAAATACGCGCTTAAAACCACAAGCGAAGAAAATTTAAAAATGATTTCCGACAGCGTGGCGTTTTTGAAATCTAAAAAACTTGAAGTAATATTTGACGCCGAACATTTTTTTGACGGTTACAAAAACAATAAAAATTACGCTTTAGCTTCGGTAAAAGCGGCATCCGACGCGGGCGCGGATATTGTTTGCCTTTGCGAAACAAACGGCGGAATGCTGCCGTCGGACATTTCAAAAATAACGGCGCAAACGGTTGAAGCGTTTCCAAAAGTTAAATTTGCAATTCACGCCCATAACGATTCCGGCTGCGCGGTTGCAAATTCCATAAGCGCGGTTGAAGAAGGCTGCGTTATGGTTCAGGGGACAATTAACGGCATCGGCGAGCGTTGCGGCAACGCAAATTTGTGTTCAATAATTCCCGCGCTGCAAATAAAAAAAGATTATAAATGTGTTGCGCCCAAAGCGCTTTCAAAACTTACGGAACTTTCAAGATACGTTGACGAAATAGCAAACCTTATACCCGACGATACAAAACCTTACGTAGGCAGAAACGCGTTTGCGCATAAGGCGGGCATACACGTTTCGGCAATAGAAAAAAATTCGCAGACTTACGAGCATATAAAGCCCGAAAGCGTGGGCAATGAAAGAAGAATTATAGTAAGCGATATGTCCGGCAAAAGCAACGTTGTCTCTAAAGCCGGCGAACTTGCGCTTGGGCTTAAAGGCGACGGCGAAGACGTAAAACAGGTAATAAAAATAATTAAAGAAAAAGAAAATGCGGGCTATCAATACGAAGACGCCGACGGATCTTTCTTTTTGCTTACAAAAAAAGCGCTTGAATCTTTTAAGCCGTTTTTCTCTTTGAAAAGTTACAGAGTTGCGGTAGAAAAAGACGAAACCGGCGCGATAGTTTCCGAAGCTACGGTTAAACTTAACATAAAAGGCAAAGAAGAACACACGGTTGCCGAAGGCGACGGCCCGGTAAACGCGCTTGATAATTGTTTGCGCAAAGCGTTAATAAAATACTATCCGCAGATAAAAAACGTTTTTCTTACGGACTTTAAAGTGCGCGTTGTTGACAGCAAAGCAAACACTGCCGCAAGGGTGAGAGTTTTCATAGAATCTTCGGACGCTTCCAAATCTTGGGGAACAATCGGCGTAAATGAAAACATAATAGACGCTTCATGGCAGGCGTTGTCGGACGCGGTGGAATATAAACTTATAAAAAGCAAAAAGTAAGCGGGATATTTCAATTGTCCGCATATGCGAAGATTTAGTATAATAAAAAATATTTTTAACCCAAAAATGAAGTCTTAACAAAGTTTTAACGGAGCTTTAAAATGAGAAGCGACCAAATAAAAAAGGGCGCCGTTCGCGCGCCAAACAGATGTTTGCTTTACTCCACGGGAATTTCTCCCAGAGATTTAAATAAGCCTTTTATCGGCATTGCGTCGTCGTTTACGGATTTGGTTCCGGGGCACGTTTCAATGCGCGAACTTGAAAGATATATTGAAAGAGGCATTGCGGCAGGCGGCGGAGTTCCGTTTATTTTCGGCGCGCCGGCGGTTTGCGACGGCATAGCTATGGGTCACAGCGGCATGCATTATTCGCTTGGTTCAAGAGAAATAATTGCGGATTTGGTTGAAACCGTCGCCAACGCTCACATGTTGGACGGTTTGGTTTTACTTTCAAATTGCGACAAAGTTACGCCGGGAATGCTTATGGCTGCGGCGCGTTTAAATATTCCCGCAATAGTTGTTACGGCGGGAGCAATGCTTACGGGAATGTATGAGAAAAAAAGACGTTCAATGGTAAGAGATACGTTTGAAGCGGTAGGTCAATTTCAGGCGGGAAAAATTACCGAAGAGCAGCTTTGCGAACTTGAAATGGCGGCATGTCCGGGAGTCGGCGCGTGTCAGGGAATGTACACGGCAAACACTATGGCGTGTTTAACCGAAACAATGGGAATGTCTCTAACCGGCTGCGCCACTGCGCTTGCGGTAAGCGCGAAGAAAAAAAGAATAGCTTACGAATCGGGAATAAGAGTTGTTGAGCTTGTTAAAGAAAATATAAGACCGCGCGACATATTAACGTTAGACTCTTTTAAAAATGCAATTACCGCGGACATGGCTTTAGGCGGTTCTACAAATACGGTTTTACATTTGCCGGCAATAGCAAATGAAGCGCAAATAAAATTGCCGTTAGAGTTGTTTGACGAAATATCCAAAAAAACTCCGCAGATTTGCTGCCTTGAACCTGCCGGCGACCATTACATGGAAGATTTAGATAACGCAGGCGGCGTGCCCGCTGTGCTTTGCGCAATGGCAGACAAATTAAATTCAAATAAAACCGTTAACGGAATTGATATAAAAGAAATTGCAAAGTCCGCAAAAATTCTTGACGAAGACGTTATAAGAGCAAAAAATCCTTACAAGCCCGAAGGCGGCATTGCGGTGCTTTTCGGAAATATCGCACCGAACGGTTCCGTTGTTAAACAGGCGGCGGTCAGCGAAAAAATGAAAGTTTTTTCAGGGCGCGCAAGAGTTTTTAATTCCGAAGACGATGCAATGAAAGCTATACTTGATAAAAAAATAGTTTCAGGCGACGTTGTTGTTATAAGATACGAAGGACCAGCCGGCGGGCCCGGAATGCGCGAAATGCTTTCTCCCACAAGCGCCTTAACGGGAATGGGTCTTACGGATTCGGTAGCGCTTCTTACCGACGGCAGATTTTCCGGCGGAACAAGAGGCCCGTGCATAGGGCATATTTCCCCTGAGGCGGCAAGCGGCGGAGCAATTGCCGCAATAAATGAAGGCGACACAATAGAAATAAATATTCCCAAAAGAACATTAAACGTTAAGTTGTCCGATGAGGAAATAAAGGCAAGAATTGCAAAAGCAATTAAGCCCGAACCGAAAGTAAAAACCGGCTACATGGCAAGATACGCAAAACTTGTCCAGTCGGCAGATACGGGCGCGATACTTAAATGATAAATAGATGATAAGAAGGTAAGAGGATAGGAAGATGAGAAACGGCGAGTGGTTAAAGTAGGAAGGAGTAAGGAGCAAGTGTCGTTAATTCCCCTTTTGCAAAAGGGGTGCCTGATAACAAATTTTATACAA
The DNA here is from genome assembly GCF_001027545.1 of Endomicrobium proavitum. NCBI lineage: Bacteria > Pseudomonadati > Elusimicrobiota > Endomicrobiia > Endomicrobiales > Endomicrobiaceae > Endomicrobium > Endomicrobium proavitum. Next base: position 1,395,434 of record NZ_CP009498.1, read on the forward strand.
ATTATGCACGTGAAGGAAAGAAGATAGGAGGGCAAGAGGATAAGCAACATCTTTTTTGAGTCTTTACTCACCCTCTGCATCCTGTGTCGTTAATTCCCCTTTTATAAAAAGGGGTGGCAGGCGTAGCCTGACGGGGTATTTGTTGTTGTTTGTCATTAGCTGCTAAATAATTTCAGCAATAAGCAAATTCTATAAGGAGGACAAACACTATGGCAGAATTAACAGGCGCGCAAATCTTAATAGAATGTTTACTTAAAGAGAATGTTGAAGTAGTGTTTGGACTTCCGGGCGGACAGGCTTTGCCTATATTTGACGCAATACACGGTTCAAAATTAAATTTTATATTAGCGCGCCATGAGCAGGCGGCGGGGCATATGGCGGATGGTTATGCGCGCTCTACCGGAAAACCCGGCGTTTGCATTGTTACGTCAGGGCCGGGCGCTACAAATATAGTTACGCCTTTAGCTACAGCTTATATGGATTCCGTGCCTCTTGTTGCTTTTAGCGGACAGGTTTCAACTGCGGTTATCGGTCAGGACGCTTTTCAGGAAGCGGACATTACGGGCATTACGCGCCCCGTTACAAAACATAATTTTTTAGTTAAAGACGTTAAAGATTTGGCGCGCACAATTAAAGAAGCTTTTTACATAGCTTCTACCGGAAGACCGGGGCCTGTGCTTGTAGATATTCCCGTAGATGTTCAGCGCGGAATTTGCGAACTTGTTTATCCTGAAAAAGTAAGCATTCGTTCTTATAAACCAAATTACAACGGACACCCAGGGCAAATTAAAAAAGCGGCTTCTATAATTAATGAAAGCAAAAATCCCGTATTTTACATAGGAACGGGCGTTGTCGTTTCAAACGCCGAAAAAGAAATTTTAGAAATTTCAAAAAAAGCGGACATTCCCGTAACAAACACTTTGCTTGCCGTGGGAGCGTATCCTCACGATACAAATTTAAGTTTAGGAATGCTCGGCATGCACGGAACGTATGCGGCAAACAAAGCCGTTCAGGCGGCGGACGTTATAATTGCCGTCGGCGCGCGTTTTGACGACCGCTGCACCGGCAAAGTTTGCGATTTCGCTAAAGCCGCTAAAATTATTCATGTTGATATAGACCCTACGGCAATATCTAAAGTTGTAGAAACCGATATTCCGGTTGTTGGCGACGCAAAAAAAGTTTTGGAAGAGATGTCGGGACTTGTTGAAAGTAAAAAAAGAGCAGATTGGATTAAAAAAATTGACGCGTGGAAAGCAGAGCATCCTTTAGGTTACGAAAGAAACGACGATAAACTTCATCCGCAATACGTTATAGAAAAAATTTCAGAGTTAACAAAGGGTGAGGCGGTAATAACCACCGAAGTAGGTCAGCATCAAATGTGGTCTGCTCAATATTATAAAGCCGCAAACCCCAGACTTTTTGTAAGTTCCGGCGGGCTTGGCACTATGGGTTTTGGTTTTCCGGCGGCAATAGGCGCTAAATTCGGCAATCCCACAAAAGAAGTTATAGCCGTTGCCGGCGACGGTTCGTTTCAAATGAACATGCAGGAAATGGCAATTGCAATTTTAAACGACGTTAACGTTAAAGTTGTAATTTTAAATAATCAATATTTAGGAAACGTCCGCCAGTGGCAGGAGATGTTTTACGGGAAAAGATATTCGCACACGTGTCTTGCAAAACGTCCTGCGTGCCCGTCGTGGTGCAATTCGCCCGACAGAAGCAAGTGTCCGGTTTATGTTCCGGATTTTGTGAAATGGGCGGAAAGTTACGGCGCTTTGGGCATTCGCGTTACTCATAAAAAAGACGTTGAAGGCGCAATAAAAAAAATGCTTGAAGCAAAAAATTCCGTGGTGTTAGACGTGTGGGTTGAAATAGAAGAAAATATTTTTCCTATGGTGCCTGCGGGGAAATCTCTTGACGAAATAATAACAAGGATCGGCGGTTAGTTAAACGGCAATTACAAATGCAGTTGTTTTTAAGTTATCTAATATAAGCGCGCAACGCGCGCCGTAATTAGTAATTGTTGTTAAAGGAATTTTTATGAAACATACTATTTCTGTTCTTGTTGAAAATAAGTTCGGCGTGCTTGCAAGAATTTCCACGCTTTTTGCCGCGCGCGGGTTTAACATAGACTCTCTTGCAGTGGGTGAAACCGAAGACCCGGAAGTTTCAAGAATGACGATAGTCGTTAAAGGCGACGATTCCGTTTTAGAGCAGGTTACAAAACAGTTAAACAAGCTTGTGGACGTTATAAAAGTTAACGATTATAAAGACGTAGATTATGTGGAACGCGGTTTGGCTCTTGTAAAAATTAACGTAAAAAATTCCACGCGCGACGCGCTTATGAAAACTATCGGAATTTTTAGAACAAGAATTATAGATTTAGCTCAAGACAGCGCTATTGTTGAAATAACCGGCGACGAAGATAAGGTGAACGCGTTTATAAAAGCGGTTTCGTCTTTCGGAATAAAAGAAGTTTGCAGAACCGGCGTTGTGGCTCTTTCAAGAGGCAAATAAAATAAAGCGGCAGTGTTTTCGCAGGATAAGCTTCACGAGTTGCAAATAAATAAACCGGAGAGGTGCCGTATGAAGAAGATGTTGTCCGTGTTGGCCGCTGCTATTTTTGTGATGGGCGTTTCGGGTCAGGCGTTTGCAGCAAAGAAGGAAATTGTTGAAAAGGTAAACATTGCAAAAAGCACGTATGAAAATTTTGACAAAAAACTTTCTAAAGCTAAATCCGATTTAAATTTAACGGCGGATCAAAGCGCAAAAATTGACGCATTAGACGCAGACTTGAAAGCTAAACAAAAAGACGCAAAAAAGAAAATTTCCAACTTGAAAACGGAAAAAGTAAAACTTCTTGCAAGTAAAGATTTTGAAGGCGCAAAAGCAAAAGACGCCGCAATCTCTCAAACCGAAACTTCTTTGAAAAATGCGCAGACAGATTATATACAGGCTGTTTCGCAAGTTTTAACGCCCGAACAGTCTCAGAAACTTGATACTGCTTTGCAAGATGCGGTAAAAAGAAAATAGTTTTTTTGTGCCGCTGCAATAAATTTTATTGCGGCGGCGCAAACACAAGCGCTGCATGTCAGCGTTTATGTTTGCCGTAAGAAAAAATAGATTTAAAAGCAGAAGATAAGCAGCTTAGAAGTTTGGAAGTTTAGTAACAGCAAAGCAACGTTGTTGCTAAACATCCAAACATCTAAACTTCCAATCTTCCAATCTTCCAATATTAAGGAGTAAGAAAAAATAGATTTAAAAGCAGAAGATAAGCAGCTTAGAAGTTTGGAAGTTTAGTAACAGCAAAGCAACGTTGTTGCTAAACATCCAAACATCTAAACTTCCAATCTTCCAATATTAAGGAGTAAGAAAAAATGAAAGAAGCAAAAATGTATTACGAATCTGACGCAGATTTAAATTTGTTAAACGGTAAAACAATCGCAATTTTAGGTTACGGAAGTCAGGGTCACGCGCATGCGCTAAACCTTAGAGATTCCGGTGTCCGTGTTATAGTTGCGCAAAGAGAAGGCGGCGCAAATTATAAGAAAGCCGTTGAAGACGGGTGGAAACCGGTAAGCGTTGCCGAAGCCGTAAAGCAGGCCGACTGGGTTCATATTCTTCTTCCGGATGAAGTTCAAAAAAAAGTTTGGGACGAAGACGTTCTTCCTAACATAAAAAAGAATGCAATTTTAAGTTTTTCCCACGGGTTTAATATTCGCTATAAAAGAATTTCGCCGAATGCTGATTTAGACGTAATAATGATTGCGCCTAAAGGTCCGGGACATTTGGTAAGAAGCCAGTATGAAGAAGGCAAAGGCGTTCCGTGTTTGATTGCGGTAGAACAAAACGCAAGCGGAAAAGCCAAAGAACTTGCGCTTGCCTACGCTAAAGGTATCGGCGGAACAAGAGGCGGCGTGCTTGAAACAACCTTTACCGAAGAAACAGAAACGGATTTGTTCGGCGAGCAGGCCGTTTTGTGCGGCGGTTTGGTAGAACTTATAAATTCCGGTTTCGAAACTCTCGTAGCCGCCGGTTATCAGCCTGAAATAGCGTATTTTGAGTGCTGTCACGAAGTGAAACTTATTGTTGATTTAATTTTCCAAGGCGGAATAGGAAGAATGAATTATTCAATTTCAGACACCGCCGAATACGGCGAATACGTTACGGGAAAAAGAATAATTACCGACGAAACAAGAAAAGAAATGAAAGCCGTTTTGGCGGACATTCAGTCCGGAAAATTTGCCGACAACTGGATTAAAGAAAACGAAACCGGCAGACCAAACTTCAAAAAATCAAGAGAAGAAATAGCCAACAGACTTATAGAAAACGTAGGAGCAAGACTCCGCTCCAAAATGAGCTGGGCGAAGAAGTAGGCAGTATAGAGGGTAAGAGGTTAAGAGGGTAGGAAGATAAGCAACGGCAAGTCACAAACAGCAGTGTCGTTAATTCCCCTTTTGAAAAAGGGGTGCCCGATAGGGCGGGGTATTTGTTGTTGTCCTTATTTAAACTTTGTCTTATAAAAAACTCGGAGCGTAATTTGTTTAAAACTCTTCTCAAAATTTTTATAGCTTTTGTAATAATTGCGGCGGCGGGGTATTACTCTTTTAATCTTGTCATGAATTTTTTTATTCACGCTAAAAAAGAGATAATTCTTCCGGAGTTGCGCGGCAAAAGCATAGAGTCTGCGGTTGAAGAACTTTCCTCCATCGGTTTAGGACTTAAAAAAGAAGGGGAAGAGTTTAATAACAGCGTTTCTCCCGGCGTTATTTTAAGACAAAGCCCTCCGGCGGGCATGAACGTGCGCAGCGGAAAAGTTATAAAAGTTACCGTAAGTCGCGGCGGGGAAATGATATATGTTCCTAACATTGTCGGGCAAACTGTGCGCGCCGCCGATATAATTTTGAAAGGGTCTTCGCTTGTTATGGGCGAGGTAACAAAAAAATATTCGTTCTCTCAAGGCAAAGGTCTTGTTGTTTCCCAAGATCCTCAGGCGGACGTTTCTGCCGATAAAGACGCGGTTGTAAATATTGTAGTTTCAGACGGACATCCTCCGGCAGGCGTTAAACTTATGCCGCTTTTTGCGGGCAAAAATCTTGACGACGCAAAACTTTTGGCGGCAGAAAACGGATTGTCCGCAGACGTCCGATATGAAGAAACACAAGATTATCCGTCGGGAAGCGTTATAAGGCAAAGACCTGCTGTGGATTCCGATTTAAAAAATATTAAAAAAGTTATTCTTGTTATTGCAAAAAATTCCGGCGACATTAAAGATATTACGTTTAATTATCAACTTCCCAAAAAAGGCGGAAATCAAAACGTCCGCCTTGTTCTTGAAGACGATAACGGAAAAAAAGAAATTTTTAATTCAGTAAAAAGCCAAGGCGCCATAATTTCCGTGCCTATACGCGTTAAAGGCGCGGGTACGGTAAAAGTTTATATAAATAAAAAATTTACGGAAGATATACAGCTGCATTAACGGAGCTATTTTGAAAAGAATAATTGTCGCGCCGTCAATTTTGTCCGCGGATTTTGCGGACTTAAAAACAGAGCTTAAAAGAATTGAAGCCGCGGGCGCAAACTGGGCTCATGTGGATGTTATGGACGGGCATTTCGTTCCAAACATTACTATCGGCGCGCCGGTTGTGAAGTCTTTAAGAAAAGCCACGCCGCTTACGCTTGACGTTCATCTTATGATAACCGATCCGCAAAAATATTGGAAAGATTTTCAGGAAGCGGGCGCGGATATTATAGTTTTTCACGTTGAAGCGGTTAAAAATGCAAAAGGATTGCTTGAAGAAATTAAAGCGTCCGGCATTAAAGCGGGAGTTTCAATAAAGCCCGCAACTCCTGTTTCTGAAATTGAAAGTTTGCTGGACAGTTTGGATTTGGTTTTAGTTATGACCGTAGAGCCGGGTTTTGGCGGTCAGTCTTTTATGGAAACGCAAGTTTCCAAAATTGCGGCTTTAAGAAAAATAATAGACGATAGAAAATATAATTGCATTATAGAAGTTGACGGCGGCATAAACGATAAAACCGCAAAAGTTTGCGTAGCTGCCGGCGCAGACGCGCTTGTAAGCGGCAACTATATTTTTTCTGCCGGCGATATAAAAAAAGCCGTAGAATCTTTAAGATAAAACCGCTTTTTAAAAGGCGGTTTTTATTTTTATACTATTATATAGAGTAACGTAAAATTATTTGGAGGGTAGAATATGCATATTCCCGACGGGTTTTTAAATAACGGTTTAGCCGGCGGACTTCTTGCGGGCGCCGTTGCAATGTTGTCTTATTGTTTTAGCAAAGTGTTAAGCGCGGTTACTGTTGTTTCAAAGAAATTAGCGGGTAATAATAATGCAACTTTGTCGCAATCTTTCCCGGGTTTAAGTTCAAACGCCGGCGGGTATTTCAGAAAATTGGCGTTAATTGCAATTTGGGTTTTTGCATGCCAAATGTTTAATATTACCGTTGCGTCGGCAACAAGCGTGCATTTGCTCGGCGGAGTTTTTGCCGCGGTTTTAGCGGGGCCTTTTGCCGGTTTTGTAATTATGTCTTCGGTGTTAACGGTTCAATCTTTGTTTTTTGCCGATGGCGGATTTTTGGCGCTTGGCGCAAATATTGTTAACATGGCTTTTGTAGGTTCTTTTTTAGCTTATTATGTTTACAAGGCTGTTGCAAAAAAGAATTATTATTTAGGCGTTAGCGCAGCGTGCTTTTTTTCCGTTCTTACGGCCGCGGCGTTTTGTTTGATAGAACTTGGTTTTTCCGCAACGGTTTCTTTTAACGAAGCGTTTAAAGATATGATGAGCCTGCATTTTCTTTTTGCCGTTGTAGAAACAATTCTTACCGTTATAATGCTTAAACTTTTCAAATCGTTAGGAGCGGACAATGAATAAAAAAGTTTTTGCCGCAATCGGCGTTCCGGTTGCAATAGTTTTTTTTGCAAGTCTGTTTGCGTCTTCTCATCCCGACGCTTTAGAGAGAATTTCCATAAATTACGGTTTTGAAGATAAAGCAAAAGAAACGTCTTCGTTTTTTACGGATTATTCTCTGTCTTTTATAAATAATGAATTTTTGTCCGCGTTTTTTGCGGGAGTTATAGGGTTGGTTTTGCTTTACGGTTTGTATAAACTTATCTCAATAGCCGCGCAGCGCTTTGCAAAATAAAATTTATTTATAAACATATTAAAAAAGGCGCTCTGTTTTTTGTAGAGCGCCTTTTAAATTTATATAATAAACGCTATGGATGCCAAAAAAATTCTCCGACATTTTAAAGACGGTAAAATTTCCGCCGAAAAAACTTTAACCAAATTAAAAGTTTTACCGTTTAACAATTTAGGATATGCAAATATAGATTATCACAGAAGTTTAAGGCAGGGCGCCTGCGAAACAATTTACGCCGAAAGCAAAACGTGCCGGCAAATATTGGGCATAGTTTCGGACATGAACGCGAAAGGTTTAAAAAATATAATAGTTACAAGAGTGTCGCCGGAAAAAATAAAATATTTAACCGCAAAAAAAGTAAACTTAAAATACTTTCCACAGGCAAAACTTGCCGTAGTTAACTTCAAAGAAATAAAAAATAAAAAAGGTTCTGTGGTAATAGTTTCCGGCGGAACAAGCGATATTCCGGTTTGCGAAGAAGCTGCCGTTACGGCTGAAGTTTTGGGCAGCCGCGTTACGCGCCTTTACGATGTGGGCGTTGCCGGCGTGCACAGGCTTTTATCTAATGCGGAAACTCTTGCAAACGCGCGCGTTGTTATTGCGGTTGCGGGTATGGAAGGCGCGCTTGCTTCGGTTGTGGGCGGAGTTGTGGGGTGTCCCGTTATAGGCGTTCCCACAAGCGTTGGTTACGGCGCAAGTTTTGGCGGAGTAAGCGCTCTTTTGTCCATGCTTAATTCATGCGCTAACGGAGTATCGGTGGTAAATATAGACAACGGTTTCGGGGCGGGCGTAATAGCCCACCGTATAAATAAAACGGAGAGCGCAAAATGAAAACGCTCTATTTAGAATGTTTAAACGGCGCCGCCGGAGATATGATAGCTGCCGCGTTATACGAATTAATTTCCGATAAAAAATCTTTTATAAAAAAAATGAATTCGCTCGGGTTGAGCGGTGTTAAAGTAAACGTGCAAAACGTTAAAAAATCCGGCATTAAAGGGTATAAGTTTAACGTTGCCGTAGGCGGGCATTGCGAAAGTAACTTTTCAGTCAAAAAAAATCATAAATCTAAAAATTTGCAGGATATAAATAAAATTGTCGCAAAACTTCCCGTATCGGAATTTGTCAAAAAAAATACGCTTGCAATTTATAATATTTTAGCGCGTGCCGAGGCTAAAGTTCACGGCGTAAAAGTTTCGCAAATACATTTTCACGAAATCGGCAATTTAGACGCAATTGCGGATATTGCCGCCGCGTGCATTTTAATAGAAACTATTGCTCCGGACAATATAGTCGCATCGCCCGTTAATGCGGGCGGCGGATTTGTTAAATGCAGCCACGGAACGCTTCCCGTTCCCGCGCCCGCAACGGCGGAGCTTTTAAAAGATATTCCGGTTTTTTCAGGAAAAATAAAATCCGAACTTTGCACGCCCACGGGCGCCGCAATTATAAAACATTTCGCAAAAAATTTCAGATCAATGCCTGAAATAAAAATAAAAAAAACAGGATACGGGTTTGGTTCTAAAGAATTTAAAACGTTAAATTGCGTTCGCGCATTTTTAGGCGAAAGCTTAAACCTTAAAGATGTGGTCGTGCAGCTTGAATGTAATTTAGACGACGCTACGGGGGAAGAAGTCGGCTACGCCTGCGAGCTTCTTTTAAGAAAAGGCGCTCTTGACGCTTTTGTTTTGCCGGTGTTTATGAAAAAAAACCGTCCCGGTTTTTGGCTGTTCTGTTTGTGCAAACGGCAAGACGCGGATAAGTTTGCTCAATTGATGTTAAAACATACGTCGTCGCTGGGCGTGCGTGAAACCGTTTACGACAGATATATTTTAGAAAGAAAACTAACCGCCGCTAAAACTCCGTACGGAAAAATAAATATTAAAACGGGCGTTGGTTACGGCGTTAAAAAATCAAAATGCGAATATGAAGACGTTGCTAAAGCCGCAAAAAAATCAGGAGTATCCCTTAATGAGCTTAAGCAAAAAATACGAAAACCTTAAAAAATATCTTTCCGGTTTTGAAAACATTGCCGTAGCTTTTTCCGGCGGCGTTGACTCCACTTTTCTTTTAAAAGTCGCCAAGGAAGTTTTAAATAATAATGTTATCGCGGTAACGGCAATGTCTTGCTCTTTTCCGAAAAGAGAGCTTAACCAAGCCTTGCGGTTTTGCAAGAAAGAAAAAATAAAACACATTGTTTGCGAATCGGAAGAGTTAAACATTGAAGGTTTTTCAAAAAATCCCGTTAATCGCTGCTATCTTTGCAAAACCGAATTGTTTGAAAAAATTTGGAATGTCGCAAAAATTAACGCAATTAAAAATATCGCGGAAGCTTCAAATATGGACGACAACGGCGATTATCGCCCGGGGCTGAAAGCCGTCAAAGAGCAAAAAGTTTTAAGCCCGTTAAGAGAAGCAAAATTAACAAAAAATGAAATTCGCGCTTTATCAAAAAAGTTAGGGCTTAAAACTTGGAACAAGCAGTCTTTCGCGTGTTTGTCGTCAAGATTTCCTTACGGTCAGGAAATTACGCCGCAGGCGCTTTCTATGATAGACGCGGCGGAACAATTTTTATTGGATTTAGGGCTAAAACAAGTTAGAGTGCGCTATCACGGAAATATTGCAAGAATTGAAACTGACGAAACGGGCATAAAATTTTTAACTGCCGCAAAAATCCGCAAGCGCATCTATAAAGAATTTAAAAAAATAGGTTTTGTTTACGTAGCGATTGACATTTTGGGTTATCGCACGGGAAGTATGAACGAAACGCTTCCGCCTAAATTATTGCGTTAAAAAACAATCGGAAATAACAATGGCAGATTATAAATTTACAACCGGAAACGTTCAGGAAGCGCTTTCAATAATACGCGAGGCTGCCGAGTGGATGAAAAATACAGGCAAGCCTATGTGGCTTACGGAAGATTTAACTTTTGAAAAAATTGCAAAACCGCAAGATGACTATATTGTTATGTGGGACGGCGGCGAAAGCGTTGCGGCGGTTATTTTAAGTTTTGAAGACAGAGATTTTTGGCTTGATATTGCGGTAAACTTTTCCGGTTTTATACATAAACTTTCAGTGCGCAGAAAATACGCGGGGACCGGCGCCGCCAAAAAAATTATTGAACACGCAAAACAAATATGCAAATCAAAAAACATCAATGCTTTGCGTTTAGACACAGACCCGCACAGAACGAGTTTGATAAAATTTTATGAAAATTTGGGTTTTAAATTTCAGCAGTCAAAAGCGATAAGTTATAAGGAAAGAAAAATTGAAGTTGGTCTTTACGTTTTAGAGCTGTAGAAAATTATTTTTTGTTAAACCTGTATTCCACTTCGCCCGGCGCTATTACAAGAAGCTCTTCCCTGACGGCTCTCTCAATGTAAGACGGTTCGTTTTCAAGGTAGTAAATGCGTTTTTTCAAACGCGCGTTTTTTTCGTAAGCGGTGGCAATGTCGGAGTTTAGTTTTTTCTTTTCAAACCAGCGGCGCACAAGCGTTCTTGAGCCGGAGTTTAAAGTTAATATTAAAATAAGCGTTAAAAAAAATGCGCCGCGCACTAAAGTTTTTTTTCTCGTTGTGTTCATTGTTTTTTTTGCCGTTACGCTATGCTTGAGAAAGCGGCTTTTCCTAAAAATTTTGACTGCCCCGCCAGCTCTTCTTCAATTCTTAAAAGTCTGTTGTATTTGCACATTCTGTCGGTTCGCGAGGCGGAACCGGTTTTTATTTGTCCGGTGTTTAACGCTACCGCCAAATCCGCAATTGTAGTGTCTTCGGTTTCTCCGGAACGGTGAGACATAATTGCCGTGTATTTGTGTTTATACGCCAGCTGCACAGCGGCGACGGTTTCGGAAAGAGAACCTATTTGGTTTACTTTTACAAGAATTGAATTTGCCGCGCCTTTTTCAATTCCTTCTTTAAAAATTTTAGGATTTGTTACAAATAAATCGTCGCCGACAAGCTGCAATTTTGATTTAAGTTCTGAAGTTAAAACTTTCCAGCCGTCCCAATCGGCTTCGCTTAAACCGTCTTCTATTGAAATTACCGGATATTTTTTTAACAAATCTTCGTAGAAAGAAATCATTTCCTTGGAAGATTTTATTTTATTTCCCATTTCGCCTTCAAGAACGTATTTTCCGTTTTCGTAAAGTTCGCTTGCGGCAACGTCTAATGCGAAAAGAACGTCTTTGCCTTCCGTATATCCGGCGGCGCGGACGGCTTCCGTTATTACTTCAAGCGCTTGCGAGTTAGATTTTAAATTCGGCGCAAAACCGCCTTCGTCGCCTACGCCCGTGGAATATCCTTTAGAGTTTAAAACTTTTTTAAGAGCGTGAAAAACTTCGCAGCCGGTTCTTAGGGCTTCGCGGAAATTAGGCGCGCTTACCGGCGCAATCATAAACTCCTGCAAATCTACGTTGTTGTCCGCATGCTGGCCGCCGTTGATTATATTCATAAGCGGAACAGGCAAAATATAATTTTCAAATTTTAATCCGTAAATTTCTCTGACATATTTGTATAGCGGAACTTTTGCGCTTACGGCTCCCGCTTTTGCCGCCGCCAGCGAAACGCCTAAAATTGCGTTGGCGCCAAGATTGCTTTTAAAATCCGTTCCGTCAAGCTTTATCATTGTTTCGTCTATTTTTTGCTGCTGCGTTATTTCAATTCCCAAAAGCGCTGGCGCAAGAATTTTGTTGATATTTTCAACCGCTTTCAAAACGCCTTTTCCGTCGAATCTTTTTTTGTCGCCGTCGCGTAGTTCAAGCGCCTCGCGCGAACCCGTTGACGCGCCCGACGGCACCGCTGCCGAGGCGAAAGTTCCGTCCGACAAAATAACATCGGCTTCCACTGTGGGGTTTCCGCGCGAATCTATTATTTCTCTTGCCGTAATTTTTGAAATTTTTGCCATGGTAAAACTCCTTTTAACTTTGAGTTTTTACTTCTTGCGGTTGAAGTGGCGCGGATTTGTTTTCTGGCGTCTGCGGCGGCGCGGACATCATTTGAAAATATTGTTTGGAAAGGTTTGCGGTAAGAGTGCCGTTGTTTGAAACAACCGTCACTTTAACGTAGTCGCCGTCTTGTTCCAAGAAAAAAGCGGCTTCGGTAGAATCTAAACAGTAGTCAAAACTTTTTGAAAAATCAAACGCCACAATATAATTATTTTTAACGCTTTTATGCGTAACTCTGGCGTGCATTTTATTTATTATCTCAAGAGTTTTATTGAAACAATCCGAAATGCTCATGTTAAAACTTTGCGAAACTTTGGCAGCGTCTTCGCCTTCAAATTTTTGTATTGAAAACCCGGCAAAACGCGCAGGATAATCCAAAACAGAGCACGACGCCAAAAACAATACCGCCGCCGCGGTAAAAACAATTTTTTTCATACGGCAATTATACAAAATTTGAAAGAAGTTTTGTAAAACAGAGGATGAGAGGGTAGGATGACAGGAAGATAGGAGGACAAGAGGGTAAGCAACGTCTTTTTAGCTTTTACTTATCTTCTTGCCATCTTGTCATCTTACCCTCCGCCTTTCAGGGCTGTTACTTAACTTCTTATCATCTATTTTTGCAAAAGGGGAATTAACGACACTTGCTCCTTACTCCTTCCTACTTTCTACTTTAACAACTTGTCGTTACTTATCTTCTCACCCTCCTACCTTCTTATCCTCTGCTTTACTGTTGCTTTTTTTAACAAATTAATTTATAATAGTGAAGCAAAATTTATTACATTTGAAAAAGAGAAAAAACGTGATTTATAGACAGACAGACAGACAGACAGACAGACAGACAGACAGACAGACAGACAGACAGACAGACAGCATCTAAATACCTATTCTATATCTATAGCTTTGCGCAGCCCGAAAGGGGTTGCGCTTTTTTATTTAATTAAAAACCTGCACGGTTGAAATTTAACCGTGCGGGTTTTTTTTCTTTTTGCGGTAAATCCGCATAAAAAATGCACACAAGTTGTGCAAAAAAAGGAGAGCACATGAAGAAATTAGTATTGGCAGCATTGGCAGTTGCAGTATTGGCAGGCACATCTTTTGCAGCAGCAGACTTGAAAGTGAAAGTAGGTGGAGATTTTTTAGGAAAGTCTAGTGCAGGTGGTGCAAGCGCAGATCTAAACACCGGTATTACGGCGGCTGCGGAATTTTTGTTTGCTGTGTCAGACGGAGTTAAAGTAGGTCCTGCTGTAAGTTATGGTTTGGCAAGAGAATTTTCGGATAATAATCCTGCACAGTTTCAGTATTCATACCTTTCTACCTACGCAACAGTTGAAGTAGCTCCTTTTGAAAAAGTAAAAGGTTTATTTTTCAAAGGAAACATTGGTTTGGGTATAACTGATTTAAGTTCTGGTCTTGCAGGAGTTATAGGTTCAACCAGCGAAAGCGGTTTGTACTTTGGAATCGGCGCAGGTTATGAACTTGCAAACGGAATATTTTTTGACGCTCTCTATGGTTCACACGGCTTTGAAGGTGGAAGCTCAAGCAAAATTACAGTCAGCGCAGGCTACAAATTTGCTCTTTAATATTTAAAATATTAAACAGCGCGAAGTTGCCTTACCCCTCTCTCCGGCGGATTTAATTTCGCCGGAGAGTTTTTTTTATGTCTGTAAAGCTCAATATAACAAGCGCGGCAGTGTCATTGCACGCCGTATTTAGGCGCTACGGTGTAAATTCCGGCTACGCCGAAGGCGTAAATTGTTAGAGACAATAATTAGTAAAAATGGATTGCGGCTTTCGCCGCAATGACAAATAATAGGGAAGATGATAAGAGGATAGGAGGGTAGGAGGGTAAGCAACGTTTTTTTAGCTTTTACTTATCTTCTTACCCTCTTGCCCTCCTATCCTCTTATCATCTATTTCTGCAAAAGGGGAATTGACAACACTTGCTCCTTACTCCTTCCTACTTTCTACTTTAACAACTTGCCGTTTCTTATCCTCTTACCCCCTCTGTTTTATTGAGCGTTTCACAAATCCCTTCTAAATTTTGTATAATCACTGCTGTCTTATATTAAGTTACAATCATTACAAGCAAGGAGATAAGAAATGAGCTGTTCTAAAGAAAAGTGCGCTTACGAGTGTTCTCACGAAGTGGCGCAAATGACTTGCGTAGCAAAAGGCGCAAATCACGGTCCGGCGCCTATTCCGGAAGAAGGCAAATGGGTAAAAGCTAAAGAAATAACCGACATCAGCGGACTTACGCACGGCGTGGGTTGGTGCGCTCCGCAGCAAGGCGCGTGCAAGCTTACCCTCAACGTTAAAAAAGGCGTTATAGAAGAAGCTCTTATTGAAACCGTAGGCTGCAGCGGCATGACGCATTCCGCCGCAATGGCCGCCGAAGTTTTAAGCGGCAAAACTATTTTGGAAGCGTTAAATTCCGACCTTGTTTGCGACGCTATTAACACCGCAATGAGAGAGTTATTTTTGCAAATAGCTTACGGAAGAACGCAGACCGCGTTTTCCGAAAACGGACTTCCCATCGGCGCCGGTCTTGAAGATTTGGGCAAAGGTTTGCGCTCGCAGGTTGGCACAATGTACAGCACAAAAGTAAAAGGCGTTCGCTATCTTGAAATGGCTGAAGGTTACGTTTTGGAAATTGGTCTTGATAAAAACGATGAAGTTATAGGCTACAAATTTGTGCACCTCGGAAAATTTACCGAAGACGTCAGAAAAGGCGTGCCTCATAAAGACGCTTTTGAAAAACACACAAAAACTTACGGCAGATTTGACGAAGCCGTTAAAAAAATAGACCCGAGAAAAGAATAATAATGCGCGCAGTCATTGCGAGGAATGTAATGACGAAGCAATCCAGATTAAACAGGAGAAATTATGGCTGTAACATTTGAAAGTTACGAGAGAAGAATAAAACAAATAGAAAAAACTTTAAAAGAAAACGGCATAGCAAGTCTTGAAGAAGCGCAGAAAATTTGTCTTGACAAAGGCATTGACGTGGACAAAATAGTTAAAGGCATTCAGCAAATTGCTTTTGAAAACGCGGTTTGGGCATACACTGTGGGCGCGGCAATAGCAATTAAAAAAGGCGCAAAAAACGCCGCCGAAGCCGCCGAAATAATCGGCATAGGCTTGCAGTCTTTTTGCATTCCCGGATCGGTTGCAGACCAGAGAAACGTGGGCATAGGCCACGGAAATCTTGCGGCTATGCTTTTAAGAGAGCAGACAAAATGTTTCTGCTTTTTAGCGGGTCATGAAAGTTTTGCCGCCGCGGAAGGCGCAATAGGCATTGCAAAAACCGCAAACAAAGTTCGCAAAGAACCTCTTAAAGTTATTCTTAACGGACTTGGAAAAGACGCCGCTTACGTTATAAGCAGAGTCAACGGTTTTACCCACGTTGAAACCGAATACGATTACCACACCGGAAAACTTAACATTACAAAAGAAACTAAATTTTCCGAAGGAGATAAAGCAAAAGTTAGAGTTTACGGAGCCGACGACGTTAGCGAAGGCGTAGCCATAATGGTTAAAGAAGGCGTTGATGTTTCCATTACGGGAAATTCTACAAACCCTACAAGATTTCAGCACCCCGTGGCCGGCACATATAAAAAATGGGCTATAGAAAACGGTAAAAAATATTTTTCCGTAGCATCGGGCGGCGGCACCGGCAGAACGCTTCATCCGGACAACATGGCGGCAGGCCCTGCGTCTTACGGCATGACAGACACCATGGGGCGCATGCATGGCGACGCGCAATTTGCGGGTTCGTCTTCTGTTCCCGCGCACGTTGAAATGATGGGTCTTATCGGCATGGGAAACAATCCTATGGTAGGCGCGTCGGTTGCCGTAGCGGTTGCCATTGAAGAATCGTATAAATAAAAATATTTGTCAAAGCGAAAAGCGGGCGGTTGTTTTAGCCCGTTTTTTAGCTTTTGGCGTTGACAAGGCACACAATATATAATATAATCCCAAGTTCAGACACAGGGTTAAACCCTATATGGAGGAATACAGATGGCAGTTAGACTACGTTTGCAGAGATTCGGCAAACCAAAAAGACCTTATTACAGAGTTGTTGCAATTGATCAAAGAGCAAAAAGAAACGGAAAGCCTATTGAAATATTAGGTCAGTATGATCCTATAGCTCAAGATAACAAACTTAACGTAAATTTGGAAAGAGTAAACTATTGGTTGGGTACGGGCGCGAAAGCTTCCGACACCGTAGCAGAATTGGTGAAAAAAGCCCAAACCAAGTAGCAATTAGTAAACCGAGAAGTTTCGGGGAGGGGACAATGAAAGAATTAGTTCTTTACATCGCAAAGGCGTTGGTTGACAATCCGGATCAGGTTGAAGTTAAAGAGATTGCAGGTGAAAAAGCGACTATTCTTGAATTAAAAGTTTCCGCCGAAGACAGAGGCAAAGTAATTGGTAAAGAAGGCAGAATTATAAAAGCCGTAAGAATTATCGTAAATTCAGCTTCCGCAAAACTTGACAAAAGGGCTACGGTAGAAATAGTAGAATAAGAAGGCAAATGACAGCGGATATTTTAAGCACCAAAAAATGGAACGTTTCCGATATATTGGGTTTTGAAGTTTTCAGCCAGTCCGGAGACCGTTTAGGCGTTCTTTCAGACGTTATATCTACCGGCAGCAACGACGTTTGGGTAGTTAAATACGAGGGCGAAGAAGTCCTTATCCCTGCGTTAAAAAGTATAGTCGGCGAAGTGAACGTTTTAAGAAAAAAAATTTTTGTAACGCTTCCCAAAGGTTTTGAAGATATTTATACGCAGGCAAAATCTGCCGACGGAAACCTTGAATATAACGGCTACACGGTTTATGAAGATTGATATTCTTACAATTTTTCCGCAAATGTTTAACGGACCTCTTTCGGAAAGTTTAATAGGCAAAGCGGCAAACAAAGGCATTTTAGAAATTAACGTTACGGATATTCGCTCTTTCTCTAAAGATAAACATAAAAAAGTTGACGACAAACCTTTTGGCGGCGGCGTTGGAATGGTTTTAAAACCCGAGCCCGTTTACGACGCGCTAAAAAGTGTGGGCGTAAAAAAGAAAAACAAAGAATACAAAAATTCTTTCGCAAAACCTTTGGTAATTTATATGTCTCCGCAGGGCAAAACGTTAAATTCCGACCTTGTGAAAAATCTTGCAAAATACAAACATATTGTTTTTTTGTGCGGACATTACGAAGGCGTTGACGAACGTATTATGAATTTTGTTGACGAAGAAATATCGGTTGGCGATTACGTTCTTACCGGCGGAGAAATTCCGGCGATGATTGTAACCGACGCCGTAGCAAGAATGATTCCCGGCGTGGTAAAAGAAGAAGATTCCGTTAAAAACGATTCTTTTTACAACGGGCTTTTAGATTATCCGCATTATACGCGTCCGGCGGTATTTAAAAAATTTAAAGTTCCGGAAGTTTTACTTTCCGGCGACCATAAAAAAATAGAAAATTGGCGCAAAAACGAAGCGCTTAAACGGACTTTACAAAGACGTCCGGATTTAATAAAAAAATAGAACAGAGAATAGTTTTGGAGTTTTTGCTAAGCAAAAACTTATAATAGATTTCAGCTTTGCTGAAATATAACATTTAATATCTATTATCTGTAGTTAAAAAGGGAGTAAGTAAAATGTCATTATTGGATTTCGTGAATGCAGCTCAGAAAAAAGAGTTGGGCGTATCTTTTAAACCCGGCGACCAGGTAAAGGTTCACTTCAAAGTTGTTGAAGGCGGAAATGAAAGAATACAGGTTTTTGAAGGCGTTGTTATAAGAATTAAAGGAAGCGGTCTTAGCGAAACTTTTACCGTTAGAAAAATTTCTTTCGGCATAGGCGTGGAAAGGATTTTCCCCGTTAATTCCCCAAGAATTGATAAGGTTGAAGTTGCAAGACGCGGAAAAGTCCGCAGAGCAAAACTTTATTATTTAAGAAACCTCTCCGGCAAAGCCGCAAGAATTTCGGAAGATTCTTCAAGAAGACCCGCAGCGGAAACCGCAAAGACAGAAACAAAAGCGGCATAACAAAAACATCAAAACGGCAGATTGTATTTTTACAATCTGCCGTTTTTTTTATTGCAAAGATGGATGATGAAGCAGAGGGTGGGAAGATGAGAAACGGCAAGTTGTTAAAGTAGAAAGTAGGAAGGAGTAAGGGGCAAGTGTTGTCAATTCCTCTTTTGCAGAAATAGATGATAAGAAGATAGGATGCAAGAGGGTAAGCAACGTCTTTTTGAGCCTTTACTCACCCTCCGCCTTCCGTGTCGTTAATTCCCCTTTTATAAAAAGGGGTGGCGGACAAAGTCCGGCGGGGTATTTGTTTTTAATTTATAATTATTTTCTCATTGCATTTATAATATAAAAAACTCATGTTACATCTATTTGACAAAGCATATCACGATAAAGGCGTCAACTTTCTTGCCGGTATAGACGAGGCGGGAAGGGGGCCTCTTGCGGGTCCGGTAACCGCTGCCGCTGTAATTTTTCCTCAAGACGCGCGCATACCTTTTTTAAACGATTCCAAAAAATTAACGCCAAAAAAAAGAGAAGAACTTTTTGAAATAATTCAAAACACGGCGCTGGCGTTTGCCGTTGTTTCGATTGATAATAAAATTATAGACGAAATAAATATTTTGCAGGCAACTTTTCTTGCAATGAAACGCGCCGTTGAAAGCCTTAAAATAAACCCCGAACTTTGTCTTGTTGACGGCAATCATAAAATTCCAAACTTACTGTTTAACCAAGAAGCCGTAATCGGCGGCGATGCCAAAAGCGCGTCGGTAGCGGCCGCGTCTATTCTTGCAAAAGTTACAAGAGACAAACTTATGCTTGAATACGCAAAACAATACCCTCAATATTTTTTTGAAAAACACAAAGGCTACGGCACAAAAACCCACATAGAAGCCATAAAAAAACACGGTGCCTGCTCAATACACCGCTTAACTTTTGCGCCAATAGCGCAAGAAAACAAAGGGTGGGAAGGAGCAAGGAGCAAGGAGTAAGGAGTAAGGAACAAAATATTATGAGCTGTCTTTTTTTCCTCTCCCCTTGCGGGGTTGCAGTGCGACGAATAGGGAGCACGAGTCTGCAACGGGCGCTTGTAAATAAGATGTTAATCTAAAAACGAGCCTGCCCCGTAAGGTTGCAATACGGGGTGAGCGCCCCGGAAGTAGCGCAGTTACATTACAAAACTGCGACTACTTGGGCAGGGTGAGGGGTATGTAGTTCACCAAAAGTAATTATTCAAAAATAGATGGTAAGAGGGTGAGAAGGGGAGTAACGGCAAGTAACAAATAATAAATAATAGGTAATAAACTGCAGAGGATAAGAAGGTGCGAGGGTGGGAAGATAGGAGGGTAAGCAACGTCTTTTTGAGTTTTTACTTACCGTCTTATCCTCTTATCTTCTCACCCTCTGCCTTCCGTGTCGTTAATTCCCCTTTTATAAAAAGGGGTGGCGGACAAAGTCCGGCGGGGTATTTGTTTTTGACGTTGATTTGTAATTGCTGTTTAAGCGCAGTCTAACTAAAACAACATTGAGGGTTGTCAATGAGCAGAGATATTGGTTTTGCTAAAGAGAAAGAAGTTGCGGATTTTTTAAAAAAACGCGGGTATAAAATTTTGGAGACAAATTTTTTAACGCGGTTTGGCGAAATAGACATAATTGCAAAACATAAAAAAACCATTGTTTTTATTGAAGTAAAGTACAGAAGCTCTTTGTATGCGGGCGCGCCTCAGGAAGCGGTTACGTCGTCCAAGCAAAAGAAAATAATAAAAGCGGCAATAATGTATATAAAATTGCACAACATAAATTCCGACTTGCGCTTTGACGTTGCCGCCGTGGATGATAAAAGCATAAACATAATAGAATCCTCATTTGAAGCCCCTGAAAACTCATACTACTTGTAAACTTTTAAAACTCGCATTAATAATGCGCATTCAGCGTAAGCAAACAGAAGCAAGTTTTTTTATATAAACTACAAGCATTTTTCATATTTTTTAGCTATAATTAACACGGTATATTGCATCTAAACTTACAAGGTGGTTCCTATGAAGAGATCGTTAAATTTATTTGTAGTGTTTTTGTTTACGTTTTTAATTTTTTCAGCAAAAGATTTACAAGCGTTTAGCAGGCCAACCATTAACGGCGCCGGCGTGCTTGAAACTTTTGACGCGTTGCTGCTTCCTGCGAGGTTAGCCGATACGTTCACTCTTACTTCTAAACCTTACCCTACGAACAAATGGTACACTTCGCTTTTTGTAAATATTGCAGGGAAAACTTCAGATGCAACTATATTAAATGCATTTTATGGTAATAAAATTTCACCTACTCCTATGCTTGTGGTTTACGATACAGTGTTTCCATATACCAATGTGGCATGGGGCAACGGTTGGGGTTATTCTTTAGGCGGACATAATGTAGGCTATGGAACTTTCGGGCCTCCAAGCGGCGGAGTCGGCGTTAAGGCTGCGGATATTTTGCCTATAGCCGTTCAAGCGGCGTGGGGCAGCGGCGTTGATGATGTTATTAAAGCGAACTCTACGGAGCTTAAAGATTATGGAGATTGGTCGTTTACTGCCGTTCTTACAGATAATGTTAATTCCACAAGAAAAATGACGTCAACTTTCGGCAAAGGCTTTCTGTTTACATATAATTATTTCACGAATAATGTGAATCCAAGATTTAGAATGAAAACGTATGAGAGCGGAACGGCATATACATACTATTATAATAACGGCGGCGTTATGACGCAAATTGCCCCGGGCAACCAAGTAACAACCGATTCTATAATGATTAAAATTTATACTGTCGCAACTACTCTTGGCGCATCGGCATATCAATATTTTGCTGTATATGCTCCGGCAGGAACAGTGTTTAGAGTTGAAACCGCGCCAAGCCCCGGCGAAATTGTCAACATAACTCTTTCCGGCGCAACGGAAAGCGATAGATATTTAGCAATAGGGCTTTTAAAATCTCCCGCGCCTGCCGCAAGCGATGTCGCCGCATTTGATATTTTTAAAGATTATTATAAATACGCTTATAATTTCATTACGGATACTCAAGTAAGCTGGGCTTATAATTCCGACGCGTCAATAACAACAACTTATAATTTTACGGTAACGCCAAAAAGAACAGATCATGCAGGCTATGTGGCCGGGCAAACTGTTTACGGACTTTATCCTCATCATTACAGAAATATTACCACAGGGGTAAATACCGCTTATACATATAATACTATAAGAGGCGAGTTGCGGGTAAACACGGGAGCATCTTTCCAGACAAAAGTTAATTTTCAGGGAATGCTGCCGTATTTCCCTTACGAAGTTCCCGACGGAGCTCGTAAAACGCAGCTGCAGGCATATATTAATAACGATAAAAATTTTAACCCGTCAAATCCGCGTGGTCAAAATACTTACTACTATGGCAAAGCTCTTGCAAGAGCGGCAAATTTAATTCCTATTTTTAACCAAACAAATAACGCAGCTGCCCGTAACACAATGATTACAAGATTGAAAAACGAATTAATAGCTTGGTATAGCGGCGCAGGCGCAACGGATAATAAGTTTTTTGGTTACGATTCTCTTTACGGCGGCATTATAGGGCGCGGACCTAGCGGTTATAATGCTATAGATTTTATTGGCGAAGAGATTGATTTTGGCGCGACAAAATATAACGATCATCATTTTCATTACGGGTATTATATTTACGCGTCCGCATTGCTTGCAATGTTTGATCCGGACTTTGCTTCTAACTTGCAGTATAAAGAAATTGTTGACGCGCTTGTTAAAGAAATTGCAAACCCTGACAGGAATAGCACGCATTTTCCGTTTTTAAGATATTTTGACGTGTATGAAGGACACTCTTACGCTAACGGCAAAGGCGGCGGTATCCGCGATTACGGCAACGACGAAGAATCTTCTTCTGAAGCCATGAATGCATGGGCGGGAATATATCTTTGGGGCGTAGCGACAAACAATGAAGAATATAAAAAATTAGGACTTTACTTATACACCACCCATTACGAAGCCATAAGAAAATATTATTTTGATATAGACTTAGATATTTACAGAACGAAATATCCAAGCTATGCGCATTCAACTATCGGTATGCTGTTTGACAGTATGTTCACATGGGATTTATGGTGGTCGCCAAAAATTAATAAAACTATAATGGGCATTCAAATTTTGCCGGTAAATCCGACGTCTCTTTACTTGGCGTATGATACAACCCACGCGCAGCAATATTACACAGAGATGAACGGAGAAACCGGTTATGATAATTTTTGGAAAGACGTGTGGCTTAAATTTAAATCTTTCTTTGACCCTGCCGGAGCGTTAACTGACTGGGCGTCTGCCGGGCTTCCGTTAGGTTTTCCCGATACATGGGCAAGCAACGGCGGCGGCGACGACGGAACAACATTAACGCATTCGTATCAATTTATAAATTTCTTTGATTCTGTGGGAACGTTAAATACAGGATATTATGCTACCGATTCTTCAGGAAATTCAGTTCCTTTTGCCGTTACAAAGAAAGGTTCGGATTATACTTTTGTGGCATACAACGGCGCGGCATCGGCAAAAATTATTACATTCTATCCAAGAGGCGGCTCCCCTGCGGTTCCGGGCAGCGGCATTATGAATGTGCCCGCAAGATCTATAATGACAACGAAAGATTTTGCAAGCTTTAAAACGGACGGTAGTTTAGTTTTTAATTATAACTATGCAAGCCCTAACGGCTGGGGAGTTTCTATAACCGGAATGTCGCCGGCTTTAAATTTTGATATACAAGCCGCTTTTAGCGAAGCGCCAAACCCGGCTTCAACTAATACGCAGTACGAATATCTTGGCAACTCGTATTTTACAGTTACCAAAACTACCGTAAGCATAAACGGAACAATTCCTATGACGTACGATTACAGTTCTGCGGTTATCCCTGCGGGCGTAAATGAGGATGATTTAAGGCTTGCAGTTTACGACAGCGCTCTGCAAACTGTTACTCCAATTAACATAGCGCCAAATACTATTTCACACACTATAACCGTGCAAGTCGGAAATGCAGATTTTAACAAATCGTATATGCTTGTAAGAGTTATAAATATTGACAAAAGCGTTTACGCATACCCAAATCCGTATAACCACTTGCGCCACAGATCTGCGGGAATACACTTTGCGAATTTACAAGCAGGCGCGCAAATAAGCATTTACAATATTTCCGGCGAAAAAGTTTTTGAAACAACAACTGCGTCAAGCGGGGAATGCGTTTGGAACGTCAGAAATAACTCCGGCAGAACAATAGCCTCCGGCGTTTACATTTACCACATAAAGACCGGCGGAAAAACAGTTAAAGGAAAAATTGCCATAGAAAGATAAATATTGGGCAAGTGAAATTAACTACAAGGGGCAGCGTTAGCATCTTCACCGAAAATATTATGAAAAAAAGTTTATTGAAAGTATTATCCATAGTTTTGCTTACGGCGGCATGCGTTGTGCCGGCGGCGTTTGGGCAGGATTATAATATTCCCGCTCCCACAATAACCGGCGCGGGAGCTTTCGGCACAAACGACGCCAACCTTACCAACCAGATGCCTAAAGCTGATTTAAAAATGAGCTCTCAAACACGGGCTTACCCTACCAACAGATGGTGGGGGTCTATGATATTTACAAACAGCTATCATAATTTTTCGCTTGCCATGAACGCTGCCCCCATGGCGGTAAATTTTAATACCGGCGCAAAGAATTGGTGGGAAATTCCGGGAGCCGGTTACGTTATTGGGCATCCGGATTTATCTTACACGGCAAGTCCGGATATGCTTAGAAGTTCCGGCGGCTGGGGAATTTATGTTTTAGGACATAACGGCGACGCGGGAGGAACCGGCACTTACGGCTTTATGACCGCAAGCACAACCTTTGTAAAAAATTATTCCGATTGGGCTTTCACCGCTATAGTGCAAGACAGAAACAGGCCGCAAGATAAATTAACAGCTACAATAGTTAAAGGTTCGCCGTTTACATATAATTATTACACTGCCAGTGTAAAGCCTTCTATTATAGTTACAAACGGAAGTATTACTCTTTACAATAATGTCGGCACGCCGTCTACGGGAACTTTTACCGGCGACAGAGTAATAGTTATGGTTAACGACGGAACAAAATATCAGTATTACGGCGTTTACGCGCCTGCAAGCACGGGGTTTACAAGACAATCAACCACGGAATTGCGTCTTACTTTGCCAAGCGCCGTAGAATCCGAAAGATACGTTTCCGTGGCGCTTCTTTACTCGGGCGCAAGTGAAAATCTTGCAACGGCAAAAAGCGTTTTTGACGAATACTACAAATATGCTTACAACTTTGTAACAAACACGCAGGCAAGCTGGACGTTAAACAACAACGCTTCCATAACCACAACGTTCAACGTTACTTTAACCGCAAAAAGAACGGGCGGCAGTTTTGTTTCCGGTCAGACGGTTTTTGCGTTGTATCCGCACCAGCACAAAAATTTAGATTCTGCGTCGCCGGCTTCATATTACAGCGCGGTAGATTTTAAAACGCTTCGCGGAACAATGAAAATTTACAGAGGCTCTTCTTTTAAAACAAAATATAATTTTAACGGAATGCTTCCCGCCTTGCCTTATGAAACGCCTGAGGCAAACAAATCAAAAATTCAAACGTATCTTGACGCTGAAAGCAATATTAATTTAGCGGCTACCACATACCGCGACACTTACTACGGCGGAAAAATTTATGAAAAAGTTGCAAATATGATACCTATTGCGCATATGCACGGCGATATAGCTACAAAAAACAGCTTAATAAACAAACTGAAAACCGAGCTTGTACAAAGATACAGCAATAACTCAGCGAGATATTTTTTATACGACCAGCGTTATGGCGGTATTCAAGGGTATCACTATTTAGCTTACAACAACGAAGATTTCGGCTCGCGTTATTATAACGATCATCATTTTCATTACGGAATGTTTGTTTACGCTTCCGCAATTCTTGCAATGTTTGATCCGGACTTTGCCTCGTCGTCGCAATATCAAAGCATGGTTAATGCCGTTATCAAAGATTTTGCAAATGCCGACAGAAACGACGTAAGTTTTCCTTTCCTTAGATATTTTGACGTTTACGAAGGACATTCTTGGGCAAACGGCAGAGGAACTACCTCGGGCGACGACGGCACAGATCAGGAATCTTCGTCCGAAGCCATGAATGCTTGGGCTGGCATATATCTGTGGGGCGTTGCAACAAATAATCCGGATCTTATAGCTTTGGGTATTTATTTATACACAACGGAATACGCAGCGATAAAAGAATATTTCTTTGATATGGACGGCACAACTTACTCGGGAACTCCGTGGGCGCACAAATCCATAGGCAGGCTTTACGACAATCGCGTGTCTTACGATTTATGGTGGACGCCGCAAATTACGCAAACAATTTTGGGCATTCAAGTTTTGCCTTTAACGCCGTCAATGCTTTATTTAGGGTATAACCCGACGTTCTCGCAAAGTTTTTATAATGAAATGTGGAATGGCAGAGATACCGGCGGCAACGCAAATTTATGGAAAGATATTTGGCTTAGATACAAATCCCTTTTTGACGGCGCGGGCGCGCTTACCGACTGGAACTCGTGGAACCCAACGTCCTCAAGCGATGCGGAATTCGGCAGCAGCTTAACTCTTTCTTACCACTTTATAAACTTTTTCAACAAGCTTGGAACGGTAAACACAAACTATTACGCAACGGAATCCGGCGGCGCGGTTGTGCCGTTTACAACTATGCAAAGCGCAAGCGGTCCGGTATATATTGCATATAATAATTCTAACGCATACAAAACCGTAAACTTTTACACCAAAGCGGGCGCCAGTGTGGGCAGCGCGGCGGTTCCTCCATACACCACAATTCAAACGGGCGATTTTAACGACTACAAATACGATTCCTTAAGAGCAATGTACAGCACAAACACGTGGTATGCGCTGGCTGTGGACAAATACGGCGACAGCGTGCGCGTAAGTTCTATTGCCGCGCCGCCTGTAAACTCTACATATTACGTTACGCTGCCGGCTGTTTTTAGAGTTACGCATAGCAACGCAACTTTTGACCCCATGGCGGGATACGTTTCTATTGCAACGTCAACGGTTCCGGACGGCTACAGCCCAAGCGATATAAAACTTGTCAAATATAACGGAGCAAGTTTAGCGGAAGTTGCCGGACAAAGCGTAACGCTGAATGCAAAAGACGCCAGAATTGCGGCAAACTTTACTTCTACCGGCACCTATCTTCTTGTAATACAAAAACCTATAACGCTTTTGTCGGGAACTGTAAAAAATAAC
Organism: Endomicrobium proavitum; assembly: GCF_001027545.1. Taxonomy (NCBI): domain Bacteria; kingdom Pseudomonadati; phylum Elusimicrobiota; class Endomicrobiia; order Endomicrobiales; family Endomicrobiaceae; genus Endomicrobium; species Endomicrobium proavitum. The sequence goes on from NZ_CP009498.1 coordinate 1,421,889, forward strand.
AAAGGCAATACAAATCTTAACGCAAACCTTCTTGTTTGGTCAAGCGTTGACGCAGCTTCAACAACGGTTGCCGCAAACGGTTCTTACTCTAATTTGGAATTAAGTTACGGCGGAAATTATACCGTTACTCCGGCTTTGGCAAATTTTATTTTTGAGCCGGCAGTTTTTGCAATAACCCCCTCAAGCGTAGGCGTTACGTTAACGCAAAATTTTACCGGTTTTGCCGTAAGTAAAACAAGCGGAAACGTTACAAATAATATCGGCGGCGCAGCGGCTAACGCCACGGTTTATATTTACGATGTTACTGCAAACTCTACAATTACAAAATCTGCAGCAGGGTGGTATGTTGCGGAAAATTTAATTGAAGACAGAAACTATGTTATTACGCCTGTTGCCGACAGGTTTATATTTGCGCCGTCAAGTTTTGCGTTTACCGCAACAGCTGCAAATAAAATTCAACACTTTACCGCATATGCAATAAGCAACACAAGCGGAGTGATAAAAAACAATAAAGACAATTCAAACGTTGCCGCTACGGTTTACATAAAAGACGTTGCCGCAAATACGGTTTCAACAAAAACGGTAAACGGATTTTACGCAACAGATAATTTGGTTGAAGGCAGAAACTATGTGATAAACATTGAAGCGCCGAACTTTTTATTTGTGCCTTCAAGCTACGCGTTTAGCGCAAGCGCGTCTGATGAAGCGCGCAACTTTGCGGCTTTTGCCGTAAGCCGTTCAAGCGGAACAATAAAAAATAATATCGGCGGCGCAAATGTTAACGCTAATATATATGTGTATGACGTTCTTGCAAACTCTACGGCAACAAAGTCAGCAAACGGCTGGTATCAAACGGATTATTTGTATGAAAGCAAAAACTATGTGCTTACGCCTTTTGCAGACAGATTTATGTTTGTTCCGTCAAGCGTTGCTTTTGCGGCAACAAACGCGGACGTTGTTTACAGCTTTACCGGTTACGCGCTTTCCAAAACAAGCGGAACGATAAAAAATAATAAAGATAATTCTAACGTTAACGCAAGCATGTCCGTTTACGATACTGCGGCAAATTCTACAAATACGTTTTCATCGGGTTCGGGTTTTTATGCAACAGGGTGGCTTACCGAAGGTAAAAATTACGTTGTAACGCCGCAGGCCGACAGATTTAAATTTTCTCCTGTAAATACCGCTGTCAACGCGTCTAATTTAGATATATACAGAAACTTTATAGCCACAGCGTTAAGCATTGCAAGCGGAACAATTAAAAACAACGCCGGCGGCGGCAACATTAACGCTACCGTTTACATTTATGACGTTGTTGCAAATTCCAGCGCAACAAAATCTGCCAACGGCTTTTATGTTACCGATTGGCTGGACGAAGGAAAGAACTTTATTATAACGCCGGCGGCAAACAGATTTAAATTTGTTCCGCAAAGCGCGTCTTTTACGGCGGCCGCGGCGGACGTATTTAAAAATTTCACAGGATACGCTTTAAGCGTTACCAGCGGCGTTGTAAAAAATAATATCGGCGGCGCAAATGTTAACGCTAATATATATGTGTATGACGTTCTTGCAAACTCTACGATAACAAAATCCGCAAACGGTTTTTACGCTACGGACGATTTAACGGAAGGTCAAAATTATATTATTACAGCAAAGGCCGCAGGGTTTAAATTTCTTCCGCAGTCTTACGCGTTTACCGCGGGCTCTGCAGACGCAGCAAAAAACTTTACGGGTTACGCTTTAAGCTACGCTACCGTAACTTTGAAAAACGCGCAAAACGGCGCCAATGTAAATGTTAATATAAAAATATACGATTCGCTTTCAAACTCCACAAATACAATTTATGCGTCGGGGGGGGCGTACGTAATAGAAGCTACGGAAGGATTATCTTACGCAATAACTCCAGACGATGAACTTTACGAATGGACTCCGGCAAGTTGGACGTTTACCGCGACTACCGCAAATAGAGCTCAAATATTTAGCGGAGCAGTAAAAAAGATTTTAAGCGGCAACATAACAAATAATATCAACAGCGCGCCGCTTGCGATAAATTTAAATATTTTTGACGTTGCTCTTAATTCTACCATAACAAAAACCGGCGTAAGTTCGTATAGCACGGGTCTTGTTTACGGCAAGCAATACGTTGTAACGCCGTCCTTGGCAAACTTTATGTTTGTTCCGTCAAGTTTTGCTTTTACGGCGGGAAACGTTGATATAACGCAAAACTTTACGGGTTACGCATTAAGCAAAACCAGCGGTACGGTAAAAAATAATACCGGCGGCGCAAATGTTAACGCTACAATTTATATTTATGATATTGTTGCAAATTCAACTGCAACAAAATCCGCAACCGGTTTTTACGCCAGCGACAATTTAATTGAAGGCAGAAATTACATAATAACGCCGCAAGCCGCAAACTTCAGATTTGAGCCGCAAAGCGTAAATCTAACGGCTACAAATGCGGACGTGTTTAGAAATTTCACAGGCTATGCGTTAAGTAAAACTACGGGAACGGTTCTCAACAATAAAGATAGTTCCGCCGTAAGCGCTAATATACATATATATAGCGTAGTCGCAAATTCCACAGTAACAAAATCTGCCAACGGGTTCTATATAACGGACGATTTGGATCAAGGTAAAAATTACGTAATAACCCCTATTGCCAACAGGTTTATGTTTGTTCCCGAAAAAGATACGTTTACAGCAACAACTTCAAACAGAGTTGCAAACTTTACAGGCTACGCGGTAAGCATTACAAGCGGCGTTGTGAAAAATAACATAGGCGGCGCAAACGTCAACGCAACGGTTTACATTTGGGACGCAGTTGCAAATTCAACGATAACAAAATCTGCAAACGGCTTTTACGCCAGCGACAATTTAATTGAAGGCAGAAATTATGTGATAACGCCGCAAGCTGCAAACTTTAGATTTACGCCGCAAAGCGTAAGTTTTACGGCAACAAGCGCGGATACGTATAAGAATTTTACGGGATATGCAATAAGCAAAAGCAGCGGCACGATAAAAAATAATATAGGCGGGGCAAACGTCAACGCAACGGTTTACATTTGGGACGTAGTCGCAAATTCCACAGTAACAAAATCTGCCAACGGGTTCTATATAACGGACGATTTGGATCAAGGTAAAAATTACGTAATAACCCCTATTGCCAACAGGTTTATGTTTGTTCCCGAAAAAGATACGTTTACAGCAACAACTTCAAACAGAGTTGCAAACTTTACAGGCTACGCGGTAAGCATTACAAGCGGCGTTGTGAAAAATAACATAGGCGGCGCAAACGTCAACGCAACGGTTTACATTTGGGACGCAGTTGCAAATTCAACGATAACAAAATCTGCAAACGGCTTTTACGCCAGCGACAATTTAATTGAAGGCAGAAATTATGTGATAACGCCGCAAGCTGCAAACTTTAGATTTACGCCGCAAAGCGTAAGTTTTACGGCAACAAGCGCGGATACGTATAAGAATTTTACGGGATATGCAATAAGCAAAAGCAGCGGCACGATAAAAAATAATATAGGCGGGGCAAACGTCAACGCAACGGTTTACATTTGGGACGTAGTCGCAAATTCCACAGTAACAAAATCTGCCAACGGGTTCTATATAACGGACGATTTGGATCAAGGTAAAAATTACGTAATAACCCCTATTGCCAACAGGTTTATGTTTGTTCCCGAAAAAGATACGTTTACAGCAACAACTTCAAACAGAGTTGCAAACTTTACAGGCTACGCGGTAAGCATTACAAGCGGCGTTGTGAAAAATAACATAGGCGGCGCAAACGTCAACGCAACGGTTTACATTTGGGACGCAGTTGCAAATTCAACGATAACAAAATCTGCAAACGGCTTTTACGCCAGCGACAATTTAATTGAAGGCAGAAATTATGTGATAACGCCGCAAGCTGCAAACTTTAGATTTACGCCGCAAAGCGTAAGTTTTACGGCAACAAGCGCGGATACGTATAAGAATTTTACGGGATATGCAATAAGCAAAAGCAGCGGCACGATAAAAAATAATATAGGCGGGGCAAACGTCAACGCAACGGTTTACATTTGGGACGTAGTCGCAAATTCCACAGTAACAAAATCTGCCAACGGGTTCTATATAACGGACGATTTGGATCAAGGTAAAAATTACGTAATAACCCCGGTTGCCAACAGATTTATGTTTGTTCCCGAAAAAGATACGTTTACAGCAACAACCTTAAACAGAGTTACAAACTTTACCGGTTTTGCTTTAAGCTTTGCCACGGGAACGCTTAAAAACGTTGCGAATAATTCAAATGTAAATGTTTCCGTCAGAGTTTATGATGTCTCGGCAAATTCTGCCACAATTATAAATAACGCAAACGGTTTTTACAGCGCGCGCGTTATTGAAGGCAGAAACTATATAATTACTCCGGACAACGAATTTTACGAATGGACTCCGGCAAGCTGGACGTTTACCGCAGGAGCAACTGACAAAATTCAAAATTTTGTCGGCGCTAAAAAAACTGCAGTAACGGGAACGATAAAAAATAATATCGGCGCAACAAATATAAACGCAAACATTTATATTTATGACGGAACCGCAACTACTACAAAAACCGTTACCGGCTCTTACAGCGCAGGGCTTGTTTTCGGTAAAACTTACACGTTAACGCCGAAGGCGGACAGATTTATTTTTGTTCCCGCAAGCTGGACGTTTACCGCCGACAGCAGCGATAAAGTGCAAAATTTTACAGGCAAAGCGATAAGCTGGACAAGCGGAACCGTCCGCAATAATAAGGATAATTCCAACGTTAACGCAACTGTTTACATTTGGGACGTTCTTGCAAACTCTACCGCGGCGGTTATAAACGCAAACGGTTTTTATTCAAGCGGTTATTTAATTGAAGGTCAAAATTATGTGATAACGCCGACGGCGGCAAACTTTATATTTGTTCCCGCGGCGTCAACGTTTACGGCTACAAGCGCCGACGCGCTTAAAAACTTTACAGGTTTTGCGCTTTCCAAATCAAGCGGAACTATAAAAAATAATACCGGCGGCGCAAACGTGAGCGCTACGGTTTATATTTATGACGTTCTTGCAAACTCTACGGCAACAAAATCCGCCAACGGGTTCTACGCTACCGACGATTTAATTGAAGGCAGAAATTACGTGATAACTCCCGTTGCAAACAGATTTGTGTTTGTTCCGCAGCGCGATACGTTTACCGCCGCATCGGTAAACAGAGAATTAAATTTTACCGGTTACGCCACAAGCATTTTAAGCGGAACGGTTAAAGGCGCCGTAAGAACAAATCAAAATATTGCCGGACAAATGCGCGTGTATGACAACTTTACAAACTCTACAAACGTTTACGCCTTTGACGGACGCTATGAAGTTAACACGGTTGAAGGGTATAAATACGAGCTTGCGCCTTTTGGCAGCAGAGTTTTATTTACAACCGCCGCGGGCGTATTTAACGCTTCAACTTTTGCTTATACTGCGACAAGTCAGGACAAGCGTCAGGATTTTGTTGCTTACGCTTTAACAAAAGCAAGCGCGACAATTTTAAATAATATCGGAAATACCGCGGCATGGGCGGACGTTTATCTCTACGACGCCGCGGCAAATTCTACGCTTACATGGACGCATAACACCGGCGGCGCAAACGAAACTCAAGATTTAATTGAAGGCAGAAATTACGTTATATCGGTTGTTCCTTATACTGGCGGAATGACTCCGGTAAATCAGAGAAACTTTATATTCAAACCGTCAAGCGTGGCGTTTACCGCCGCAACTGCCGATAGGTTTGACGCAATTAAAGCTTACAGATTTACTTATATCAGCGCTACGGTAACAAACGTTCAGTATGCCACCGCGGTTGTAAGCGGAATGATGCATATAACCGATTCGTTCTTTGGAGATCAGCACATTGCGTTTGCAAGCACGCACACTTATGTAATTGTTGAAGGCATGAGCTACGCGTTTGCGCCGGAAGCGGCAAGCCATGTTATTGACGCGTATTCGTTTACGGTAAATTCCGTTGACAGCGTTCTGGATCATGTCTTTATGGCGTATCCTTCTTACGCGATAGGCGGACAAATTACTTTTTCAAACGGTTCCCCTGCGGCGGGAATAGAAGTTGATATATACAATGTTGTCGCCGGAAGCACCAACACTGTTGTAACCGGTTCCAACGGAACGTATTCTTTCAACGGCGTTTATAATTCAAGCTATACGGTTACTGCGCGTTCCGGAGTTTATAAATTTAACGTGCAGGGTTACGATACGGGCGCGTTAGTTATGCCTCAGCCTAATTTAAATTTTACCGTTGCAGCCGAAGATACAAAAATTGTGGCATATCCTAATCCGTATAAACCGTTCAAACACACAAACGGCGGAATAAAATTTACAAATGTAAAACAAGGCGCTAAAATAAAAGTTTATAACATAGCTATGGAAAAAGTTTTTGAAGATACGGTAATGTCCGACGGGCAGTATTTGTGGAATGTTATAAACAATTACGGCAACGATATAGGCTCAGGTATTTACATATACCATATAGATGTTGACGGTAAAATCTCTAAAGGCAAGATTGCCATTGAGCGATGATGATAAATAGACAATAGGAAGATAAGTAACGGCAAGTTGTTAAAGTAGAAAGTAGGAAGGAGTAAGGAGCAAGTGTTGTCAATTCCCCTTTTGCAAAAGGGGGTGAGTGTGCGACGAATAAGGAGCACGAGCCACGAACGGGCGCTTGTAAGTAAGATGTTAATCCAAAAACGAGCCTGCCCCGTAAGGTTGTAATACGGGGTGAGCGCACCGGAGGCCGATAGGGCGGGGTATTTGTTGTTGACGTTGACTGGTATTTGCCGTTACTTACCCTCCCACCCTCCTACCTTCTCATCATCTGCCGTTGTGTCATCTGGCTACAAGCCACGAAATTGCCGGCATAGATATAAACGATAACGCCGTTGTAAGCACTATCGCAAGAGCGGCAAGTTTGTGGTCTAATTTAAATTGCGAAGCTATTACAAGAGTTACAACCATCGTGGGCATTGCCGCTTCCATTACGGAAGCTTTTAAAGGCAGCCCCTGCATTCCCAAAAAATAAGATATTGCAAAAGCCGCAAGAGGCGCAATTAAAAGCTTTAACGCTACGGCGGGCAAAGCAAGTATTGTGTGTTTTAAGTTAGGCGCGGTCAGCGCAAGACCAACGCTGAAAATCATAAGCGGAACAATAGGCATAGACATTAAATCTAAAGTTTTTATTAAAAATGACGGAAGCGCAAGTCCTGAAAAATTAAACGCAAAACCCGCTATTAACGCCCATATCGGCGGAAGCTGCGCTAAAATTTTAAAACTTTCTTTTACGGTAAGTCTGCGTCCGCGCCCGTAAGAAGATGCAACGGCTGCGCCGACAATCCATAAAAGCGGCGTTGTTGCAAGCAAATCGTAAAGCAAAACGTATTGCGCCGCATCCTGCCCGTAAAGCCCGCTTAAAACAGGAAGCCCCAAAAAAGTAACGTTTCCGAAAGTGCCCGCTAAAATTAAAACGGCTTTTTCGGTTTTTGTAATATGCGTCCATTTTTCTACAAGCGCGTAAATAAGAAACGCAATTAAAAGAGAAATAAAAATTGTCCCTATAGCGCTTAACGGAAGCAGCAAGGTGTTTTTGTCTATGGGCGATGAAGCTATAACTTTAAAACAAAGCGCCGGAAGAAAAAAGCGTATAACCGTAGTGTTAATAACATGCCGCGCCGCATCCGCTTCAATGTTGCCCGGTTTTTTCCACTGAAAAAATACGCCGCCGGCAATAATTATAAAAAATGCAATTAAATTTTCAGCCATAATATTTTACGCGCCTTTTAAAAATTTTGCCCCCGCTTATATGTATCTCAAAAAGAGATAAATTCAAGAAGGGGCAAAATTATTTTTAAATTTTTATCCGTTAAATATTTTTATCTGCAGCCGTTGCCCGCAGAGTAGTTGCTTTCTTCTTTTGTTATGAAAATGTCGTGCGGGTGGCTTTCCGTAAGCCCCGCGGAAGTTATTTTTACAAACTTCACTTTTTCTCTCATATCTTTAATTGTTTTTGCTCCGCAATAACCCATTGCCGCGCGAAGCCCGCCGATAAGCTGGTAAACAACGTCGCTGACGGCGCCTTTGTAAGGAACTCTGCCCTCAACGCCCTCGGCTACAAGCTTCTTTGAATTATCCTGAAAGTATCTGTCGGAACTTCCCGCCGCCATTGCCGAAGACGAGCCCATTCCTCTGTAATATTTAAAAGCTCTTCCGTTATAAATAATATCTTCGCCGGGGCTTTCGTTTGTGCCTGCAAAAAGCGAGCCCATCATGCAAACGCTTGCGCCGGCCGCTATTGCTTTTGGAATGTCGCCTGAATATTTTATTCCGCCGTCGCCGATAATGGGAATGCCGCTTCCGGCGGCCGCTTTAGCGCAATCGTAAATTGCCGTAATCTGCGGAACGCCTACGCCCGCAACAACTCTTGTGGTGCAAATTGCTCCGGGGCCAATGCCCACTTTAACGCAGTCCACCCCGGCTTTTATCAAAGCTTTTGTGGCTTCCGCGGTAGCTACGTTTCCGCCGATAATTTGAACGTTTGGAAAAGTTTTTCTCAATAATTTTATAGCGTTTAAAACTCCCTGACTGTGTCCGTGCGCGGTATCTACAACCAAAACGTCAACGTTTGCGTCTATAAGAATTTTTGCGCGTTCCAGCATGTCTTTGGTAATGCCTATTGCCGCTCCGCAAAGCAGTCTTCCTTTGGAATCTTTGGAAGAGCTTGGGTAACGTATGGCTTTTTCTATATCTTTAATTGTTATAAGACCTTGCAATTTGAAGTTGTCGTCAACAAGAGGAAGTTTTTCTATTTTTTTCTTTTTTAAAATTTCTTTTGCTTCTTTAAGAGAGGTGCCGACTTTTGCGGTAACAAGATTTTCTTTCGTCATTATTTTTGATACGAGAATATCGTTGTCGGTTTCAAACCGCATGTCTCTGTTTGTAACAATGCCTATAAGTTTCCCGCTGTCTTCTATTATAGGAACGCCGGATATTCTGTATCTTGCGGCAAGCGCTTTTGCATGACCCAGCGTTGCGTCTTTTTTAAGAGAGAACGGATCGTAAATAATTCCGTGGTCGCTTCTTTTTACGCGGTCAACTTCCGACGCTTGGCGTTCTACGGGCATGTTTTTGTGAATTATTCCTATGCCGCCTTCGCGCGCCAAAGCTATAGCCATTTTGGATTCCGTAACGGTATCCATTCCGGCGCTCATTATCGGAATATTAAGCGTGATTTTTTTTGTAAGTTTGGTTTGAAGGTTAACGTCTTTTGGCAAAACCTGAGAGTGTGCAGGGACAAGTAAAACATCGTCAAAAGTCAAAGCTTCCTTTGAAAATTTATCGCTCATTTTCGTTCTCCGCTTTCTGATAATTATACATTTTAGAACCGTTTTTTGCAAATATTGCCGCCAATGCTTGACAAAAATAAGTTATTTGTATATAATTCTAAATTGTAATGATTACAAATAAGCTTTCTTCATCAGGGCTCAAACAAACTTTTGCGCGTAAGGTGATTTTGGAATTTTTAGAAAAAACCAAAACTCACCCCACGGCGGATATGATTTATGCTCAAACCGTAAAAATTATTCCCACTGTGTCGCGCACTACCGTTTACAATACCGTTAAAGTTCTTGCCAAAGAAGGCATCATTGACCGCGTTCTTACCAAAAAAGGCGAAATGCGCTTTGACGCCTGCAAAGAGCCGCACATACATTTTGCCTGCAATAAATGCGGTAAAGTTTTTGACATAAAAAATTGTTCCTGCGCAAAACTTGGCAAAGAGGTTGACGGGCACAAAGTTTCCGGACTTTTTATTTGTTACAGCGGAATATGTCAATCTTGCGGTAAAAAAGGTATAATTAAAAAGCGCAGAAGTTAACGCAAACTTATAAAAATCGGGGGAATTTATGGAAAAATGGAAATGCACAGTATGCGGACATATTTACGATCCGTCTGTCGGCGACCCGGATTTGGGCGTTGCGGCAGGCACGCCGTTTGAAAAGCTCCCCGAAGATTGGGTTTGCCCGGTGTGCGGAGTTGGCAAAGACTCCTTTGAAAAAATCTAAATTGCTTCGTCTTTTGAGTTTATACTGCGTCAGAGGTTCGGTCATTTACGTTCGTAAACTTTCCTCACCTCTTCCTTGTCTAAACTCAAAATACTTCGCAATTATTACGGTGTCTTTTGGATTTATGCTGCGTTGCACGCCTCCTCACGTGCCTTAGCACGCTTCGTCGGTGTGCGCCTTGCCTAAATCCAAAATACTTCGCAATTTGCTGCTGGTGGCTTTAATTTTTTTATTTAAACTCTTCACTTCACTTTGTCGTTATAAAGGTTTTTTATGAAACAAATCTATTTGGACAATCAGTCAAATACTAAAATTGACGATCGCGTTTTTGAGGCGATGAAACCGTATTTTTTGGAGTTTTACGGCAACCCTCAAAGCATTTATTCTTTGGGCGCGGTTTCAAAAGATGCGCTTGAAGACGCTCGCGGCAAAGTTGCGGAGCTTATAAATGCCGATACCAATGAAATTATTTTTACTTCATGCGGCACGGAGTCAAATAATCTTGCGTTAAAAGGTATAGCAAACGCTTTGAAACTTTCGGGCAAGCATATAATAGTGTCGCAAATAGAACATTTTTCCGTATTAAATTCCGTGAAGAAACTTGAAAAAGAAGGTTTTGAAGCAACGTATCTTCCGGTTGACAATAAAGGAAACGTTCTTGCGGAAGATTTGCAAAAAGCTTTAAGGCCCGACACAATTCTTGTGTCAATACAGCTTGCAAATACCGAAGTCGGAACAATTCAAAATATAAAAGAGTTGGCGCAGCTAACCAAGCAAAACAGTAAAGCCGTTTTTCATACGGACGCCGTTGCGGCGGCGGGAGTAATTCCCGTTGACGTTAAAGATTTGGGCGTTGACGCGTTAAGTTTTTCTTCGTCGGTAATTTACGGGCCAAAAGGCGCGGCGGCGCTGTATATTAAAAAAGGAGCAAAAATTATCCCGCAGCTTGACGGCGGAGTTCAGGAATTTTCAAAACGCGCGGGCACGGAAAATATTCCTGCAATTGCAGGTTTTGCAAAAGCCTGCGAAATAGCAAAAGCGGAACTCGCAAAAAATAAAACGCATCTTGAAACGTTAAGAAATAAACTTATAAAAGGTTTGCAGGAAAAAATAGAAAACATATATTTAAACGGAGCTGCAGCCGGCGAAAATCGTCTTGCGGGAAACGTGAATTTTTCGGTAGAGTTTGTGGAGGGCGAGTCTTTGTTTTTACTTCTTGACGCAAAAGGCATAATGGCGGCTTCGGGGTCCGCGTGCGCCAATAAAAATTTAAAACTCTCGCATGTTTTAAATGCCATGAACGTTGACGTTGCCGTAGGTCAAGGCTCAATTTTATTTACGCTTTCAAAATATAATACTCAAGGCGAGATAGATTATGTTTTGGAAGAATTCCCGAAAATAGTGCAAAGATTAAGAGATATGTCGCCGTTATATTCTCATTTTGTAAAAACCGGAGAAAGAAAAAAAGCCGGTCCCGGAACGGATTTTGACCACGACCATGATCACTGCGATATAGAAGAGTAGTTAAAAAGTAGCAAGTAGGAAGGAGCAAGGAGCAAGTTTAAAATTTTTATTCTAATTGCTAATTATAAAGGAGTAAGTATGCCGTTTTATTCTGAAAAAGTTATGGATCATTTCGCTAATCCCAGAAACGTGGGCGAAATAAAAGACGCCGACGGAGTTGGCGAAGTAGGCAACCCGGTTTGCGGAGATATGATGACGTTTTACGTAAAAATTAAAGACAATAAACTTGAAGACGTGAAGTTTAAAACTTTCGGCTGCGGCGCGGCTATTGCCGTGTCTTCAATGGTTTCGGAAATGGCAATAGGCAAAACCGTCCAAGAAGCTTTAAAGATTACAAACGCCGACGTTGCCGCGGAGCTTGGCGGACTTCCTCCAAACAAAATGCACTGTTCTAATTTGGGCGCGGATGCGCTTCACAAAGCTATAGAAGATTACGAGAAAAAACATGGGAAATAAAAACTGCTCATGCCCGCATTGTTCAAGCGAGCTTAAAAACGGATGTTTCAGCCCGAAATTTTGTAAGCCTTGCGGCGTTAAAAGTAATGTAAAAATATGTCCGGACTGCCAAGCCGAATATTTGGCCGAATACGACAAATGTCCGTCGTGCGCGGCTGCAAAATTAAAAAATAAGGAATAAAATATGAGCGCGCGCATAATTAAAGAAAACGTTTATTCGGTAGGCGCAATAGATTGGGATGAAAGACATTTTCACGGTTATACCTACGTTACAAAAAGAGGCGTAACATATAATTCTTATCTTATTATGGACGAAAAAATAACTTTAATAGATACTGTCCGCGACGGCTTTCAAAAAGAGTGGCTGGGTAACATCAAAGCCGTAACAGACCCTTCAAAAATAGAAGTTGTAATTATAAATCATATAGAGCCTGACCATTCCGGAGGCTTTCCCGAAATTGTTAAACTCTGCCCGAACGCGCAATTTTACGGCACGGAAAAAGCAAGGGCGGGTCTTTTAAAATATTACGGCGTGCAGGCAAAAAATTGGACCAGCGTAAAGTCCGGGGCAAGCGTAAATATCGGAAAAAGAACTTTAGATTTTATAGACGCTGCAATGCTTCACTGGCCGGACAATATGTTTACGTATTCGGCGTATGATAAAATTTTGTTTTCCAACGACGGTTTCGGTCAGCATTACGCAACCGATAAAGTTTTTGACGACGAAGTAGATTACGCGGCTTTTATGGACGAACTGCAAAAATATTACGCAAATATTTTATGGCCGTTCAGTCAGGTTCTTGCGGCAAAACTTGCGGCTATCGCAAAATTAAATTTACAGATAGAACTTATAGCGCCAAGTCACGGGCTTGTGTTAAGAAAATATATTCCGGAAGTTATGGAAAAATATCTTTTCTGGTCTAAAAATTCTACGGTAAATAAAATAGCCGTAGTTTTTGAAACCATGTGGAAATCAACCGAAGCTATGGCAAAAAAAATTGTGGAAGGCATAGCGTCCGAAGGCGTTGACGCGGTATTGTTTGACGTTACAAAAACAGACAGAACGGATATTGCGGCGTATATGCTTGACGCAAAAGGTTTCATTTTCGGCTCTTCAACGCACGACGGCGAAATGCTTCCCGTTATAGCCGGTTTCTTGCATTTTTTGAAAGGTTCTAAAGCAAAAAATCGTAAAGCGTTTGCTTTTGGTTCTTACGGCTGGAGCGGCGAAGCCGTGCAGGATATACAGGACACCGTAGGAAATATCGCGGAGTTTGGCGAACCTGTAAAAGTTGTTTTTGCTTCAACGCAGGAAGAGCTGGACAAATGTTTCCAAGCCGGAAAAGAGTTTGCCAAAAAAATAAAAGCAACGTAAGAAGTGAAAAGTAAAAAGTGAAATAAATAAACCAAAGGTTTTGCCGTTAATTCCGCTTTACGCTTTTTGCTTTTAACTTTGCCGTTAAACGGGGGATTAAATGAAAGGATTAGTTTGCAAGCTTTGCGGTTATGTGGCTCTTGACGGGAAAACCGATGATTGTCCTATTTGTCATATGAAAAACGCTTTTGAAGAAAAAGAAGACGCTTATAAAACTCCGGATTTTATAGCCGAAAAAGGCGAGAGCGAAAAAAAACATATTCCCGCTTTTACCGTTGTTGAAAAATGCGGACTTATTGCGGGCGCAGGCTGCATTGACGTGCACGTAAAAATAGGCGAAATTCTTCATCCCGCCCTGCCGGAACATCACATTACCAACATAACTTTTTATCTTGACAATAAATTTATATCGTGGGTAGAGTTAACTTCAGACGTAAATCCTGCGGCTGTTGTCCATTTAAAAGGCGGCGCTAAAGGAAAAGTTCAGGTTATTGAAAACTGCAACGTGCACGGACGCTGGTTTAATGAAATAGAAATAAAATAAAATTAAAACAAAGTGACACAAAGTGTCATCCCGTAGTGTTTTTATACGGGATCCATGGTTGCTAAATATTGGATGTTCTCTATATCTTTTTAAAATGAAAAGTTAAATGAGCAACCCCAAAATTTTACTATGGTCGTTAATTAAACTTTGTCGTTAAAACGGAGGAAACAAATGGGTAAATCGGTTAAAGGAACAGAAACGGAAAAAAACTTGTTGAAATCTTTTGCGGGCGAATCTCAGGCAAGAATGCGCTACACATATTTCGCTTCAAAAGCAAAAAAAGAAGGGTTTGAGCAGATATCGGCAATTTTCACGGAAACCGCCGACAACGAAAAAGAACATGCCGAAAGATTTTTTAAATTTTTGGAAGGCGGCGAACTTGAAATTACCGCAGGTTTTCCCGCGGGAATTATCGGCGAAACGGCTGCAAATTTAAAAGCGGCTGCGGCAGGCGAAAATGAAGAGCACACAACTCTTTATCCTAAATTTGCCGAAGTTGCGGACAAAGAAGGGTTTCCTGATATAGCGGAATGCTGGAGAAGAGTTTCTATTGCCGAAAAGCATCACGAATTAAGATATCTTGAACTTTTGGACAATGTTGCCAACGAAAGAGTATTTAAAAAAGATCACGAAATAAAATGGAAATGCAGAAACTGCGGATACATTTACACATCAAAAGAAGCTCTTGAAAAATGCCCCGCATGCCTGCACCCGAAAGCGTATATGGAAGAGCTGGCGGATAATTATTAAGCTTTTAAGTTTCTATTAGCTTTTAGTTTTATGTTAATCTTTTTGCGGCTGCGCAGTTTTCGGCAGCCGCAAAACTTTCAGTAAAAAATGAGCAAAGAATACATATCAGGCGTTTCGGGCGGAAGTAAAGCCCATTTTTTGATAAGACGCATATCTGAAATTACGACTACCGGTCAAAATTCAGGTTTGCGCGTTTTTGCTTTTGTTAAAGACGAAAAGTTAAACTCCTTTTATGAAGACGTAAAAGCTTTTTCGTCGTTATTGCAAACCGGAAAAGCTGATGCGGCAATCCAATCAAAACCAATAGTTAATTCTAAAATTGACGTTTTGCTTTTCCCCTCGGACGACGCTCAATTAAGAGCCCAAACAGCCGACAAAATAAAAACCCTTAAAAATTTTATAGTGTGCGCAAGCGATGTTTCCTCAAAGCTGCCGGTTGCCGCGCCAAATGCGCAAAACTCTTTTATAATTAAACAAAATGAAAATTTGCGGCTTGAGGAAATAGTTCAAAAGTTGATTTCCTTCGGCTATGAAAGAGTTCCGTTTGTTGAAGATAAACTTCAATTTGCGGTTCGCGGCGATATTGTTGACGTGTGGCCTGCCGCCGGCGACGCTCCAGTGCGAATACTTTTTGAATATGAAACTGTTGAAGCTTTAAGAACTTTTGACCCGGGAAGCCAGCTGTCAAACTCTTTTGCCGACGAAATTAAAATTTTATCCGCGAACATCTCCGAAAACTCCGCAACTATAAAAGAATATTTCAAACGACAAAGTGAAAAGCGGAAAGTGGAAAGTGAAAATAACGTCCAAGACGCAGCTGTTTTGTTTTTTGATTATGCAATTTCGGCAGCCGAAGAAAAAGAATATAACAATTTCAATATCATTATAAATGACGCGTTAAACTCTAAAGCCGCATATCAGGGATATAAATCTTTTACCGGTTTTTCCGGCGATGCGCAGTTTTTTGTTAACTCTCTCAAAGCGTTTGCGCAGGACGGCGTTAAAATAAAAATTTATTTTGCAAACGAAGGCGAGCGCGAAAGAATTTCCGATATTTTTCACGATAGCGGCTGGAGTTACGCCGCGCCGGAATTTGTGTTTGGCAATCTTTCAAAAGGTTTCTACATTGAAAACCAAAAACTTGCGTATGTTTCAAGCCGCGAGATGCTTTATAAAAAAAGCCCTGTAAGTTTCCCTAAAATTAAAGGCGGCAGAAGGCTTGAGGGAATTTGGGAAATTTCCGCCGGCGATTATGTGGTTCACGAAAAATACGGAATCGGCCGCTACGCAGGATTAAAAACTATTGCCAGAGAAGACAGGTCAAGCGAATATCTTTGCATAGAATACACCAAAGGCGACAGACTCTACGTTCCGCCGGATGAAATAAAAACAGTAAAAAAATATATAGGCGCCGAAGGCGTGCGTCCGAAACTTTATTCTATGGACACGCTTGCGTGGGAAAGAGTAAAATCCAGAGCGCGCGAAGCGGCGGCGGAATTTGCCAAAGAACTTTTAAATCTTTACGCTCAAAGAAGCAAAGTGTCGCGCGCGCCTTTCAGCGTGCAAACGCCGTGGGAAAAAGAGCTTTCCGACGCGTTTGCTTACGACGAAACTCCCGACCAGCTTAAAGCCATTGAAGACGTTGAGGGAGATTTTTCAAAACCTTACCCTATGGAGCGTCTTGTCTGCGGCGACGTGGGTTACGGAAAAACCGAAGTTGCCGTGCGCGCCGCGTTTAAAGTTGTGCAAAACGGAATGCAGGCGGCGGTGTTAGTTCCAACAACGGTTTTGGCGCGCCAGCATTTTAATACTTTTTCCGGAAGGCTTTCGCCTTTTCCCACTAAAATTGCGGCGCTTAGCAGATTTCAAAGCAAGTCCGAGCAAAAAACAATAATTGAAAGCTTAAAAAACGGGCAAACGGATATTGTTATAGGCACCCACAGACTGCTGCAAAAAGACGTTGAGTTTAAAAAACTCGGGCTTTTAATTGTGGACGAAGAGCACCGTTTCGGCGTTAAACAGAAAGAAAAAATAAAAAAGTTGAAAGCCGACGTTGACGTTTTAATGCTTTCGGCAACGCCTATACCAAGAACTTTGTCGTCGGCGCTTTCCGGTTTTAGAGATTTGTCGGTTATAGAAACGCCGCCGTTCGGAAGGCTTCCCATAGAAACCGCGCTTTCTCTTTACGACGAGAAACTTATAAAAAATATAATTAATGCGGAACTTTCCAGAAACGGGCAGGTTTTTTACGTTTACAATAAAGTTGAAACAATTCTCACAAAAGCCGAAGAAGTTAAAAAACTTTCTCCCGCCGCGCGCGTGGGCGTAATTCACGGGCAAATGCACGCAAAAGATATTGAAGAAATAATGTATAAATTTACAAATATGGAAATTGACGTTCTTATAGCCACAACTATTATAGAGTCGGGAATAGATATTCCGTCGGTAAATACCATGATAGTTGAAGAGGCCGAAAATTTCGGGTTGTCGCAGCTTTACC
This sequence comes from Endomicrobium proavitum, assembly GCF_001027545.1. NCBI lineage: Bacteria > Pseudomonadati > Elusimicrobiota > Endomicrobiia > Endomicrobiales > Endomicrobiaceae > Endomicrobium > Endomicrobium proavitum. The sequence goes on from NZ_CP009498.1 coordinate 1,439,174, forward strand.
AGCTTCGCGGAAGAATAGGAAGAGACCGCCGAAAAGCGTATTGCTATTTGTTTTATAAAGACAAAACTTTAAGCGGCGAGGCTGTAAAAAGGCTTGAAGCCATGAAAGAGTTCAGCGAGCTTGGTTCGGGGTTCAGACTTGCGCTTAAAGATTTGGAAATAAGAGGCGCGGGAGGGATTCTTTCCGCAAGCCAATCCGGTTTTGTGCGCGACATAGGCTACGAAATGTTTTCAAGACTTCTTGAGCAAGAAGGCAAAAAGATAAAAGGCGAAGCTTCGTCCGCCAAAAAAACTTCCGAAACTGAAATAGATTTGCGCGTTAATGCGTTAATACCTCAAGAGTATATTGAACAGGAAGATATAAGAATACTGTTTTACAGAAAACTTTCGGACGCTAAAAATTTTGACGAACTGGAAAAAATAAAGACGGAACTTGCAGACCGTTTCGGCAAAATTCCTCCGCAAACGCAAATGCTGTTTCAAATAGCGGCTTTAAGAATAGAGGCTGTAAAATTAAATATAGACAGAATTTCCGAAGATTCAAAATATATATACGTTTACTTTTGCGCGGACGCGGATTTCTCAAAAGCGGATGTTGCCGCACTTATCAAAAATTTTTCAGGCATGATTGAGTTTTTAAGCGGCAGACATTACGCTTTCAAGCTTAACAAGAGCGAAATAAAACGCGAAAGCGCGGATTTTTTAAAAGATTTCTTGAGGAAACTGAAAGTGTATTTTGTTTGACTATTATATTGTAAAGTTGTAGAATCTGACAATGTGTTGAAAAACATAAAACGTATCAAAGGAGATTATAATGAAGAAAGTGTTTTTGGCAGTGCTTTTTGCAGCAGTTGGTCTTGGCGCATGCAGTAACGGAGATGTTGTGGCAAAAGTCGGCGGATCAAAAATAACGGAAGCCTCTCTTAACGAGAAGCTTGCGCAGACCCCTCCTAACTATCAGGAGTATGTTAACACTCCCGTAGGAAGAAAACAGTTTATAGACGCTGTCGTAAGAGAAAGAATAGTTATTGAAGCCGCAAAAGACGCAGGCGTAGCTAAAAAAGACGAATATAAAAACGCCGTCAAAGCGTTTGAAGCAGAACAGAAAAGACAGTTTGAAGAATATAAAAACGGACTTTTAATACAAGCGTACGTTCCCGAATTGCAGGCAAGCATTACCGCAACCGATGCGGACATAAAAGCTTATTACGATGCAAACAAAGCTTTGTTTGACAAACCGGTAGAATATACGGTTAAACATATTCTTGTTCCTACAAGAGAGCAGGCGGAAAGCGCGTTTGCAAGACTTCAGTCGGGCGAAAGTTTTGACAAAGTTGCAAAAGAAGTTTCTCAAGACGCAGCGTCAGCTTCTAAAGGCGGACTTATCGGACCTTTCAAAAGAGGAGCTCTTGTAAAAGAGTTTGAAGTTGCGGCTTTAAATCTTAAAAAAGGCGAACTTTCAGGAATAGTTGAAACTTCTTACGGATACCATATAATATATAAAGTTTCCGAAAAGACTCTTCCCGGCGTATCGTTTGAAAAAGCGGCTGCGGAAATTAAGGGAATTATTGAGAAAGAAAGATTTGACCAGTGGTTTGCCGACGAAAACAAAAAACTTAACGTAAAAGTTAATTACGATTTGCCGTCAAATAAATAATATTTTGTCCGGTAAAGGAGAAATTATGTTGAAAAAAGTTATTTCAATTGCGGCAATGTCGTTTGTTTGCGCAACCGCGGTTTTTGCGGCAAGCGATAAAACGGTAGCCGTAGTAAACAACGAAGCTATTTTTGAGTCGGAATATAACGAAGCGCTTGCTCCTGTATTGCAGCAGTTTAAAGCGCAAACTCCGGCTGCGGAACAGACTGCGGAAAATATAAAAAAGCTTGAAGATTACGTTTTGAGTCAGAAGATTGACGAGGTTCTTGTAAAGCAGGCGATAAAAAAACAGAGTATTAAAGTTTCTGCGAAAGAAATTCAGGACGCGGTAAATCAGGTTAAAAAAAGCCAGAACTTAACCGATGCCGCATTTAACGCGGAACTTAAAAAAGAAGGCATTACTCTTGCAAAGTTTGAAAGCTCTATAAAAGATCAACTTGCCGCAAGAAAACTTATCACGCAAAACGCGGCTAGCCAGATGAAAACTCCGTCAGAAAGCGAAACAAGAGCTTTCTACGATAAGGTAATGTTGAAAGTTAAAAACGATAACGCAAAAACAGGTCTTTCAAAAGAAGACGACGCTTTAGCGGGAGAAATTGCCCGTCTTGTAAAAAGAGCGTCCGGCGAGCAGGCCAAAATAAGAATTATAGCTATAAATACTCAAGGGTTGTCCGGCAGCGAACTTAAAGCCGCGCAAAACCGCGTAAGCGAAGCAAAAGATGCTCTTAAAGAGGGGCAGGGTTTTGCGGTTGTCGCAAGCAAATATAATTCCAGCGAAGCTCTTAGAGCTAACGGCGGAGACGCAGGCGCAGTTGCAAAAGGCGATTTAAGCGTAGTATCTTCAGCCCTTGACAGCGCAGTTTTCAAACTTAACGTAGGCGGCTATACAAAAGACCCGATAAAAACAAATATCGGATACTATTTTGTAAAAGTTGAAGGAAAAACCGCGCCAAGGGATACTCCGGTAACTTACGAAGAAGTTAAATCGGATATTCAAAACGCTTTGCTTCAGGTTGCGGAAAGAAAAGCCGTTGCGGATTATTTTGCAAAACTCAGAGACAACGCCCAGATAAAAATAAACAGGTAAGAATATGTCTAAACCCCGTCTTGCTATTACTTTAGGAGATCCTGCGGGAATAGGCTTTGAAATAACATTAAGGGCTGTAAATTCTTTGGAAGTTCAAAGAGTTTGCAGCCCTATAATTTTTGGCGACGCGCGTTTTGCCGGTTTTTTTAAAAAGCATAACTTTATTGCTGCGTCAAAAATCGGAAAAATTAAAACGGGCGTTGCTTCAAAAAAAGCGGGGCTTGCGGCTTTGGGCGCAATTGAAAAAGCGGTTGAGTATTGCTTAAAAGGCGAAACCTTGGCGCTTGTAACGGCGCCGGTTTCAAAAGAATCTTTAAAGCTTGCCGGCGTTAAATATCCGGGGCATACGGAGCTGCTTGCGGCGCTTACAAAAAGCCCTGAAATTGCAATGATGATGGTTTGCGGAAAAATTTTAAGCGTTATGGTTACAAGACATATTCCGCTTTCCGAAGTTTCAAAAAAATTAAAAACAAAAGATATTGTTGAAACGGTAACGCTTGCCGCCGGTTTTGATAAGGCGTTAAAAATTGCAGTGTGCGCGTTAAACCCTCATGCGGGAGATAACGGCATACTTGGCGGCGAGGAGAAAAAAATAATTGCGCCGGCGTGTAAAATTCTTGCGGCAAAGGGTTTTAATGTTTCGCGTCCTCTGCCGGCGGACTCCGCGTGGCTTAAAACTAAAAACGGAGAGTTTGATTTGCTCTGCGGCATGTATCACGATCAGGTTATGATACCGTTAAAATGTATAGACGCAAAAAAAATAGTAAACGTTACCGCGGGGCTGCCGTTTGTAAGAACTTCTCCCGGGCACGGCGCGGCTTACGATATAGCCGGTAAAAATATTGCCGATGAAAGCGCTATGATTGCGGCAATTGTTTTTGCCGCCAAAAACGCAAAGAAAGGTTTGCGGTGAAGTTAGCTGATTTTTCCCGCAAATACTTAAATGATATAATTGAAATAGAGAAACTCTCTTTTGAACGCCCGTGGACGCAGGACATGTTTATAGCGTCGGCGTCTAATAAAAAAGTAAATTTTAAAGTAGCGCTTGAAAACGGCGCGGTGGCGGGATATTGTCTTTATTGGATTATAGCCGGCGAAACTGAAATATTAAATATAGCCGTTTGCCCGCTGCGCAGAAGACGTTCTTACGCTAAAGCTATGCTTGCCGACGTAATAACAAAATCTCAAAAAGAAAATTCAAAAGCCGTATTTCTTGACGTGCGTTCGGATAACGAAGCGGCAAAAAAACTTTATTTTTCCGCGGGCTTTGAGCAGATAGGCGTGCGTAAAAAATATTACAAAAATAAAGATGCGCTTTTGTTGAGGAAAAATTTACAATGAAAAAAATTATTACGGCTGCTGCAATATCAATTTTTACGGCGACAATATCTTACGCGTCAAACTATGACGCTTACAGAGAGTTTATCAAAGGCATGCTTGATCTTAAAGCCGGACAAACTCTTAAAGCGCAAAAAGATTACGAGAAAGTTATCTCTTTAGACCAGTCGGCGTTGCCCGCATATCAAAATTTGGCGTATATGTATTTGCAAACAGGAAATAAAGAGCTTGCTTATAAAGCTGCCAAAAAAGTGGACGAGCTTGACGGAAACAATCCCCAGACTGCAGTTTTTTTAGGAACTTTTTACGCGGTGGCAAACGATTCCTCAACCGCGAAAGATTTTTGGGATAAAACTCTTCAATTAGATCCGGACAACGAAACCGCAATGGTATATCTTGCGTCGCATTATTCCACATATAACGATCTTCTTAAATCGGCGGATTACTGGAATAAATTTTTAAAACAGCAGCCGGATTCCGTCGCGGGCTATTTGCAGCTTGCGCTGGTTCAGGAAAAGCTGGGGCAAAATAAAAACGCTTTAAAGTCTCTTGATAAAGCCGTCGCTTTGAATTCGTCCGTCGTTGATTCATACATGTCTAAAGCCAGAATTTACGAAAGCGAAAAAAAGTTTGATTTGGCTATAAAAGAGTATAAAAAATATATAGAAGTTTTTCCGGACAATCCGTTTGCCTACATTTTTATGGGCAGATGCTATCTTGAAATAAACGATTTGAAAACCGCTGAAGAAACTTTGCTTGCCGCAAAAGAAATAAGCGATAACGCAGACGCATTAAAAGCGGCAAGCTACTGGCTTGGAACTGTTTATGAAAAAGAGTGGAAAATTCCCGAAGCGTTAAAAGAGTTTGAGTATGTTTCTTCTTTGGAAGAAAACGTTATTTTGTATTCCAAAACGGGATATTTTTATTCGCTTTTAAAAGAGTATGCCAAGGCGGAAAAACAATTTCAAAAAGCTTTAAAAAAAGAGCCGTCTAACGTTGAAGTGCTGTATATGTCCGCGCTTAATTATTTAGACTGGGCAAAATATGACAAAGCTTTAAACGTGTTGAAAGAAGTTTCGGTTTTGTCTCCGGATTTTGCCGACGCGTATTTTTTTATGGCGGCTGCCTACGAAAAGAAAAACGATTATGAAAATTCCGAAAAAGCGCTTCTGAAAGTTATAGAGTTAAATCCTGAAAATGCAAAAGCGCTTAACCATTTGGGTTACATTTACGCCGACAGAAATATAAAATTTGACCGCGCGCAGGAGTATATTGAAAGAGCTTTAAAAATTGACCCTAAAAACGGCGCATACGTTGACTCTCTCGGCTGGCTTTATTTTAAGCAGGGCAAATACGAACTTTCAAAGCAGGCGCTTATGGCGGCGGCGTCAATGTCCAGAGACCCGTTAATTTACGACCATCTCGGCGATGTGTGCAAAGCTCTCGGCAGGTTCGGCGAGGCGTGGGTTTCTTACGTTTTATCTTACGATATGAAACGCGACGCGACAGTTAAAGAAAAGTTGGACGCCGTGCAAAAAGAACTGCCGAAAGAAGAGCTGTATAAACAAATGCTTTTAAGAAGCGAAAGCAATTTTCTAAAAGTGTTTTCCGTAAAGGCAGGCTGGACGGCAAATTTTTCTTCGGGAATAATAGGCAAAAAAACATACGTGCAATTTAGTTTTGTGCGAGGCGAAAGCGCGGTTATTGAAATTCCGGGAAATATTATGGGCGGAGCAAAAATTTACATAAAAGACGGCGAAATAATTTACGAACCCAAAGCTCTTGAAACCGCGGTGCCGAAAGAATATAGCGAAGTTATAAGTTTTGCCGCAGAAATTTTAAGCAAAGATTTTTACAGACATTTTTCAGACGCGCAGGTTACGCAAAAAGGAAAAAAACTTATTTATAAATCCGGAGAATACGAGCTGGTTTTAGATATTGATACGGCTTACATAGAAAAAATTACAAAAGGGCAAAACGTTGCGGAGCTGTCAAATTACGGAGCTTTTGCCGCGTCGTGGCTGCCGAAAAAAATTGTCGTCCGCTCCGGCAAATCTAAAGCAAAGGCTTCGTTTGAAACAAAAAATTTTACGTTTTTTATTAAGCCCGCAGAAAATAAAAAATGAAAATTAATTTAAAAGCGCCGGCAAAAGTTAACCTCTTTCTGGAAATTACGGGCAAAAGGCCGGACGGTTACCATAATCTTGAAACGATTATGCAAACGATAAGCTTGTATGACGAACTTTCTTTTGAACTTTCAGAAAGCGCCATAGAGCTTGAATGCAGCGATAAAAATTTAGCGTCAGACGAAAGCAATATAGTTTTTAAAGCGGCAAAAGTTTTAAAAGAGCGCTACGGCGTTAAAGCCGGCGTGAAAATTTTTCTAAAAAAAGAAATTCCAACCGGCGCGGGTCTTGGCGGAGGCTCTTCCGATGCGGCCGCCGCTCTTAAGGCTCTTGTAAAAATTTGGAAGCTCAATATTGAAAAAGAAGAGCTTCAAAATATAGCTTCAAAACTTGGCGCGGACGTTCCTTTTTTTCTTACAGGCGGCACGGCTTTATGCGAAGCAATAGGCGATATTGTTACGCCGCTTAAAGCAATAGAAGGCATAGGGATAGTTCTTGTAAACCCGGGTTTTGGGGTTCCTACGGCAGGGGTGTATAAAAAAATCAAATTCCCGTTGACAAATCAAAGAAAAATTAATAAAATCAAAACGCTAATTTGCGATGGTTCTTTTAATACAAAAGACGCTTTTGACAGCTGCTTTAACAGACTTGAAGAGTTTGTTTTGCCGGATTATCCGCAGATAGCTGAAATAAAACAAGTCTTAACCCAATTGGGCTGCGCAAGCCTTATGTCAGGCTCAGGCGCAACTGTTTACGGCATCTTTGAATCTGCATCTCAATTGAAAAACATACAATTTAAGCTGAGTGAATATCCGTGGAAAACATGGACAGTTCATTCGGTTTTGTGAAACTCATTAACAATAGGGATGACAGATGAAAGTAACCGAGATAAAAGTTTTTCCCAAAAACGAAGATAAACTTAAAGCTTACGCCGCCGTAACTTTTGACGACTGTTTTGTCGTGCACAATTTAAGAATTATAAAAAATTCGGGGGGGGGGGTAATTATATGCTCTGTATGCCCTCAAGGAAAAGAGACGACGGCACTTTCAAAGATATATGCCATCCGATAAACGGCGAGTTTAGGGCGGAGCTTGAAAAACTCGTTCTTGACGAATACAAAAATCAGGTTAAAGAAGAATTAAAATAGACGGAATGCGGACAAACCCGCGAACCTAAAAAATAACGCTGATTCCGGGATTGTGTAATGGTAGCACAATGGCTTTTGGAGCCATTTGTCTAGGTTCGAATCCTAGTCCCGGAGTCCGTCTTCGCTACGCTATGACGCGACAAGCCCGATTTTCTACAGTAAGATATGTGATTTATTGCGCAGACTAAAATAAAATTGAAGACGGATTGCGCCGTAGAAGCGCGTGGAACGCGCGCCGAAGGCGAATAGCGAGAGTGTTTTTAAAATACTTTGCAAAAAATTTGTGCGGGTTTTGTCTGATAGGAAAAAATATAAATGAAAAAATTTTCAGCGGTTATACTTGCGGCGGGCGCGGGGACGAGAATGAAATCTGCGTTGCCGAAAGTTATGCATAAGCTTGCCGGAAAACCTTTAATAGAAAGAGTTATAAATTCCGTATTGAAATTAAATCCTGAAAATATAGTCGTTGTTTTGGGGCACAAGTCCGAAATAGTTGAAAAATATTTAAATTCTTTAAACAATAAAAAAATAAAAATAGTTTACCAAAATAAACAGCTTGGTTCGGCGCACGCTTTAATGCAGGCGCAGCCGGCGTTTAAAAATTACGGCGGCAATATTTTGGTTTTAAGCGGCGACGTTCCTCTTGTTCAAAGCGCAACGCTTGCCGCTCTTATAAAAAGTTTAGATAAAAACAAAGCTTCCGTTTCTGTTTTGGCGGCAACGGTTAACAATCCGTTTGGTTATGGTCGCATAATAAAGAACGAAACGCTCCTTGAAAAAATAGTTGAAGAAAAAGACGCGTCGGCGTCTGAAAAACTTGTTAAAGAAATTAATTCCGGAATATACGTTTTTGATAAAAATATTTGGAACGCTCTTTTAAAAGTTAAACCTAATAACGCTAAAAAAGAGTATTATTTAACCGACACCGTGGAAATTTTAAAAAAATCCGGCAAAAAAGCCGCAACCTATGCAACGCAAAACGCTTTTGAAGTTCAAGGCGTTAACGATAGAAAAGATTTGGCTAATGCGGAAAAAATTGCGCTTAAAGAAAAAATCGCGCAGCTTTTATCCGGCGGCGTAACAATAATAAATCCTGAAAACGTTTATGTTTCGTCCGACGCAAAAATAGGGCGCGACACCGTTTTGTATCCGGGAGCGTTTATTGCCGAAAACTGCGTTATCGGCGAGAGCTGCGTTATTGAAGGCGCAAGTTTTATAAAAAACTCTAAAATCGGCGACGGTTCTGAAATAATTTATTCTTATATTAACGGCGCGCAAATAAGTAAAAACGTAAAAATAGGTCCGTTTGCGCATATTCGTCCGGGAACGGTTTTAAAAGATAACGTTAAAGTGGGCAATTTCAGCGAAACTAAAAAAGCCGTTATCGCAAAAAATTCTAAAGTAAATCATTTGTCTTATATAGGCGATGCGGAAATAGGCGAATCGGTAAATATCGGCGCAGGCACCATAACCTGCAACTACGACGGAAAAAATAAACATCAAACTGTTATAGGTTCGGGAACTTTTGTCGGGTCAAACGTAAATTTTGTGGCGCCCGTTAATATAGGCAAGGGCGCGCTTATAGCCGCGGGCTCAACGATAACAAAAGATATTCCGGCGGGAAAGCTTGCAATAGCCAGAGCAAGACAAGAACACAAAAGAAAAATAATTAAAAATTGAAAATATAGAATTAACAATTTTTCGTTGATTTTTTATCTTCAAAAGGATTATATAAATGAAACTGAAAATTCTTTCCGGCAACGCCAACGTTGAACTTGCAAAACAGATAACAAAGAAATTGGGCACTGAATTAAGCGAAGTAAAAGTCGGAAGATTTTCCGACGGCGAAATTCAGGTAAAAATAGTTGACAACGTTAGAGGCGCGGATTGCTATATTATTCAGCCGACCTCTTCCCCTGTTAACGAAAATCTTATGGAACTTCTTATAATTGCAGACGCGTTAAAGAGATCGTCCGCAAAAAGAATTACGGCTGTTATGCCTTACTACGGATACGGCAGACAAGACAGAAAATCAGAACCCAGAGTGCCGATAACGGCAAGACTTGTAGCAAATTTGCTTGCTACGGCGGGCATTACAAGAGTTTTAACTATGGATTTGCACGCCGGACAAATTCAGGGATTTTTTGATATTCCCGTAGATCACCTTTACGGAACGCCGGTAATTCTAACGCATTTTCAGGAAAAGAAACTGCAGGACGTTGTTATCGTTTCTCCTGACGCCGGCGGCGTTGAAAGAGCAAGAGCGTTTGCAAAACATTTTAACGCGGATTTGGCAATTGTAGATAAAAGAAGACCGCGTCCCAACGAAGCGGCAATTATGAATATTATCGGCGACGTTAAAGATAAAACCTGTATAATTTTGGACGACATGGTTGATACCGCCGGCACGCTTACAAAAGTTGCCGCCGCAATAAAAGAAAAGGGCGCTGCAAAAGTTTACGCCACCGCTTCTCACGGAGTTTTATCCGGAAGCGCAAAACAAAAAATTCAGGATTCATGCATTGAGGAGCTTGTGATAACGGATTCCATTCCTCTTTCAAAAGACGGACCTAACGATAAAATGGTTGTTTTAAGCATAGCTTCAATGTTAGCCGAAGCCATAATGAGAATTTCAAACGACGAGTCAATAAGCGCTTTGTTTTTATAGTAACAAGCGGTTAAAAAATAAGCAGTTAAAATGAGAAGTTTTAGAAGGTTGCAAAACCTATCTATTACCTTATCCAAGGAGAGTAACATGAAGGAAGTAATTTTGTCGGTTCAGGAAAGACACGCAGGTTCCGCTAAAGAATTGAAACTTGCAAGAAAAAGCGGAAAAATTCCGTCGGTGTTTTACGGAAAAGGAATTAAGCCGGAATCATTAATAGTAGATTCTAAAGAATTTCTTGCCGCTATAGAACAGTACGGCGCCAACGTAGTTTTAAGCTTAAATTTCTCAGGCGGAAAAAAAGCGGCTATCGTTAAATCTCTTCAGAGAGATATTTTAACGCAGGCTCCCATTCACATTGATTTTCAGGCAATATCTCTTACGGATAAGGTTGACGTTAAAGTTCCTATCCACATAGACGGAGTTGCGGACGGAGTTAAGAATTTCGGCGGAGTTATGGAATTTATAGTCAGAGAAGTTGAAGTAAAAGCGCTTCCTACAAACATTCCGCAGAAAATCAACGTTGACGTAAGCGCGTTGGGAATTGGGCAGGGCGTTACAATTGCGGCTCTTCCCAAACTTGACGGAGTAGAATACGTTCAGGATCCGTCAACGCTTATCGTTCACATTGTTTCCGTAGCCGTTGAAGAAGAGAAACCTGCGGACGCGGCAGTTGGAGCGGAAGCCGCGCAGCCGGAAGTTATATCTAAAGGCAAGAAAGATAAAGAAGGCGAAGAGGGCGCAGCAGCTGCCCCTGCGGCCGGAGCTAAAAAATAAATTAATAAGTTTTAGAAGCTTGGGAGTTGTTAAAAAACTTCCAAGCTTTCTAAAATTTAGTTTTTAAAAAATGATTAAACTTTTTGTAGGGCTTGGCAATCCTGAAAACAAGTATGACAATACCCGCCATAATTTCGGGTTCATGGTTTTAAACGAGATAGCAAAAAACAAAGCTGTAGAGTTTAAAAACTGGAACGATATGGCGGATATTTCTTTTTTGGAGCATAAAGGCTCTAAAATATTCTTGTTGAAACCGCGGACGTTTATGAATAATTCCGGCGTTGCCGTTTCGGCGTTTGCAAAATACTATAAAATAAAGCCGGAAGAAATTTTTGTTTTTTACGACGATTTTTCAATTCCTCTTGGGGAATTCAGGTTAAGATTAACGGGTTCCGCCGGCGGACATAACGGCGCGGATTCCCTTATAACGCATTTAAATTCGCAAAATTTTCCGAGAATGAAACTTGGCATAGGTCCAATTCCTAAAGTTTATAATGACACCGCTGATTTTGTTCTTTCAAAATTTCACGGCGAAGATAAAGAAAAAATAGATGCGGTTAAACAAAATGCAATAGAGCTTTTTGACGCGTTAAACGAACTTGGGCTTGAGAAAGCAATTTCAAAATTGTCCGGCAAAAAATAATGATAATAACAGAAAAAAAACAGCAGGCAGAAATACTTGAAAGCGTTGGAGGCGCAACTACGATTTTTATCGTGGGCTGCGGCAGCTGCGCGTCTAAATGCGCCACCGGCGATCAAAAAGCTATAGACAACATTAAAGCGCTGTTGGAAAAAAACAACAAAAAAGTTTTAGGCAGCTTTATTTTAGATTCCGCCTGCGATATGCGCCTTGCAAAAAAAGATTTGATAAAAAACGACGCGTTTAATAAAGCCGACGCGGTGCTAACGCTTACGTGCGGCGCAGGCAGCCAATCCGTAGAAAAAGTTTCAAAAAAAATTATTATACCCGCGTTAAATTCCGACTACGTGGGTTCTACCGAAAGAATAGGCGTATATCAAAAATTTTGCAGCATTTGCGGCAGCTGTATTTTAGTTGAAACGCAGGGAATTTGCCCCAGAACAAGATGCCCCAAAAGTTTGGTTAACGGACCGTGCGGCGGCTTTGTAAACGGCAAGTGCGAAACGGATCAAACAAAAGACTGCGCGTGGGTTTTAATTTTTGAAAAATTAAAACAAAACGGCAAGCTTGAAAAATTTTTAAATAATTATATTGAACCGAAAACAAACAACAAATAAATTATGAGCTTTAAACAAAAACTAAAATCAAATAAATTTTTAATAACCGCCGAGCTTTTTCCTCCTAAAGGCACGGACGTTTCTTTGTTTTTAAAAAGAGCCGCTTGTCTTAAAGATTTGGACGCGGTAAACGTTACCGACAATCAAAGGGCGTCTATGAGAGCGGGTTCTCTTGCAATGTGCAAACTGCTGCTTGAAATGGGAATAGAACCTGTTATGCAGCTTGCCGCAAGAGATAAAAACAGAATAGCTCTTCAGTCCGAACTGTTAAGCGCGAACGTTTTGGGAATAGAAAACGTTTTGCTTTTAAGCGGCGACCACCCAAGCGCCGGCGAATATATCGGCACAAAAACAGTTTATGATTTGGATACAATTCAACTTATAAAAACCGCTCGTCTTCTTGAAACGGGAGTAGATTTGGCGGGTAAAAAATTAAGCGGCGCGGCGCATTTTTGCGTGGGAGCAGTTGTTAACCCGTCGGCGGAACCCGCGGAGCTTCAAGCGTTAATGTTTGAAAAGAAAATTAAGGCCGGTGCGGAATTTTTTCAGACGCAGACAATATTTGACGCCTCGCAATTTAAGAAATTTTTATGTAAAATAAAGCATGACGGCGTGAAAGTTTTGCCCGGAATTACGCTTATTAAATCCGTAAAGTTTATGCAATTTTTGCAGAAGCTGCCCGGCGTAAATATTCCGCAAAACGTTCAGGACAGAATTAACGCAGCCAAAGACCCTCTTGCGGAAGGAATAAAAATTTGCGCGGAAATTATTAGAGAACTTCGCGGTTTTGCCGACGGCGTTCACATAATGGCGATAGGCGCGGAAGACAAAATTCCGGAAATAATAAAAAACTCACTATAAAATGTGAGATATAAAAATAGTCTGAAATCTCAAAAAGGAGACAGCATGAAAAAGGCGTATTGGGCAGAGTTGATTGGAACGTTGTTTTTGGTGTTGATGGGTTGCGGCAGCGCGGTTGTAGGCGGACAGATTATCAGCGGTAACGTAGGTCAGGTTTTCGCGGTTCTTTTTAACGGAAATCAGAACGCGGCGGTTTTGGGCACGGCGTTTACTGTTTTCGGAAATCTTTCGGTAGCATTTGCTTTCGGTTTGACAATTGTTGCAATGATTTACGCGTTGGGTCCTGTTTCGGGCGGACATTTTAATCCTGCGGTTACAATAGGCGCATGGATTAGCAAAAGAATAAATACCAAAGAAGCCGGTTTTTACATTTTGTTTCAGGTTATCGGCGGCATTGTTGGCGCTTTCCTTTTGTATCTTATAACTTCAAATATTTTTGCTTTGAAAGTTACCGCCCTCGGACAGAACTTTTATAACGCGCAAATTTGGTGGATACCTTTCATAGTTGAAGCCATATTTACCGCTTTGTTTGTTCTTGTTGTTTTGGGTTCTACAAGCTCAAAAGCAAACGTAAAATTTGCAGGACTTGCAATAGGTTTAACTTTGGTTTTAGTTCACATCGTAGCTATTCCTATAACCGGCACATCGGTTAACCCTGCAAGAAGCTTCGGGCCTGCGATATTTTCAGCCCTCGGCGGAAACGTTTTAGCTTTGAAACAGGTATGGCTTTTCATATTGGCTCCTGTAGTCGGAGCAATCGGCGGAGCTTATGCTTGGAAACTTGTAAGCGACGAAAAGAAATAAGAATTATTTAAGATAAAATAAAAAGCCCGCGCGCCTTACATTCGGCGCGCGGGCTTTTTTTGTTTTTACGGTTTATTCAAATTTAAAGCCGGCATAAAGAGAAATGGTTGAATCTGTTTCTTTGTAAGTTTTATTATCAGCCGCATATTTAAAAGAAAAATTATTTACCGCGTAAACGGCTTCTATTACCAAACAGCTTATGTTTATGCCAACGCCGCCGGCATAGTAAAGCCCGCCGGAGGAAGATTTTATCCAGCTTGCATTTGGAATAAAAGCAGAATAACCGATTCTGCCAGTAATAAATCCGTAATTGGCTGCAAGCCCTTTAAGCGGCGTGCGCGCTTTTACACCTATATATAAGGGCATAAAAGAGACGTCTCCGGAATATGAACTGTCTTTAAAATTTCTCGGCAAATCGTAAGTTGCTCCGGCGCCAAGCGCCACAACGTTGCCAAGATATTTGAAATATTCAAAACCTGCCGCCGCGCCGACGTTTGCGTTTGCATCGTCGCCGTTAAATGAAAAAATTGATTGAGGCTGCACGCCGGCTTTAATGATAAATTCCTGATCCGTGGGCGGCGTTGCAAATGCAATTTGAGAAACTATAAACATTGCAGACAAAACAATTAAAAATTTTTTCATAAGTAAGTCCTCCGTTTTTTAAATCTGCTATTTATTATATAATATAAAAACACAACTTTGAACCTGCTTCTTTGGCATATTATCTTTCGGAGCAGCTAATGATTTCCCTTATTTATTCCGCGGCTATAAACGGCATAGAAGCAAGTATCGTGGAAGTTGAAATTTACATTTCGTCCGGACTTCCTATGTTTTCAATAGTCGGTTTGCCCGATACCGCCGTAAAAGAATCTCGCGACAGGGTTGTTGCGGCGTTAAAAAATTCAGGGTTTGATTTTCCGGCTAAAAAAATTACGGTTAATCTTGCTCCGGCGGATATAAAAAAAGAAGGCGGAATATACGATTTGCCTATAGCCTTAGGCGTGCTTTGCGCGTGCGGAAAAATTAAAAAAGAAAATTTACAGCGTTTTTGCGCAATCGGGGAACTTTCTTTAGACGGAAAATTAAGAAAAGTAAAAGGCGTTCTTCCGATAGCTCTTTCTTTAAAGAAAAATAAAATAGAAAATTTTATAGTTCCTTTCGCAAACAGGCAGGAAGCTTCCGTTGCCGGCGACATAGAAGTTTTCGCTTTTAAAAATCTTATTGACGCGGTTAAGTTTGTTAACGGAGAACTTCGTCAGGACGCGTTTGTTTACAAGCGTTCAAAAGAAGAAGACGTTGTTACAAAAACCGAGTATGATTTTGCCGACGTCAAAGGGCAGCTTGCCGTAAAAAGAGCCGCGGAAGTTGCGGCGGCGGGCGGACACAATATTATAATGTCCGGACCTCCCGGTTCCGGAAAAACAATGATAGCAAGAAGAATTCCGCAGATTCTGCCGGAAATGACTTTTGAAGAGTCCGTGGAAACTACAAAAATATGGTCTGCCGCAGGACAAAATTTTACCGGCGGGCTTATAACTTCAAGAGCGTTTCGCAGTCCGCATCACACGTCTTCCGCAATAGCGTTAGCGGGCGGAGGAACAAACCCGAAACCCGGGGAAGTAAGCCTTGCGCATAACGGCGTTTTGTTTTTAGACGAGTTTGCGGAGTTTCGCCGCGACGCGCTTGAAATTTTGCGCCAGCCTTTGGAAGATAAATTTATATCCGTATCGCGCGCAAAAAGCAGCGTTGTTTATCCTGCGTCTTTTATGCTTATTGCCGCTATGAATCCGTGCCCGTGCGGCAATTTGGGAAACGCTCAAAAAGAGTGCGTGTGCTCGCTGCATCAGGTTCAAAAATACAGAAATAAAATTTCAGGACCGCTTTTAGACAGAATAGATATTCACATTGAAGTGCCGGCGTTGAAAGTTTCGGAACTTATAGGCAAAGACACGCACCCTGAAAGTTCTAAAGAAATAAGGAAAAGAGTTGTTGCCGCAAGAAATATTCAAAATGAAAGATTTAAAAATTGTAAAATACACTGCAACGCGCAAATGCAAACCGGCGACGTGAAAAAGTTTTGTATTTTAGACGACAGCGCGCAGCGCATGCTTAAATCCGCAATTGAAAAATTAAATTTTTCGGCAAGAGCTTACGACAAAATAATAAAAGTCGCAAGAACCGTTGCGGATTTGGCGCAAAGCGAAATAATAATGCCGGAACATATTGCGGAAGCCGTGCAATACAGAGCGTTGGACAGACAGCTTTAAACGGCAATTGAAAATTGAGAACGGAGAATTGAGAATTCGTGAAAAGATATCTTAGAGAGTTTGAGAAGCTGGTAAATATTATGGCGCGGCTGCGCGCAAAAAACGGATGCGCTTGGGATAGAGAGCAAACGTACGAGACGCTTGTAAAACATTTAATTTCCGAAACAGAGGAAGTGCGTCTTGCGGTAAAAAATAAAGATTTGGAAAATCTTGAGGAAGAGCTGGGCGATATTTTGCTGCAGGTTGTTTTTAACGCTCAAATAGCCAAAGAAAATAAAAGTTTTGACATAGCCGATATAATTTCAACGTTAAATAAAAAACTTATCCGCCGCCACCCGCATATTTTCGGCAATTATAAAGTTAAAAACACGCAGGATATTATAGAAATGTGGGACAAAATTAAGGCCAAAGAAAAAGCCGGTAAAATTAAAAAGAAATAATGAATTTTTACGACCATAATGTATAGGCCGCCGCAATTTCCTTGCCGTCGGAATCTCTAATTAAAAGATGCCAAAACGAACTTTTTGAACTTGCGTACGTTTTAATAATTATTTTTTCGTCCGCCAAAACTTCCGCTTTGAAATTTATAACAATATCGGAAAGAGTCTGATTTCTTCTAATTTCCCGCGGCACCCCTTCAAACGCCCAAGCTGTAAAATGAACGTTGTTTACATGACCGTTCATATCTATATCTTCAAGGCGCGAAACCATGGCTATTTCGGTTAAAGGCAAAGCGTTTTCAAAATGCGGCTCTTTCAGTTCGGTTTCTTTTAACGCCATTACACGGTTGCCGCTTCCGTCTAAAATTTGTTTAGGCGTGCGCACTATTTTGCGCGTTTCTAAATCTAACACCAGCCACCAGCTTACCGCCGTTGCTATTTCGTTGCCTTGTTCGTCGTAAAACACAAAATCTCTGCGGCTTTTTATTTTATCGCTTAATACATGCCACGTTTTTACGTTTACCGTTTGCAGCCCTTCTATAACGCCGGTAATTTTAAATTGTATTTTTATAAGCACCCAAGTTACGCCGTGTTTTGAAAGGTCTTCCCAGCCGGCGGATATGCTATGAGCATCCAACGCAGCCGCCTGTTGCGCGTAATTCTGCAAAACCCACACCGGCACGCGGTTGTTAAACCCTGTTTCCCCGTATCTAACTTTGAATGATTGCGTTAACATAAATTTACTCCGAAGTTAATAATAAAGTTAATCTAACAAATATTAGATTAACAGTCAAATGAAATAATGGTTTGAATTTTTTTCAAAAATATGTATAATTAATTCCGCAATACTTAATACAAATAAATTCTTAATTCCGCGATAGCTCAATGGTGGAGCAATCGGCTGTTAACCGATCGGTTGCTGGTTCGAGTCCAGCTCGCGGAGTTTTTTCTTTGCCCAAAAAAAAGAGCTTGCTCCACCATTGAGCGCGCTCAATGGGCGGCAGTGCGACGAATAAGGAGCACGAGTCTGCCGCGGGCGCGAGATGTGAGCGCCCCGGAGGAGCAATCGGCTGTTAACCGATCGGTTGCTGGTTCGAGTCCAGCTCGCGGAGTTTTTTCTTTGCTTAAATTTTAGTTTACCGGCGCATGTTTTATTGTTGTCAGATTAGATGCATTTTAGGTATAATATAATCTGCGCCTATGAAGAAAATAAAAAGGCTTATCGTAACATTAATTTTCCCTAAAACTGTCGCGTTTATAGCGATTGTTTTGGGGTTTCTTATTATTATGACGCTGTTGGAGTTTATTCCTGTAATTTTAGGTTGGGCTCTTACCGTTGTTTTTATAAGTATTATTGCGGCATTTCTTGCATGCATAATTTTTAATCCTATATTTGTAATGCATGCCGTTATCTGGTGTTTAAATCACACTGTTTATAAAATAAAAACCGTTGATCATCAAAATATTCCGCTTACGGGCGGAGGGCTTTTAGTTTCAAATTCTGTTTCTTACATAGACCATATAATAATTTTTTCCGCTATCAAAAGACCCGTTAAATTTTTTGTAGGCAAAGAATTTCGCGAAAACCCTTTCTTGCAACCTTTTTTAGATTCCACAAACAGCATTCCGATAGATTATAATCCTAAAACCATAGGAACGGCTTTAAACCAAGCGCGCCGCTCCATACAAAACGGCGAACTTGTCTGTATTTTTGCCGAGGGAGAACTTACAAAAACCGGACATATGCTTCCTTTCAAAAGAGGCTTTGAATTTATAATGAGAGATTTGTCCGCTCCGATAATTCCTATTCATTTGGATAGAATTTGGGGCTCAACTTTTTCTTTTGTAAACGGAAAGTTGAAATGGCGTTTTCCTAAAGTAATTCCGTATCCTATAACCGTAAGCGTCGGAAAGCCTATGCCGGCTTCGGCGCAAGCGTATCAAGTGCGCCTTGCCGTGCAGGAACTTTCCGCCGACGCGTTTAAACTAAGAGGCGACAGCCAGAAAAAACTTCACATAGGTTTTATCAACGAAATGCGCAGGCATCCGTTTAAATTTTTATACGGAGATTTAAACTCCAAATTAAGTTTTATAAAAGTTTTTACGGCAGCCGCGGCAATGTCTCGCCGTTTGGGAACCTCTAAAGAAAACGGGGAAATGATAGGCGTAATTTTGCCTACTACCATTGCCGGATGCATAGTAAATATAGCCGCTTTGTTTGCGGGAAAAATTCCCGTTAATTTAAATTTTACTTCTTCAAAAGAAACTTTAGAATCTTGCGTGGCGCAGTGCGGCATTAAGCAGATAGTAACTTCGCGCGCTTTTGTTGATAAATTAAATTTTCACGACCTTGACCGCATGTCTGTTTTTGTTGAAGACATAAGCAAAGAAATTAAAACGACTGAAAAATTTAAAATTCTTGTTTCCGCCCTTATTTTTCCCGCAAAAATTTTAATTAAAAAATACGTTAAAGGCGATACAAAAAATATAGATGATTTGTTAACGGTTGTTTTTTCAAGCGGCTCCGAAGGCGAACCTAAAGGAATAATGTTAACCCACCAAAATATAGTTTCAAACATAGAAGCCGCTTACAAAATAGTTAATTTGTCCGGCGCAGATGTTGTCGCCGGAATTTTGCCTTTATTTCACTCTTTCGGCTACACTGTTTCCGTATGGCTTTGCGCTTATTACGGAATAGGCGCCGCTTTGCACACAAGCTCCATGGAAGCGCAAAAAATAGGCGAGCTTGTTGAAAAATATAAATGCACGCTTTTAGTTTCTACGCCGACATTTTTAAACTCTTACGCGCGCAAATGCACTAAAGAGCAGTTTGCAAGTTTAAGAATTGTTGTAGCCGGCGCTGAAAAATTACAAAAATCGGTTTCAAAAACTTTCTATGAAAAATTTCAAAAAGAAATTTACGAAGGTTACGGCGCAACGGAACTTTCTCCTATAGTTTCGGTAGGCACTCCAAGTTACATAGACCTTAAAACAAAAAAAATACATAACGGCAATAAATTCGGAACCGTAGGGCACCCTATGCCGGGGGTAGCCGCAAAAATTGTAGATCCGGAAACGTTTGAGCTTATGCCTTTCGGACGAGAGGGAATGCTTTTAATAAAAGGGCCTAACGTTATGAAGGGTTATTTAAACGATCCCGTAAAAACCGCGCAGGTTATCAAAGACGGCTGGTATATTACCGGCGACATAGCCGCAATAGACGAGGAAGGTTTTATAGCGATTACCGACAGATTGTCGCGCTTTAGCAAAATCGGCGGAGAGATGGTTCCTCAGATAAAAGTTGAAGAAGCAATTCATGAAGCTTCCGGTATGCAAGAATCTTTTGCCGTTGTAACTTCCGTTCCCGATGAGAAAAAAGGCGAGCGTCTTGCGGTGCTTTACACCGGACAAAGAGATATAGCCGCAATAATTGCGAAGTTAAAAGAAAAGAAAATTCCGAATCTCTGGGTGCCAAAACAAGAAAATTTTTATCAGGTGGAAAGTTTTCCGCTTTTGGGCAGCGGGAAAGTAGATATAAAACAACTTAAAAAAACCGCGCTTGAGTTTTCCGGCGCTAAAAAATAGAAAATAAAACGGAGTCGCTGTGAAAAAATTAAAAAGATTAATAATAACTCTTGTTTTTCCTAAAACCCTTTTGTTGCTGGCAATTTTTTTCGGGCTGCTTATTACTATTACAGTTTTAAATTTTGTTCCGCGTTTGCTTGGCGTAACGCTTACAATTGTTATTGCCGCTTTAACGGCGGCGCTGTTTGTGGTTATAATTTTAAAACCGGTTGCGGCTATGCACGGGTTTATATGGCTTTTAAATCACAGCATGTATAAAATAAAAACCGTCGGATATGAAAACGTTCCTCAAACAGGCGGAGGGCTTATAGTTTCAAACTCCGTTTCTTATATAGACGCAATGCTTATATTTTCCGCTATAAAAAGACCCGTTAAATTTTTTGTAAATAAAGAGTTTAGCGAACATCCTTTTCTAAAACCTTTTTTAACTCCAAACAACAGCATTCCCATTGACCCTGCCGGCAGCCCGAAAGCCATAGGGAAAGCTCTTCAAAATGCGCGCAAGTCTATACAAAGCGGCGAGCTTGTCTGTATTTTTGCCGAGGGAGAACTTACCCGCACAGGGCTTATGCTTCCGTTTAAGAGAGGTTATGAGTTTGTCGTTAAAAATTTGAACGTGCCGATTATTCCCGTTCATTTAGACAGAATTTGGGGGTCAACTTTTTCTTTTGTAAACAGAAAGCTTAAATGGCGCCTGCCAACGCACATGCCGTATCCTGTAACCGTAAGCGTCGGAAAGCCGCTGCCTTCTTCATCGCAGGCGTATCAAGTGCGCCTTGCCGTGCAGGAACTTTCCGCCGACGCGTTTAAATACAGAGGCAAAGATCAGAAAAAACTTCACGTGGGTTTTATAAGGCATGCCGCAAGGCATCCGTTTAAATTTTGTTTCGGCGATTTGAATTTAAAATTAAATTATCTGCAAACCTTTACGCTTGCGCTGGCTTTATCAAAAAAAATTAAAGATAACATGCCGGAAGAAAAAGTCGGAATTTTCCTGCCCACTTCCGTTATGTGCGCCGTAGCTAATATTGCCGTTTTAATGGCGGGAAAAATTCCGGTAAATCTTAATTACACATACACTAAAAACATTCTTGAATCTTGCATAAAACAGTGCGAAATGAAACAGATTATTTCTTCGCGCGCTTTTTGCGACAAAACAAACATGCATCACTTTGACGACATGATGATATTTTGCGAAGATTTGCGCCGTCAGTTTAAACCGTTGTGGAAATTGAAAGTTTTTGCGTCTGTTTTACTTTTGCCTTACAAGCTGCTTGTTTGGTTTTATGTTAAGAAAAAAAGTTTGGATATAGACGAAGTAGCGGCGATTATTTTTTCAAGCGGTTCTACGGGAGAACCCAAAGGCATAATGCTTACGCATCAAAACATAGCTTCCAATGCGGAAGGCGTGTTTAAAGTTGTGGACGCGCAAAGTAAAGATATAATCGCCGGAATTTTGCCGCTGTTTCACTCATTCGGATATACGGCTACATTTTGGCTTAGCGCATATTTCGGTCTTGGCGCGGCGTTTCATTCAAGCCCTGTGGAATCGCAAAAAATAGGCGAACTTATTCAAAAGTTTAAGTGCACCATTATTTTTGCAACTCCTACGTTTTTAAATTCCTACGTTAAAAAATGCACCAAAGAACAATTTGCAACTTTAAGAGTTATTATCGCCGGCGCCGAAAAACTTAAAAAAGCCATCTCTATGGCGTTTTACGAAAAATTTCAAAAATCCGTTTTTGAAGGTTACGGCGCTACGGAAGTTTCGCCGGTAGTTTCTTTAGGAATTTCATCTTACGTTGATCCTAAAACAGGGAAAATTCAAGTGGGCAACAAGCTTGGCACCGTAGGGCATCCTCTTCCAAACGTTGCCGCAAAAATTGTTGACAGGGAAACTTTTGAGCTTTTATCTTTCGGCAAAGAGGGAATGCTTTTGGTAAAAGGTCCCAACGTAATGAAAGGCTATTTGAATAATCCGGAAAAAACCGCTGAAGTTATTAAAGACGGCTGGTATGTTACCGGAGATATTTCTACTATAGACGAAGACGGGTTTATATCTATTACCGACAGAATTAACCGTTTCAGTAAAATAGGCGGAGAAATGGTTCCGCAGATAAAAGTTGAAGAAGAACTTCACGAAGCCGCCGGCGCGCAGGAACATTTTGCCGTGGTAACTTCCGTTGAAGATGAAAAAAGAGGCGAACGTCTTGTAGTGCTGTATAAAGGCGAGCAGAATATAGATAAAATTCTGCGGGTAATGTATGAAAGCAATATTCCAAAACTTTGGATTCCAAAGAAAGAAAATTTTTATAAAGTTGAAGAATTTCCTGTGCTTGGCACGGGGAAACTTGATTTGAAAGGCGTGAAAAAACTTGCGCAGCAGCTTGTAGCCGGAATTTAAGTATTATCTTTTTTTGGAAAGCTCGTAGAGAATAACTGCCGACGCGCATGAGGCGTTTAAGGAAGATATAGTATTTTTTTGCGGAATTGAAATTAAAAAATCGCAGTTTTTCTTTGTTAAATTATGAAGTCCGAACCCTTCGCTGCCTATTACAATTGCAAGAGGAAACGGCAAATCCGTTTCTTCAAGAGTCTTCTCTCCGTTTTCTGCGCCTGCTACCCAGAACCCGCTTTCTTTTAACAATTCTATCGTTTGATTTGTGTTTACAATTCTTGAAACCGGAATATGTTCAATTGCGCCCGCGGAAGATTTTGCCACCGTTTCATTTACGCCCGCTGCGCGCCATTTTGGAATTATAACTCCGTCGGCTCCAAACACCACGCAGTTTCTTATAATTGCGCCGAGGTTGTGAGGGTCTTCTATTGAGTCCAAAATTACAAGCAAAGGTTTAGGATTTTTTTTCGCAGCCGCAATTAACTCTTCAATTTCAAGATATTCCATTGCGGAAACTTCCGCGGCTATGCCTTGCGAGTTCTCGGAAAATCTGTCTAACTTTTCCGGCGGAACGTTGTGAATAGCAATGCCTTTCTGTTTTGCAATATCTATAATTTCGGTAATCGCCGCGCCGCGCGCCGTTTGCGCAACTAATATTTTATTTACAGTGCGTTTGCCGGCGCGCAAAAGCTCCAAAACCGGATTGCGCCCGTAAATAATATTTTCAGAAACTTCCCGCCTTGTCTTCCCGGCAAATTTATTAAATCCCATTTTATCTTAACCGCCATAGTAATTTAGTTATATTTTTTTTGTCAGTACGGATGTGCCGTCGGGATTATCTACTATTTTGTAGCCTTTTTCGTCTATTAATTTTCTAAGTCTGTCTGCTTCTGCCCAGTTTTTGGCTGAGCGCGCAGCGTTTCTTTGTTTTAAAAACTCTTCAAGATTTTTATCGGAAATTTTATTTTCCGCAAGCGTTATGCCCAGAGACTCTTCAGACATCTCTTCAAAAAGTTTTTTTAACTGCGCAAGTCTTAGCGGGTCTGCTTTGAAAAGTTCGTTTAAAATTAAATTTTTTACTTCATGCAGATACGACAAAGCTTTTTCCGAATTAAAATCGTCGTCTAAAACTTCTAAAAATTTTTCTTTAATGGCCATAAGATCTGCTTCGGTAATGTCGGAAGCGCTTGCCTTTGCCAAAGACGAAAGCCTTAAATAAGCGTCGTCTAAACCCTGAAGCGTTTTCTTTGCGGCGTTTAATCCGTCGTCCGAAAAATCAAGAGGGCTTTTGTAATGCTGGGTAAGAAGATAATATCTTACAACGCGCGGGTCGTATTTTTCAAAAATTTCTTTCAGCGTAAAAAAATTATTTAACGATTTAGACATTTTTTCTTTATTAATTGTCACAAAACCGTTATGAACCCAATAGTTTACAAAAGGTTTGCCTGTTGCGGCTTCGCTTTGGGCAATTTCATTTTCGTGGTGAGGGAAAATTAAATCTTGTCCGCCGCCGTGTATGTCTATTGTGTCGCCAAGCAGTTGCGACGACATAACGGAACATTCTATATGCCAGCCCGGGCGGCCTTTGCCCCACGGACTTTCCCATGAAACTTCAGCGGGTTCGCCTTCTTTGGATTTTTTCCATAAAGCAAAATCAAAAGCGTTCGCTTTTTCTTCATTAACGCCAACTCTTGCGCCGGAACGCATATCTTCTAAATTTCTTTTGGAAAGTTTTCCGTAACCGGCAAATTTTTTAACGCTAAAATAAACGTCGCCGTCTTTTTCGTAAGCAAAACCTTTGTCTATAAGCGTTTTTACAAAAGATATAATTTGTGCAATCATCTCCGTAACGCGCGGATAGATTGCGGCTTTTTTTATATTTAGTTTATCGGTTTGCGTGAAATAATCTTCTATATAAGTGTTTGCAATATCGGAAGGCGTTGTATTTTTTTCAATGGATTTTTTAATGATTTTGTCGTCAACGTCGGTAAAATTTTGAACATGCTTAACTTCAAAACCTCTTTTAAGAAGATGTCTTTTAATAATGTCAAACACAACGTAAGCGCGCGCATGCCCCAAATGGACGCTGTCGTAAGGGGTTACGCCGCAAACATACATTGAAACTTGGTTTGCTTTTTGAGGTTTAAACTCTTCTTTTTTGCCGGTTAAAGTATTTGAAATTTTTATCATTTTAATTTCCGCATTATTTTTTAATTGTTACGACGGCAAGGGCGGCTATGCCTTCGCCGCGTCCTATAAAACCCATTTTTTCGTTTGTAGTGGCTTTTATTGCAATTCTTGCCTTGTTTAGTTTTAAAGCCTTTGAGATATTGATTTTCATTTTGTCTATATGAGGGTAAATTTTCGGTTCTTGCGCTATTACCGTAATATCGGCATTGTTAATTTTGAATTTGAGATTCTTTAATTCTTTGCAAACTGTTTCTAAAAGTTTTAAGCTTGAAATGTTTTTGTATTGCGGGTCGTTGTTAGGGAAAAAGTGTCCTATGTCGTTAAGCCCTGCTGCGCCCAAAAGAGCGTCCATTAACGCGTGAATTAAAACGTCGGCGTCGCTGTGTCCGTCAAGACCTTTAGGGGCGGCAATTTCAACGCCGCCCAAAAATAATTTTCTACCCTTTTTAAATTTATGAACGTCATACCCGAAGCCTATATACATTTTTATTCCTTATCGCGTAAGTATCTTTTCTGCCGCTTCAAAATCGTGTTTGGCCGTTATTTTAAAGTTTGGAAACTTTGTTTGCACAACCGCAACTTTCACGCCTGATTTTTCTACAAGCATGGAATCGTCGGTAGTGTTAGGCGCAATTTTTTTTGAATAAACTTTTTTCAGCAGCGCGGCTTGAAAAATTTGCGGAGTTTGAACGTTATATAAAACCGATCTGTCTAAAGTTTTATCTACAAAACCGCTTTTAACGGTTTTTATCGTATCTTTAGTTTTTTCAACGGCTATCGCCGCTTTTGTTTTTTTTGCTTTCTTTAAAACGGCAAGGATGTCGGCTTTATTTATTAAAGGTCTTGCGGCGTCGTGAACCGCAACGTAGTTAGTATCTTTTTCAACGCAAGCAAGCCCGTTTCTAACGGAGTCAAATCTTTCTTTTCCGCCGGAAACAAAAAAATAATCTTTATATTTCTTTTTTAACGCTGTAATTTTATTTTCAGGCACAACAATTATTATCCGTTTGAAAACTTTTGAAGAGGCGAATGTTTCGGCGCTCCATAAAAACACAGGTTTGCCGCAAAGGGACAAAAACTGTTTTGGAGTTTTTGAACCGAATCTTTTTCCCGATCCGCCGGCCACTATTATTGCCGTCGCTTTCATCTGTGTTCCGTGTGTCCCTGAAATTTGTGGTGACTATGTTTGTTTTGAAGAATTTCGGTTTCAACTTTTCCAAAAATCATTTTTCCGGAAGAAGTTTGCACTACCGAAGTAACTTTAAGAGTAACTCTTTTGCCGATAAACTTTTTGCCGTCTTCCGCCACAACCAAAGTTCCGTCGTTTAAATATCCCGCCGCCTGATTGTGCTGAGAACCTTCTTTTGCAAGATATATTGTTAAGTTTTCGCCCGGAAGATATATTTTTGAAAGCGATGAAGCTAAATCGTTAATATTTAAAACCGCAACCTGCGCCGCGGCTGCCGCTCTTGTAAGGCTGAAGTCTGCGGTTATTATCAGCGCGTTTAAATTTTTTGCCGCTTCAATAAGTTTTGCGTCGGAATTTTCAAGATTTTTATAAGATTTAGCAAACGTTTTAGTTTTAATAAATTCGTCTTTCTGAAATTTTTCAGCTGTATTTAAACCTCTTCTTGCCGAATTTTTAACGGCTAAATCGCGAGAGGCTTCAAGAGTTTTTAATTGCGAAATTACAAAACCTGCAATTATGTAGTTAAAAGACAGAAACCTTGTTTTTGCCGCATAGTAAATTCTTGCGTCGGAAAGCGCCGACGCGTCCAAAATTGCAAAATTGGTTTTTGTTTTTTTACAAAATATTCTTTCTAAAAAATATTCGGCAAAAACTAAAACAAGAGCCGCGCCAAGCCCCGCTGCGGCTGTTTCTAACGTAGGGTTGAATTTTAAATAAGCAATAATAGGTCCGGCTAAAATTAAACAAATTCTGAAAAACCAAATCATAAAGCTACCTCGTCCATTTTTTAAGAAGTTTTAGGGCTGATTTTGCGTTCGGATATATGCCCGTCCAAATTTTAAATGCCTGCGCGCCTTGATTTACAAGCATTCCGTCTCCGGTAAAATATTTTAATTTTTTTTCTTTCGCAAGTTTGGCAAAAGGCGTGTTTTTATTGTAAATTAAATCGTAAATTATTGCCGCGGGTTTTATTTTTTCGGCGTTAAACGGCAAAACGTCGTTTTTTTTCATTCCGCACGCCGAAGCGTTTACAATTAAATCCGCGTCGGTAAGCGCGTTTTGAATGTTTGCCGCCGCAATCGCTTTTATTTTAAAAATATCGGCAAGTTTTTCTGCGGTTTTGTGAGTTCTGTTTGTTATAAAAACATTTTTTGCGCCGCTTAACGAAAGCGCATAAGCAACCGCTTTTGCCGCTCCGCCGGCGCCGTAAATTAGGATATTTTTATTTTTTATTTTTATATCGTTAGAAAGTAAGTCGGCAAGAAATCCGGAATAATCCGTGTTGTATCCGTAAAGTTTTCCGTTTTTTAACGCTACGGTATTTACGGCTCCTATAAGTTTTGCCGCTTTGTCGGTAAAATCTACAAGTTGCATTATTGCTGTTTTGTGCGGAATTGTAATATTAAATCCGTAAAAGCCGAGAGTTTTTAAAGCTGAAACTGTTTTCTTAAAATTTTGCGGCGATGTTTCAAAAGAGAGGTAGGCGCAATTTAAATTTTCCCGCTCAAACCACGCATTATGCATTTGCGGAGAAAAAGAGTGCTTTATCGGAAATCCTAAAACGGCGTATAATTTTGTTTGTGTATTTAGCATTTTTTTACCTGAAATTCGTTGATAATATAAAGAATTTTATCATAAAGGTTTGCTATAGTCAACGTAAAAACCCCTCTTAAGCTAAAGAGGGGTTTTTGTTTTATGCTCAAACTCGGTTTTTTTTGGGGTTTTTATTCTTCGTCGGGTATTTCAAGTTCCGTTATAATTTGTTCTTGAGCAAGCGCTGTTGTTGAGGAGCTTGAAACA
This sequence comes from Endomicrobium proavitum, assembly GCF_001027545.1. NCBI lineage: Bacteria > Pseudomonadati > Elusimicrobiota > Endomicrobiia > Endomicrobiales > Endomicrobiaceae > Endomicrobium > Endomicrobium proavitum. Next base: position 1,466,762 of record NZ_CP009498.1, read on the forward strand.
ATAGGCATTTTTAGAAAATTTTTGCCGGTTTCGGCAATCATTAAATTTTGAATTTCGTCGGTATCGTTTTTATCGTAATAATCTTCGGCTTCGTTCGGTTCAAGCGCGCTTCTTGTGTAAGCGCATGCGGGATTCCACAAAAGCCAGTCGCCTATTTCGTTGTCATAGCACGCCTGTATTTGCGCGCGCACTTCTTTGGCGCCGTATCGGACGCCGTAAAGAGAAAAGTCCTGCAGCCACGGACGAAATTTTTCAGGCGGAATTTTTTTTGTTTTAAGAGCGCTCTTAACGGCTAAATAAACAATTGTGTAAGGAGATTTGTTAGGGTTTGCTACCCCAAGATCTCCTTTGTAATAGTGCGACGGGTAAATCATGGGGCTTACGTAATCTATATGTTCGGTCATTTCTACTATTTTCTGTCCTATGCCCATATCTCCGTCGGAAGTTGTGGTTGCGCCGAAAACGTCTATGGAAACTTTTACGCCTTGCTCGTGCAGAACGCGCGCGGCTTCTTTTAAGAAATCCACAATAGCTTTAGATGCGGCAGCGGCGGAATGGTCGGGGTTGGAGTATCTGCAATTTTTAATATTTCCGTCGGAAGGGAAGCGTATGTAGTCAAATTGTATCTCGTCAAAACCCATTTGCGCGGCTCTTGTTGAAACTTCTAAAATATAGTCGCGCGCTTCTTTGTTGTAAGGGTCAAGCCACGTTATGTTTTTTCTGTCCGTCCATAAAGAACCGTCGGGATTTTTTACGGCCATTGACGGTTTTTTGCGCGCCATAGTGTTGTCTCTGAAAGCTACAACTCTTGCTACGGTGTAAACTCCGTTTTCTTTAAGTTTTTGAATGTATTGCGCGGCGTTTGGAATGGCTCTGAAATACGCGCCGTTTGCGTCCGCGGTTTCAACGCCGTCTATGTAAATTTTTCCGTCAATTTCTTTTATGTCTATTACGGCTGTGTTAAGTTCGGTAGAGTTGAAAAGTTCTATAACCGCTTTTCTGTGTTTTTCCGGACCGGAAATAAAAGCGGAAAGATGAATTCCTCTGACGTGTTTTTTTTGCGCGGTCGGCTGAAGATTTTTTAAAACTTCTTCCGCAAGAGTTTCCGTAACGCTTTGTTCTGCGGCGGGTTCTTCTAAAATGGTAACGTTTTGCTGTGCCGCAAAAGTAGTTTTTGCCGCGGAAGTAAAAGATAAAATAAAAAGTAAAATCAGCGTAAATTTAAATTTCATGTTGAACTCATTCTAATGAAATTTACTCTTTTTGTCAAATAGAAATAAATTGTGTATAATTATTAAGATATGAAAAAAATATTGTTGTCGTTATGTGTAATTTTTACATTTTGCGCCGCAGCGTTTTGCGCCGGCGAAAGATATATAATTTTCTTTTCGGAAACTTCGGATATTCCCGCAGGCGCCGTTGAGAAAATTCTTTCTTCAAAAAGATTTTGCATAGTTGTTCCTATAGCAGCCGGAGAAAAAATTCCGGACAACTTGGACGAGCTTGCCTCAAGCGGCAAGGCGGAACTTTCGCTTGTTTTTAATCCGGAGCCTATTTTTCCGGTTTTGGCGCAAGTCTATAAAATGAGCGGAGCGAAAAATTTAAAAGCGTCTGGTTTTGGGGATTATGTTTCCGGTAATTTAAAAGAGTTTGCAAATTCGGCAAACAGAGAAAGTTTCGGAGCTTTTTTAAAATCAGGAGAAGTGTCAAAAGAAATTTTGTCGTATTTTGCGGGCGCTAAACTTTCGTGGGTAAACGTGCAAAATGCTCCCGACAGTTTAACGGGAGCTTTTTTGTCGGACGGCATCAATGCGTTTGTAATATACGACAATTTTCCTACTGCGCAAAAAGACGTTATGCCGTGGCTTGCGGCAAAAACGGGAAACATTATACCTGTGCTGCTTACAAAAAAACACCTTTCAAACGCCGCGCTTATGAAGTATCTTATAGATTTGTTTGAAAAAAGCTTGTATATAAAACCTGCGGTTCCTTTATACGTGTCAACTGTCGCAAAAGATTTAATTCCGGTAAAAAAATCCGTTTCTTTCAGCGAAGAATCTTCGGCAAACGAAAACGTTTTAAATAAACTTTATGCCGCCGCTGGGTATATTAACAAATACAGAGGTTCGTCTTCATTTGACGAACTCTCTTACAAAAATGCGCAAAGCGAACTTGGCTATTTGTGCGGGTTTGATTTGCTAAACGGCATTGCCTCTAACGCGGTTTCAAGCGTTAGAATGTTTGACGCCGCATACAATAATATATTCAGACTTCTCGGATACCCGATACCCGATGAAGCTTCTTCCCAAACTTCTTCTTTTGCCGATGCGGGCAGTAACGCTTCTCAAATAAAACAGATTTCCGGCGGCGTTTCAATAACAAACGAAGGATATATATATGGTATAGCCGTGTATAATTCGGGGGAGTCAATAAGAGTTGACGTTGCCGCCGCATGGGGAGAAAAAGTAGATTTTATAGACCTATATATAGATATGAATAATTTAGACTGGGCAGGTTCTACGTCTATGCTTGCGGGCGCGCCCGGATTTTTAACTTCAGATTCCGGCTGGGAGTATGCGGTAAGAATTACAAAAAATAAAGCTTTATTATACAGACATTCCGCCGAAGGCGCCGCGCTTGTAAGCGAAATTAACGTAACCGGCTCTTACTTTTCAATTCCAAACAGATATTTAAGAGGAAATCCGGAAAACTGGGGATATCAAGCGGTGTCTGTGTCGCAAAATAAAGAGATAACGGACTTCTTAAATCAAACCTCAAAAACCAAAAGCGCAGTGCTCTCATCAAAACCCGTTCAACTTACGGCGATAAGAATTCAAAAGTAAAAACGGTTTTTTGCTTTTATCCGCTTTCGGGACTTTGCCCCTACAGCGCGGCAAATTTCTTACTTTTCACTTTCCGCTTTATCTTTCCCAAACGTTTCCAAGAAAGGTTTTATGTATTCCAAAAATGCAGTTTTATTTGCGCCCGACAGCGTTGTTGCCGGAAGCTGTTTCATGGTTAAATAATTAAAAAATTGTCCGTTTCTTTTAATTCTAAAATCTAAATGCGGACCGGTTGCAAGCCCGGTGGCTCCCACGTAACCTATAATTTGTCCCTGACGGACGCGCACTCCTTTGCGTATTCCTTTTCCAAATTTTGAAAGATGTCCGTAAGTAGTTTCATATCCGTTTGGGTGGCGCACAATTACAAGATTTCCGTTTTGTCCTTTATAAGCGGCAAAAGTTACAACTCCGTCGCCTATTGACGAAACGGGCGTGCCCTCGGGCGCCGCGTAATCTATGCCTAAATGCGGGCGGACGTATTTTAAAACAGGGTGCATTCTTGAAGTTGTAAAGTAAGAGCTTATTCTTCTAAATTGCAGCGGAGCTTTTAAAAACGCGCTTTTAACGGCTTTGCCGTCTTTGTCAAAATATCCGGCGTATTCCCGCGCGGGTTTGTAGTAAAACGCGTCGTAAGTTTTTGAGCCGGTTTTATACTCTGCGGCTAAAACATTAGAGCCTGTTTTTATGTTTTTTTTGCCGGCAATTTCAATTTCGTAGCTTACTTTAAATTGGTCGCCTTCTCTTGTGTCGGTTAAAAAGTCCATTTGCCAGGCAAAAATATCGGCAAATTGCAAAATAACGTCGGCGGGAACATTTTTTGCAGACAGCGATTCCCAAAGGGAAGATTTTATAGTTCCGGCAACGGTTACTTTTTCGCGCCGGGACGGCAGCTTTTCTTTTGAGGAAGTTATTTTGCCGTCTGCGGATTTCGAAACGGAGTAAAAATCCGCGCCTTGCGGATAATACCAAAAGTCGCTCCACGCGCCGTTTGAGTGGTAAACAATTTCGTAAAAATCGCCGGGTCTTATGTTTTTAAAATTCAAAATTTTCTTTAACTCTTTAAGTATCTCGTCGGAATCTTGTTTTGAAAGGCGGGTTTTTTCTAAAGTTAACGCTAAAACGTCTCCGGGCAGTATTTCTATTTTTTCAATGTCCGCAGCATATTTTGCGGGCGCCAAAGCGTATTCAAGGTTTAAAACTTTCTTGAAAGTAACCGCAAAAATTACAGACGCAATAACAGCGGCAAAAATAAAATAAAAACGAGGATTTCTTTTCATTGTTTATTCTGATTTTACAAGATTTTTTTTGTTTTGACAACGAGAGAATATTTAGGTAAAATCAAATCTGCTTTTCAGGCTCTAAATTTCGGAGGGTTTTTATCATGGCAGAAGTAAAACCGTTTAACGCAGTAAGATATTCCAAGGAAACCATAACAAACTTTATATGTCCGCCTTACGACGTAATAAGTTCGCAGGAAAAAGAAAGGCTTAAAAAACTTTCTCCTTACAATATTATTAATATAGAACTTTCAGACCCGAAGGGTAAAAAAAATAAATACGCCCACGCCGCAGATATTTTTAAACAGTGGATTGCCGAAGGCGTTCTTGTAAGAGATTCTAAACCGGCGTATTATTTTTACGAACAGATTTTTGAAGATCACGGAATAAAAATGACAAGAAGGGGTTTTTTCGGAGCGTTAAAACTTGATAACCCCCACTCCGGAAAAGGTTCCGTAAAGCCTCACGAGAAAACTCTTGCCGGTCCGAAAGCCGACAGACTAAAACTTTTAAAAGCCGTAAAAGCGAACGTAAGCCCTATATTCGGCTTGTTTGACGACGAAAAAAACACTATAGTAAAACTCTGCGTAAATATTGCAAGAAAATCTCCAAGCGCCGTAGCCAAAGACACCGAAGGCACATTTCACAAATTGTGGGTTGTTACCGATGAAGATGTTTTAGAGTCGGTGGAAAAATATCTTTCAAGCAAAAAAATGTTTATAGCCGACGGACATCACAGATACGAAACCGCGTGGAACTACAGTCAGGAAAGAAAAGCCAAAGATAAAAAATATTCTCCGAATAAAGATTATAATTATGTGCTTGCGTATTTGTGCCCAATGGAAGATCCCGGAATTTCAATTTGGCCTACCCACAGAGTAATTGCCGAGCCCGCGGATTTGGAAGAAAATATTGAAAAATATTTTGACGTTCATTCCGCAAAAGATTTTGCAAGGTTTGCAAAAAAAGAAATACAGCCGCTTCTGTTGTTTAAAGACGGCAAATACAGAACGCTTACAATAAAAAAAGAAGCGCTGCTTAAAAAAGCAATGCCTAACAAAGGCAAAGCTTACAGAAATTTAGCCGTAAGCGCGCTGCATTATATTTTAATACCTAAAATAGACGCGTCGGAATTTGTTTACGTTAAAAGCGATAAAGAAGCCGTAAACTTGGCGCAGAAAACAAAAAAAATCGCAATTATAGTTCCCGCAACTCCGGTAGCTTCTTTGAAAGCTATAAGTTTAAACAATGAAATGATGCCGCAAAAGTCAACTTATTTTTATCCGAAATTGGCAAGCGGAATAGTTATTAAAACCGTGTAAATATGACTTTACTGATAGACGTATTTTTAATTGTAAGCGTTATTTTGGTAGCTTGGCTTGGCTGGCAGGCGGGGTTTACCAGAAGTTTTTTTGCCGCGCTTGCAGGGTTTGCGGCAATGCTTGCGGCAAATATGTATCCGTATAAAGAAGGCGTAAACGCGTATTTTGTTTTTTTAATAGCCGCGCTTTTTGTAATTCTTGCAGGCGGCTTTATTTTAAGACTCGTTCAATTTTTTTATATGAATCTTGTAGATAAAACTTGCGGGGCGGCGCTTGGCGTTTTAATTTGGGTTATAGTTGCGGTAAACGTTGTCGTTCCTACGCTTACGCAAAATCTTGCATCTTCGGAAGGTTCTCAAGGGACATTAATTTACAAAAATATTTCTGCCGGAATGCATAAAAAATTGCCGGAGTTTAAAAATTACATTCCGCCGTTTTTGGAATTGGAAGATAAAGCGGCAAGTTTGCACAACGACAGATGGTAGGAAGTTTAGAGGTTAAGAAGTTAAGAAACGTCAGAAACTTTTATTTGCTATTGCGTAATGCAGAGCGCCGAGATATTCAGTTGGCAAAAGCAAGACATGAAACATCTTTTTGACATTGCGGCGAGACTTATTGCGGTGAAGAGAAGACAACGCCTGAATTCAAGTTTACGAACATATTATTTTATTAAAAAGGACACAAAATGGATAAAAAATTAAGATTAGGTTTTCCTAAAGGAAGTTTGCAAGATTCTACAATTGAATTGTTTAAAAAAGCCGGCATAAAAATAAACGTGTCGTCCCGTTCTTACTATCCGTCGTCAGACGACAGCGAACTTGAAATAATGCTTGTGCGTTCTCAAGAAATTGGGAAATACGTTGAAGAAGGTTTTTTTGACGCAGGGCTTACCGGTTACGACTGGATTTGCGAAAGCGGCGCGAAAGTTAAAGAAGTTTGCGAGCTCAATTACGCAAAATCGGGGTTTCGTCCGGTGCGCTGGGTTTTATGCGTGCCAGAGGCTTCAAAAATAAAATCAATAAAAGATTTGCAGGGCAAAAGAGTAGCCACGGAGCTTATAAACTACACAAAAAAATATTTTGCAAAAAATAAAGTAAAAGCCGACGTAGAATTTTCATGGGGCGCAACGGAAGCAAAAGCGGGCACCCTTGTGGACGCGATAGTTGAACTTACCGAAACCGGTTCTTCCCTTCGCGCAAATAAACTTCGCATTGTGGAAGAGCTTCTTACTTCAACCACAAGACTTATAACCAACGCAAAAGCTTTGGCCGACAAATGGAAAAAAGAAAAAATTGAAAATCTTGCGCTTCTTTTAAAAGGCGCTTTGGCCGCTGAAGGAATGGTCGGTTTAAAAATGAACGTGCCTATAAAAGCGTTAGATAAAGTTACCGCGGTTCTTCCGGCGCTTAAAAAACCTACAATTTCCCAACTTTCCGACGCAGATTGGGTTGCGTTAGAAGTTATACTTGAAGAAAAAACGGTTAAAAAAATAATCCCCGCATTAAAACGCTCCGGAGCTGAAGGCATTATTGAATACCCGTTGAATAAAATTATTTATTAATAACAAAAATGAGGCAGAGGTTGGATTTAGAGTTGATGAGCCTTTTGTAGAAGATAGCTTGTATTATGCGGGACACAAAATAAAAATTCCCGCCAGCTAGTCGGAAATTACTCCGTTGCATAACGGGAACGATAATAATATACAACAGAAACAATAGCCGGTTGGAAAAAATCAATGGAGTGCCAAAACAATCTACTCCGGACTTGAGGGCGCATCATCAGTAGAAATAGCTGACTGTTACATTTAAATAAATTAACGCTATCAAATAATAAAGTAGCGATATAAATGTAAGCCGCTGTTTTTTTATTGTCATATGTAGTTGTTAGTTTATTAATATCAGATAGTTTTAGAAGAGAGATTTTTTTGTCAAACATATCTCTGCGACATAAACAAATACGGGAAGTATGAAGATTACAGAAAATATAGTATAATAAATAATCATAAGAGGATTATATGGCTTCTGATTTCCCAACTAACATCAAACAATTAGCAAATTCATATCTAACACGAATAGAAAAGCATTTTGCCAGTGATAAAACAGATGCTCTTTTTTATTTCGGTGCTATAGCGCAGCCAGTTGAAACAAAATTTAGACTTCGTATTGAGGAGTTAGCAAGGGAACACAAAAAGAATCCAAAAGATACGCTTATTGTTTTATTGACTACAGGTGGTGGAAGTGCTGAAACTGCTGAGAAATTTGTCAATATAATAAGACATTTTTATAAGAATGTATATTTTATAATTCCAGATTATGCAATGTCTGCTGGTACTATTTTTTGTATGTCGGGAGATAAAATATACATGGATTATTCATCGAACTTGGGGCCTATTGATCCGCAGATTTTTTCTATGAAAGAAAAGCAATATGTGCCAGCAAATGGTTATCTTGATGAAATAGAATTATTGTTAGACAAATCAAGGAAAAATACTCTTACAAATGCTGAATTTGTTATATTGCAAAATCAAGATTTAGCTTTTCTAAATCAATGTAGACAGGCTAGAGAATTATCAGAAAAATTATTAGAAGATTGGCTAGTTAAATATAAATTTAAAGATTGGAGCATTCATGCTTCAAATGGAGTAAAAGTAACAGCTGTTGAAAAAATATCAAGAGCAAAACAAATAGCGAAAGAATTAGGCAATAACAAAGAATGGAAGGTGCATTCAAGACCAATTAAGATAGATGATTTAGAAAAAATGAAGTTGAAAATTGATGATTATTCAAAAGATAAGGACTTGCAAAATGTAATAAGACAATACACAGATTTTATGCTTGATTATTTAAATCAGTTTAATCCTAGACCTCTTAATTTTATACATACAAGGTTGTTTATTTGAAAAGGATATATATGAAATTAAATAAGAATCTAAAAGAAATAGTTAAAATGAATCCTAAAATAAATATTGATAAGATAAAAGAAGTAAATAACTATATGGACTCTATACGACCATTGATAAAAAAAGAATCTTACAATATAGGCATCCCTGATGTTTGTCAAGACCAACAATCAGGTCTATTTTGTTTCAATCTGCATAAAGAAATACAAGAATAATCTCTTTTTTGTCATCTTTTATTCAAATAAACCAAGCAGGGCATTATTTCATATCTATAACCTTGCACTTAAATGCTTTGAGTTCTTGTCTATTTCTACAACGATAGGACTTCTGGCTAAATTATATGTGTATGAGTATGAGCCAAAATCACATACGCTGATATTAAAAAAATATTTTCCGTTTTGATATTTGTAATAAATTTCATCTCTTACTCTTTCCGTTAATACGGCAATTACATATACTACTAAAAAATACCATTCTTCTTCAGTCTCATTCCAAACCGAACGAATTTTTTTGTCTTCAAAAATCTTGATTGCATTTTTTATTCCATAATTCATTTTCTTGTTAAAATAATAATATTTAAGGGATACGGAATTATTCCGAAGAAATGTTATCAAAATGCTATTAGATGTGTCGATTAATTAATTTGCTGGGTATAAAAAATTTAAGCAAAAATGGTATAATTAAAATATTAAAAACATAGTGTTCAAAAGAGGGGAAAATGTCTGATACTAACATCAGAGTTCGTTTCGCGCCTTCGCCCACGGGCGATTTGCATATAGGCGGAGTCCGCACCGCTTTGTTTAATTGGCTTTTCGCTTCAAAAGGCGGAAAATTTATTTTAAGAATTGAAGATACCGACGAAGCGCGTTCCACGGACGCTTCCGTGCAGGTTATTTTAGACGCAATGAAATGGCTTGGGCTCAATTGGGACGAAGGTCCCGGCAACGAGCCTGAAAAATACGCGCCGTATTATCAAATGAAACGCAAAACCGCCGGCATATACCAAAAGTACGCCGATGAGCTTATCGCAAAAGGTTTGGCCTATCCGTGTTATTGCACTCCCGAGGAAGTTGACCAAATGCGCAAAGACGCGCAGGCGCAAAAACTTCCTCCGAAATATAACGGCAAATGCAGAAATTTAACGCCGGAACAAAGAAAACAAAAAGAAGCCGAAGGCAGAACGGCCGTAATAAGATTTAAAATGCCCTCCGACGGAAAAATAATTCTTAACGATTTAATTCGCGGTAGCGTGGAATTTGATAACGCTACTCTTGACGATTTTGTAATAATGAAAGCCAACGGCGTGCCCACATATAATTTTGCATGCGTTATTGACGATTATTTAATGGAAATGACGCACGTTTTGCGCGGCGACGATCACATCTCTAACACGCCAAGACAAATTCATTTGTATAATGCGCTTGGCTGGCAAATGCCAAAATTTGCGCATATGGCAATGATACTTGGGCCCGACGGCGCAAGGCTTTCAAAGCGTCACGGGCATACGTCTGTTTTGGAATACAGAAACGAAGGTTATCTTCCCGAAGCGCTGCTTAATTATTTGGCGCTGCTTGGCTGGTCAACCGAAGACAGCCAACAAATTTTTACAATTGCGCAACTTAAAGAAAAATTTTCAATAGATCGCTGCGGCACAAGCCCGTCAACGTTTGACCCCGCGAAACTTTTGTGGCTTAACGGCGAAAAAATCCGAGAGAAAAGCGTCACGGAAGTTTTCAACCTTTTTATAGATTGGCTGAAATATACAAACAATGAAAAAATTATTGAAGGCTGGAATATAGAGCTTCTCAAAAAAGCTATAACTCTTGAACACGAAAAAATTAAATTATTGAAAGATATTCCCAGTCTCGTAGATTTCTTTTTTGTAAAAGACGTTGAGTTTCAGGAAGAAGCCGTAAAAAAAGTTTTTGAAAAATCTAAAGAAACCGCGGGCGTTGTGTTAAAAGAAAGCGCCCAAAAACTTCCCATTCAGGCTGATTTTTCCGCCGACGCTCTTGAAAAATTTGCCAGAGATTTAGCCGCAGAAAAAGGCATAGGCACCGGCAAAGTTTTTCACCCCATAAGAGTAGCAATTTCAGGCAGAACCCAAGGCCCCAGCCTTTTTCACATGATGGAAGTTATGGGCAAAGAAGAAGTGGTAAAAAGAATTTCCTTGGCAATTGGAAAGTTCTTTTAGAGGGTGGGATGATTAAATGAGATATATAAAGATATAGATACTTTATCAAGAATGATTAATTCTTTGAGAAAAAATTGTTATGTAATGCGGATATAAATTCTTAAGTTGTTACTTATCATCATAACATCTTATCATCTAAAACCGGAGGCAAAAATGGCTGAAGAACAAAAATTAGATTTTGACGTATATTTTTTTAACCTGCTTATGATGTTTGCATCTGCGGCGTGGCAGCAGCTTGGGAAAACCGCAAGCCCCGTTGACGGGAAAATTTCAAAAGATATAAAAGGCGCGCAAACTACAATAAATATGCTGCTTATGCTTCGCGATAAAACAAAAGGCAACTTAAATAAAAAAGAAGAAGAAATGCTTATCTCTACAATTTCCGACCTGCAAATAAATTTTGCCGACGAAGCCGCAAAGCCCGAAAATAAAATTGAAGAAAAAAAAGAAGAACACAAACATTCCAAAGACTGCGGATGCCATTAATAGCGGCAAAGTGAAAAGTGGGAAGTGAAAAGTTAAAATAACGACAATGGCAATTGCAAATAAATAAGCAGTTATTCCCTTTTTGCAAAAAGGGGTGCCGCAAAGGCGGCGGGATATTTTGTTGTTGCCGTTACTCTGTCGCGTAATATCCAAGCAGCAAAAGGAGATTAGAAAATGAAAATCCTTGCTATTGTCGGCGGAATATCTAAAAACTCCATAAATAAAAAATTATTTGAACTTATTAAACCTCTTGCGCCGCAAGATTTTGAATTTTCAACTTTTGATATTGCAGGGCTGCCGTTTTTCTCTCAAGATTTAGAAGATAGTCTGCCGGAAACTGTTGCAAATTTCAGACAACAAATAATAAATTCAAATGCAGTTTTATTTATAACTCCGGAATACAACAGGCAAATTCCGGGCGTATTAAAAAATGCCATAGACTGGGCTTCACGCCCTACAGGCAAAGGCGCGTGGATGGGAAAATATGCGGCAATACTTGGCGCAAGCCCGGGCGCAATAGGCGCTTTCGGCGCACAAATGCAGCTGAAACAATTATTATCTTTCCTAAACATGAAAGTTATGTGGCAGCCCGAAATATATTTTAATTTTTCGGCAAATGTTAAAGACGGCGCTATGGAAGATTTATCAAAAAAATACTTTGAAAAATTCTTGTCGGCATTTAAAGCATTCATTGAAAAGAACGCCTAAATTTTAGTATAATCTTCCCGTTGTCATAAATTTGTCAACTTGAGCTTGTTTCAGCTTCTGTCTTTGTAGTTAATTTGCAATTGCCGTTGTCGTTATTTTAGCTTTTCACTTTGTAGTTTTAAGTTGCCCGATGGTGTAATTGGTAACACGCTTGCCTCTGGAGCAAGAGTCTCCTGGTTCGAGTCCAGGTCGGGCAGTATCATATATAACTCCTAAAAACCTCAAAATCACAAATCTCATCTTAAAAATCTATTTCAGCTAAGGGCAATAAGAGAAAATAAAAGCTTTTAACGAAAATGTTTTAATAACAAAAATTACTTAATATACAAATTTAAACTTGATATTTTTTCTTAAAAAGTATATACTTAACACTGTCAATACACTCCCTTCTTTAAGGGTCGGGAAAGCCTAACGAAAGTTAGGCTTTCCCTCTTTATGAGGAAAATCATGGGTAATAGAATATTAGCTTTGATAGACGGGTTTAATTATTATCATAAATTGGATAATTATCAAAAAAAATTCAAAAGTTCTACTAAGTGGATTAATTATCGTTCTCTTGTAGAATCATTTTTGAAAGAAAACGACGATAAAGTTAATGCAACAATAGTCTATTTTTCTGCTTTGGCACATTTTCGCGGTACTGACTCTGTTCAAAGACATCAGACATTTATTTCTGCGTTGAGATTTCTAAATATTGAGGCAGTTCTTGGAAATTTTAAATATAAAGAGATTACCAAATGTAATCGTAATGAAAAATGCAATAATTGTACTAACCCACAAAACGGATGTTTGCAGAGACATGAAGAAAAAGAGTCTGATGTTAATATAGCAATTCGTTTAATAGAAGATACTATTCTTGATAAATATGATAAGTGTTTTTTGTTGTCTGGCGATAGCGATTTTGTTTCTGTTGTAAAAAGAGCAAAGGAATTACGAGCAGATAAGAAAATTATTATTGTTCCGCCTCCACCACCTACAAATAAATCTATAAAACCGTCAGAATATAGGGCGCAGTCTCTTGCAAAAGCAAGCCAAACAAATGCTTTATTGATAGATTTTCAAAAAATAATCTCTAATCAACTCCCAGACATATTTCATGGATTTATTAATCCTTGGAAGTAAAATAAATTATATATAAATATCTTCCAATAGGTTACTACAAAACGACTTGGGAATTCCTTTTTTGAGGGGTACAATGCTTTAAATAAGTCCGTATTTTCTGAAAGAGAAGTATTCCTCTTGTATCTGCAATAACAATATGATCTAAAAAACTTGTATCTATTGCTTCTAATTCTGATTTTTCAACAGTTAAGTTTCTTTTGTGTAAAAATAAAAAAAAGACCTCGTTAAAGGGCTTAGGATTTTGATTTATCATTCGAGATTAGTTATTATGTTTCAATTGGTGGTTTTTCTACTTCTTCAAAAAATGTATCAAGCTGTTCTGTTAGATATGAAAACTCTAAAATAGCGTCGGTATCATTGAGTAGAACATCATCCAAACCCCGCAGTTTTTTTATGTCATCTTATCTTCTGAAACCGCTTAAAATCCTCTGTTGTTTACTTAATCAATAAAACATTGCAGGAGTATTTCATGCTTAAAAAATTAATGCTGTTTGTGTGTTTTTTAATTTTTGTTGCTACGTCTTTTGCGGCGAAAGTTGAAACAGTAAATATTAAAAGTCAGGCTATGAATAAAGAAATTCCTACGCTTGTAATTTCTCACGAGCATTTGACGGAAGTCGGCAGTCCGGTAATTTATCTTTTGCACGGATATGCGGGAAATGAAAAATCTTGGTCAATTATTCAGCCTAAACTGCAAAGTATTGCAGACCGTTACAATTTAATTTTTGTATGTCCTTACGGAGAAAATAATTGGTATTTGGACAGTCCAATTGATAAATCTATAAGGTATGAAACTTTTATTTCAAGCGAGCTTGTAAAATATATAGACGCTCATTATGCGACGGGCGAAAACAAATCAGCGCGAGCCATAACGGGGTTTAGCATGGGCGGTTACGGAGCAATAAGAACTGCAATTTTACATCCTGAAATTTTTGGCGCCGCCGGCAGCGCAAGCGGAGCGTTTGAACTTATTAACCTTCCGTCAATTCCCATAGACACAAGCCCTCGCAAAGATTTTAATATCAGTTCTGTTTTAGGAAAAGATAAAAAACTTTGGAAACAGTATTCGCTGTTTAATACAATTAGCAAAACGCAAAAAATATTTCCGGCTATTATTATAGACTGCGGATATAACGACACTTTAGTTTTTAACACAAACAACAAATTTCACAAGAAACTTTTAGAAAATAACATAGCGCACGACTATATTGTTCGCCCGGGCGGACACGATATTACCTATTGGCAAAATGCAATAGAGTATCAAATATTATTTTTTATAAATTATTTCGCGGAGAATTATTATAATTCCGGTAAGTTAAAAATATAAATAAGTTCGTATAAAAATATTAAACAGAGCGGTTGCGCAAAAATTCGCGCAACTGCTTTTTTTAATGCTATAATTTTGGCTGAAAAAACGTTATTAATTATCATACACGAAGAGGTGTTGCCATGAAAAAATTCTTAAAAAAATTGTTTAAAGCTCTGGCTGTTTTAGCCGGTATTTTTGTTGTTTTGGCTGTTATCGCTATAATTGTTTTAAAGTGTGTTTTTACGGATGAAAAAATAAAAGGTTATGTGGATAAAGCCGCTAAAGAGTATATCGGCAGAGAAGTTAAATATGAAAATCTCTCGTTTAATTTTATAGGCGTTACGCTAAAAAACTTTGCAATAAGCGAAAATCCTGATTTTTCAAAGGGCACGTTCGGCAAGGTTGATAAGTTTATAATAAAAGTTCGCCTTAAACCTCTTTTGAAAAAAGAAATACGCGTAAAAGTTATAGGCGTTGACGGGCTTGATATAACCGTAATTAAAGATAAAAACAATAAATATAACTTTGACGATATTTTGGAAAAGTTTAATTCGTCCGTTGACGATAAAAAATCAAAAGACGCAAAAACTGCCGGCGATAAAGAAGGTTTTATAGATTTAAAAAATATTTCTTTAGGCAGATTTTATATTAAGAATTCAAATATAACTTTTATAAATTTGGGCGCGGCAACTTCTTTTGCAATTAGAAATTTAAATGCGGACGCAAAAAACTTTAATTTTGTTAAAGCGTTTAACTGCGAAACGGATTTTATTTTTGATTATCAAAATTCCAAACAAAAACAATCCGTTAATATTCCGCTTTCTTTTTCGGCAAATATAAACTTGCGCGAGATGGATATGCAAAAAACGAGCGTTGAAGTTTTACGTCTTAAAACAAATATTGAAGATATGGTTATAACCGGCAAAACTATGATTAAAAACTTTAAAGCGCCGGAAATTGCCGTTAACGCACAGGTTACTTCTTTAACAAACAATTCTTTTAAACAATTTGCAAAAGATTTGCCGAAGTTTTCCGTAGGTAAAATAGATTTAAACTCAAAAATAAATGTGGACTTGGAAAAAAGCGCGGCAAATATTTTAAGCGCTCAATTGTCTGCAGACAGTTCTAAAATTTCCGCAGCCGGCAATATAAGTTGGAAAAAAGATTTAGATTATAAAATTTCCGCAAATCTTGATTTTACTTTGGATTCCCTAATAAAAATTATTCCGGGCATTGTAAAAGAATATGAGCCGCAGGGGAAAATAAAAGCCGATGCCGTTATAACGCCAACGCTTATAACCGCCAACGCAAAAGCGGAAAACGTTGCGTTTAAATTTAAGCCTATGTTTACAGTGGAAGCTGTCAACGCAAACGTTGCCGTAAAATCTGCGGACGATATAAAGCTTTCTGCCCTTAGCGGATATTTAAACGGTAAATACTTTAAAGGCATGGCGGGATATTCCAAAACAAAAACGGCTTTAAATGTAAATATAGATTTTGAAATGGAATCGCTTATTTTAGACGGATATCCGAAAAGCTCGGAAAGCAAATCCGCAAAAAATTCAGGCGGAACGGGCGCTGCTTCAAAAAGCGCAAGTTTGCCTCTTAACTTAACCGCAAAACTTAAAGCCGGCGAAATAAAAATTCCATATTTTTACGCGCAGAAAGGCGCAACTTTTAACGCAAACCTTACGGGCATTACCGACAAGCTTGATAAGGTTAACGGCGATGTAACTTTCAATGTTTCTAACGGAGAAATTGAAGATATAGATAAACTTACGGCTTCCAACAAAATTGCAAAAATGTTGTTTACATCTCTTGCCGTGGTAGAAAAAGCCGCGAGAATTTTAAAAATAGACGGAATGCAAAAACAGGAAGGCAACTCTCTACAATACGATTCGTTCTTCGGGGATTTTAATTTTGTTAAAGGAAAAATGACCATAAAAACAATGAACTTTTTGTCCGCGCTTGTATCAATGAAAGTTACAGGTGCCACGGATTTTAACACCGAAAAACTTGATATGAAAGCTAACGTATATCCCGGCGCAAACAAGCCGGTAATTATAAAAATCGGCGGAACGCTACCTAACCCCAAAAGCAGTTTGGACATAGCCTCAAGCGCGGTTGCAATTTTCGGGAAAGATTCAACTTTGGGCAAAATAGGCGCGCTGCTTGGCGGAAAAAGCGACGAGGTTGAAGTTCCCGAGCAAGGCGCGGCTTTAAGAGACTCCGGCAGCGGACAGCAAACAGGTCAAACAAATTCAAATTCCCAAGACAAATCCATCGGCGGACTGCTTCAAGGTATTTTTAATAAATAAAGAGAGGGGTTTTAGTTGTTAATTTTTTTACTCCGGACAAGAAGTTTATACGTTTTACAATGCTTTTTTGTTGTCTTGAACTTCAGATAAATTGTATAATATCTTTGTGTTTTTTCATTCAGCGTTAAATTTATACAGAAAATACATGTTGCAATATGTAAGTTAGCCACGGAGGAATTTGTTTTGCATACAACAATAAAACCGTTTGTAATCTGCTCTAAAAACCCGCAACGCAGAGCGCACATGACAGCCGAATTAAATAGATATAATTTGAACGGAATATTTTTTGATGGTATTTATGTAAACGACCAACAACTTAAAACTGATGTTAAAGACTACCCTGTAAATGGTTTAAGCAAAGGTGAAATAGGGTGTTCATTAAGCCATATAGAAATTTATAAAACTATGGTCAAGGAGAAAATACCCTTGGCTCTAATTATGGAAGATGACATTAAATTTAAAGAAAATATTGTTTCGGTTTTAAAAGATATTGAAGAGTTTGACGAAAAAACAGATAAGCCTTTTGTGTATTTATTGACGCCATATAAAGCATATGTAGAGAATAGAAAAATTCAGTTAAAAAATGTCGCTCTTTACGAGATTTACAGAGCCGATTTTGCATATGGTTATGTTGTTAATTTAAAAGCCGCACAGCGTCTTGCCGATTATTTGTATCCTGTTAGATTTACTCCGGATGATTGGAGATATTTTAAGTTTGCCGCAAAAATTAATGTTTACACGGCAATTCCGGAAATTATAACTTCTGCAAATTTCAAAAGCGAAGTAGGCGATGACTGTAGAATTGCATTAACGGATAAAAAGGGCAAATATCACCCAAAACTTATGCTGCAAGATTTATCTGCGCTTATGAGAATATTTTCTTTTAAATTTTTTGTCAGACCGTTTTTGAAAGTAAAATCTAAAACTAATCAGGATAATTTTTTTGAAAAAATGAAAAGAAGCATTAAAAAAAGATTGCATTAGGTTTTGTCATTCTAACATAAAGGGAATATTTTGAAGCGCATACTTTTTTTTGTTCATTACAATAAATACAATAAAATAGCCGCGCATGTTTTGCAAACATTACAATCTATAAAACATCTGTATGATCGCGTTGTATTCGTTTCAAACAGTCCTGTTTCCCATGAGTATAAAAATAAACTTGACGGGCTGCAGGATAAAATAATTTTGCGTGAAAATAAAGGTTTTGATTTCGGGGCATGGAAAGATGCTTTGTTGAGTGAAAACGCTCAAGAACTTTTTAGTTACGACAATATTACTTTGATGAATGATACCGGTTTTGGTCCGCTTTTCCCTATTGACGGTTTATATAAAGCTGCCGAAGAAAGCGGTGTTGATTTTTGGGGTTTAACTTTACAGCAAGAGGGTTTAGTGGATATACCGTTATTAAATTTAAGGGAAAAATATCCGGCGCATATTCAAAGTTATTTCATGAGTTTTAATAAAAATGTTGTGTCTTCCGATGCATTTGTTAATTTTTGGAAGAATGTTCAATACGAAACACGCGTAGAAAATGTAATTTTGAAATATGAAACACAGCTAACGCATATTTTGGCAGATGCGGGGTTTAAATATGTTGCTATGTTTAATTCCGTAAGCATGTACGAAACGGGCATAACAACGCTTGTGAAACTTGGAGTTCCGTTTATTAAGGTTAAAGAGTTTAAATCTTGCGGTAATGTCAGAGCGGTAAAAAAATATACAAAGTATCCCGTTTCTCTGATTTGCGATTATTTTTCTCAAGCATATCCGGTTTTTGCCGCCTTTTTTTTTAGAGATAAGCCGTATTTGTTATTTGCATTTAAAAGAATATCAAAATTTGCGTATCATAAATATGTAAACAGAAAAGGCAAATTAAAAATAAAGATTTTAAAAATTCCGGTATATTCAAAAAATATTAAACAATAAATAAAAAGGTTAAAAACATGAACTATAAAATTATAAACATGAAAGTTTTTGGCGATGAAAGAGGAAAACTGGTTTCTTTGGAATCTAAAAAAAATATCCCCTTTGACATAAAACGCGTATATTATATTTTTGACACGTTACCGCAAGAAGAGCGCGGTAAGCATGCGCATAAAAACTTGGAACAAATTATTGTGGCAATGGACGGTTCGTGTAAATTTGTTTTAGACGACGGCAAAGAAAAAAAAGAAATCTGGCTTAACCGTCCGGATGTAGGGCTTTACATAGGAAAAAATATGTGGAGAGAAATGAATCATTTTTCTTACGGGTGTAAGCTTATGGTGCTTGCAAGCGAGTATTATGATGAAAAAGAATATATTAGAAATTACGACGAGTTTTTGCGGAGTTTAAAATGATTCATCCTTTATCCGACGTCCAAAGTAAAAACATAGGCGAGAATACAAAAGTATGGCAGTTTTGCGTTGTTTTGCCAAACGCTAAAATAGGGAAAAACTGCAATATTTGCTCGCATGTGTTTATAGAGAACGATGTTGTAGTCGGCGATAATGTTACGGTTAAATGCGGCGTGCAGCTATGGGACGGCGTCATAATAGAAGATAATGTTTTTATAGGTCCCAACGTTGCTTTTACAAATGATAAATATCCGAAATCAGGGAATAAAAATTTTAAACTTGAAAAAACTATTGTTAAAAAAGGCGCGTCAATAGGAGCTAACGCCACAATACTGCCCGGCATCACAATAGGCGAAAACGCTGTTGTCGGCGCGGGTTCCGTTGTAACAAAGAGCGTATTGCCGAATTTAACCGTAGTAGGTAATCCCGCAAAACCCGGAGATAATGTTTAATGAAAATAATTGTTACGGGCGCAAACGGATATATAGGCAGTCACGTTGTGCAAGCGCTGCTTGCCAATAAGGAATACGAAGTTACGGCTGTAGATATTGATAATTCAAATATAGATGCAAATGCAAAATTTATCAATATAGATATTTTAAAAAACGCCGCGGCTTCAGATTTATACCAAACGCTGGGTTTGCCGGAAGCGGTTATTCACATGGCGTGGCGCGACGGCTTCAATCATGCTTCTTTAAACCATATACAAGATTTGTTTTCACATTATGGTTTTTTAAAGAATATGATAGACAGCGGTTGCAAAAATATATCTGTTATGGGAAGTATGCATGAGGTTGGCTATCATGAAGGCGTTGTTGATGAAAATACGCCATGTAATCCTTTGTCATTATACGGCGTAGCGAAAAATGCACTCCGTCAGATGATATTTATCTGCCCCCCCCCCTTACATAAAGATATTTCTTTAAAATGGTTTAGAGGTTTTTACGTTTGCGGAGATGATTGGCGAAACAAATCCGTTTTTTCTAAAATTTTACAGATGGAGAAAGAAGGTAAAACGTCATTCCCTTTTACAGACGGAAAAAACAAATACGATTTTATAGATATCAAAACTTTGGCATTATATATTGCAAAAGCATCCGTTCAAAAAACAATTGATGGAATTATTAATGTGTGTTCCGGTAAAGCGGTTTCTTTAAAAGATAAAGTTGAAGAGTTTTTATTTGTAAATAAACTCAAAATACGTCCGGAGTTTGGAGTTTTTCCGGGCAGAAAATATGATTCTCCGATAATATACGGAGATAATTCAAAAATATTGAAGATTATGGAAACTATTTGAAAATGAAAGATTTAATATCCGTATTAATACCTATATATAACGGTTTGCATTATTTACCGAAAACGGTGGAAAGTTTATTGGCCCAATCGTATAAAAACTTTGAAGTTATATGTATTGATGACTTTTCTACGGACGGTTCTTTGGAATTTATTGAAAACTTATCGCAAAAAGACAGCCGTTTTAAAATTTACAAAAGAACTTCAAAAGGCGGAACTGCCGTGGCCGGTTTAAAGTACGGTCTTCCTTTTTGCAGCGGCGAATATTTTTTCTACATGAGCCAAGATGATTTTGTTGATAAAAAATGTTTTGAAATTTTATACAAAAAAGCGGTTGAAACAGGCGCCGATGCCGTAGTGCCTAATATGATATGGTACTATGGCGAAAAATCTGCGGAAAATAAATTAATTAAACCTCCAAAAGATAACTACAATGCTATTTTAACCGGAAAGGAAGCGTTTGAGTTGGCGCTTCCATGGGAAATCCACGGGTTCTATCTGCGCAGAACGGAGTTGTTAAAAAAAATAGGTTACGACGATTCCTTTTTTACCGGATGCGAATATAATTCAAGGACATATCTGCATTACGCAAACAAAGTTGTATTTGCAGACACTAATTTCTACTACAGGCAAGATAATCCAAATGCAATAATAAAAACTTTTAAACCCAGAACAATTGAGGATGTTTTAGGATATATAAAATTACTGCATTTTATGAAACAAAATAATTATAGCAGGTCTTTTAGACATGTTTGGTTTAAAAATACGGTCAATTTACTCGGATACTATAAAAATAAAGTTTTAGAAAATTATCAAACGTTTAGCTCTCAAGAAGCGGATATGTGTAAAATAAAACTGAATTTATATAGAAACGAATTGGTTCGTTTTGCTTTACATAACGGTAAAATACATTCTATTGCGAGAATATATAGAAAATCTAAAATAACGCAAAAGATGCTGCGGAATACAAGCAAACCGTTTGTTCCGCTTCCGTTTTACGGTAAATGTATAGTTGGAAAAAATACATACAGCGCGCCGGATTTAAAAGTTGAAAATTCAAAAACAAAAATCGGGAGTTTCGTTTCAATAGCCGGTAAAGTTACTATAGGTCAGGGAGAACATCCTGTAAATTACTTATCAACTTCGCCGTATTTTTATATGAGCGGACTTGGCTGGACAAATAGAATATCAGAAACGTATGCTAACCCTTGTACTATAGGCAATGATGTCTGGATAGGGCAAAATGTATTTATACGACAAGGGATAACCGTAGGAGATGGCGCGGTTATAGGGGCAGGAGCGGTAGTCGTTAAAGATGTTCCTGCATATGCTGTTGTGGGCGGGGTGCCTGCCAAAGTTATAAAATATCGTTTTGATGATGAAACAATAAAAGAACTATTAGCTTTAAAGTGGTGGAATTTGCCTGATGAAGAAATAAAAAAGCTTCCGTTTAAAGATATAAAAGCAACTATTGCTATGTTGAAAAAAATAAGACACGGAAAATAAATTGAAATTTGATTTGGTAAAAGAATTTAATGGTCACAGCGGCTGCAAAGTTTTGCTTTGCAGAGACGCGGATAAATTTTTTGTTCGTAAACTTTCGGGGTCTTTAACATATAACAAGCGTTTAAGAAAACAATTTATTAAGCAAAAGAAATTTACGCTGCCGTTTGTTAAAACTCCTGAAATTTATAACTATGGCTATAGCGCTAAAAATGAACTTTTCTTTTTTGATATGGAGTTTGTCAGAGGAAAAGCCCTTAGCGATACTATAGGAATATTAACGGCAACTCAAATAGAAGCGTTCATAGATTTATTGTTTAATTCTTTACAGATAAAAAAATCCAACGTTAATAAAGAAGCTAATTTTATATTTCAAAATAAAATAACCAGGCTTTCCCGTATTGCGGGTAATAAAAATCGGCTCATAAAGCAAGCGTTAAATAAGTTGAAACGTTTTGATTTTTCCAATATTGACCAAAGCGATTGCTGCGGCGATTTAACGTTGGAAAATATTTTAATTTCAGACGATAATAAAATTTATCTAATAGATTTGCTTGATTCTTTTTATAATTCGTGGATGATAGACGTGGCAAAATTGCTGCAAGATTTGGATTTGCATTGGAGTTACAGACATTGCCCGCCGGATATTAATGTAAATTTAAAACTTTTAATATCTAAAAATATATTGATACAAAAAATTCTTAAATTGGAAAACGGCAATACTGTTCTTTTGCAAATATATTATATCTTGCTGTTAAACGTTTTACGCATAGCGCCGTACGCTAAAGACAAAAACACTCATGCTTTTATAGAAAAATCAATTGATAAAATTATAAGTACAATTAATACAATGGAGCAAAAATGAATACATTAATAATTCCTTGCGCCGGTAAATCAAACAGATTCCCTAACATGAAGCCTAAATATCTTCTTACGCACCCTGACGGCGAATTAATGATACAAAAGGCAATGAAGGGGATAAATATAGACGTTTTTGACAGAGTTATAATAACTATAGTTAAACCCCATGACGATAAATACGAAGCAAAAACCATACTGAAACAAGTTTTTGCTAAAAATAAAAAAGTTGAAATATGCGTGCTTGAAGATTTTACAAAGAGCGCAAGCGAAACGGTGTATTTAACGTTAAAAAATATGAAAGTTTCCCGCGGCGGTATTGTGGTAAAAGATTCAGATAATTATGTTAAAACTATAATCCGTAAGAAAATAAATAATTTTATAACCGGATACGATTTACACAAACATCCCAATATTTCCAACATACCCGGAAAAAGTTTTCTTATAGTTAACGAGCAGAATATAATTGATGATATCATTGAAAAAAAGGTGGTCTCAAGCATTATATCTTTAGGCGTGTACGCTTTTGAAAGCCCTGATATTTTTATAAGCGGCTATGAAAAATTATCCGTAGAAAAACTCGGGGGGGGGGAGATGTTTGTATCGCACGTTATATCTTATCTCATTTCAACAAAAAAAGTTGTGTTTGAATATAATGAAGCTTGCGGATATGAAGATTGGGGAACTTTAGCCGAATGGAAAGACGTTCAGAAACGTTTTAGAACGTATTTTATTGATATAGACGGCGTTTTAATGAAAAATTCCGGACAGTATGGAAAAATTAATTGGTCTAATAATAAAATTACCATAGAAGAAAATATTAATGTAATTAAACAATTGCAAGATTTAGGCGGACAAATTGTTATAGTAACGTCAAGAACGGAAAAATACAAGACGGCTATACAAAAAATATTAAATAAAAACGGTATCAAGCCTTATGCAATAATTACCGGTTTAAACCATAGCGCAAGAGTGGTTATAAATGACTTTGCTCCTACAAATCCTTATCCGTCGGCAGTTGCTATAAATATACCAAGGAATAATTCTCTCAAAGAGTATTTCCAATGAAAAAGTTTTTGCAGAGGAAAGTTCCTTTTATATATGACGATAAATTTATAACTTTTGACGCTAAACCCGTAAAAACGAAAGATTATATAGCTGTTTCAAATTCAGTAAAACATGCGCAAACTTTAGCTATAGTTATGCAAGGCCCCGTAAGTTATGAAAATAATTTTACTCTGGAGACTATAAAACTTTATAAAAAGAATTTTATCAATTGCCAAATAATTGTTTCTACATGGGATTATGAAAATAATGAAACTTTAAAATTAATTGAGAATGAAGGGTGCGTTGTATTAAGAAACAAAGACCCTCAGCTAAAAGACTGGGCAAATATCAATAGACAAATATATTCTTCATTTGCGGGAATAAAAAAGGCAAAAGATTTAGGTTTTACATATGTTATTAAAACAAGAACAGATCAAAGATTATATGAAACCAATATAGCCGAGTATTTGTTTAATCTTTTAGAAGTTTTCCCGTTAGATTCGGGCGCTTCTAAAAATCAATTAAAAAGACTTGTTTCGCTGTCGTTTAATACGTTTAAATACAGACTGTATGATGTTTCAGACATGTTTTTATTCGGACATGTTGATGATGTGTTAAAATTTTGGAGTTGTGGTTTTGAAACAAGAGATAAATTGCCGTCTTGTAAAAGTTTAAAAGAATTTGCTCAATTGCGTCCAAGCGAAATTTATTACACAACAGAGTACCTGAAAAAATTAGGACATAATATAAAGTGGACATTGGAAGACAGCTGGCGTTGTTACGCAAAATATTTTTGTATAGTAGATGCCGGCTCGGTAGGGCTGTATTGGCCTAAATACAGCAATTTGTCAAACAGATGGCGTAATTTTTACGGTGAACATCCCGATCTTGAAGAGTTGACGTTTAAAGAATGGGTGCTGCTGTATAAATCTTTAGACAATATATGTGTTCCCGAAGAATATATTGAAAGACAGTCTTCCGGCAATATATTAAAATTTACGTTAAGCCAAAAAGTTATCAAGTTTTTTATTAATTTCCTGCCGTCTAAGAAAAGCCGTCGTCAAGCTCGTGAAAAGTATCTGTATAATAAATAATTTAGGATATCTTATGAAAACAAATCCGCTTGTTTCTATATGTTGTTTAAGCTATCAGCATTCCCGTTATATAGAGCAAAATATAAAAGCGATATGGGGACAAGATTATAAAAATGTTGAAATCCTTGCTCTTGACGACGGATCAAAAGACAACAGCGCGCAAATTTTAAATGAATTGGAAATAAAAAGTCCGTTTAAAATGACTGCATTGTCGCAAAGCAACAGCGGTAATGTAGGAAAAAATTTTAACGTTATGTTGAGGCGTGCACAGGGAAAATATATTCTTTTTATGTCCTGTGACGACGTCTTAACTAAAAATGCTATAAAAGAAAAAGTTGATATATTGGAAGAAGATGGAAATATCTCTTTTGTCGTCTCTAAAAAATATTTAGTTATAGACGGCAAAGGCAGAGTAAACGCAAGACGCAGCAGGGGTTTGCAAAAAAGCGTTTCTTCAAATTTGCAAGACAATATAAATATAGATCAATTGATTGATCTTGAATATAAAAAATTCGGCTCGTTTTTTATTCAAGGAGCTTTGTTTAGAAAGTCTGTTGTAGATGCGGTAGGCGGCTTTGACGAAGATATGGTTGGAGACGATATAGTATTAAGAACCAAAATTTTTAATTATGTAAAAGAGCATGAATTATCTTTTAAAATTTTAAATACATGCGGTTTTTTATACAGAAATGCAGACGGAAATTTGCATAAAAACGCTTATAGACAAATAAAAACCGTAGCTCAGGTGTTAGAAAGGTTTTTTCCGGATAAAGAAAATCCGCCTGTTTTGGCAGATTGGATGCGGGGCGGTTTTGACAGTATGCCTTTTGAAAAAGCCTACACAATGTTTGATATAAACGGCAGAACTTCCGCAGAATATAAAAACGTGTTACAGTTAATGTTAAAAAGATCGAATAAAATTAGAATATATAGAAAAAGATTTAAAGTAGTTTGTCTTTTTGCTATTTTTTCTTTAATCTTAAACGCAATTTTTATTTATTTGATATTAAAATAAAATTAACGGATATAAAATGGTTAAATTCTTGGATTTGTACAAAATTAACGAACAGTATAGAGCTGAAATTGACGCTGCTGTCAAAGGCGTAATAGACAGCGGCTGGTATTTGCTTGGCAAAGCAAATGAAGAGTTTTGCAAAAATTTTGCAAATTACTGCGGAACCAAATATTGCGTTGGGGTTGCCAACGGGCTTGACGCTTTAAATTTAATTATTAAAGCTTACGGTTTTGGAACGGACGATGAAATTATAGTTCCGGCAAATACATATATTGCGTCCATTCTATCCGTTTCTCAAAACGGATGTACGCCTGTATTGGTTGAGCCCGACATAAACACTTATAATATAAATCCGGATTTAATAGAAGAAAAAATAACTTCTAAAACTAAAGCCATAATGGTTGTGCATCTTTACGGGCAAGCCGCTAACATAGATGAAATTTTGGAGTTAGCAAAAAAATATAATTTAAAGGTTATAGAAGATTCCGCCCAAGCGCACGGAGCGTTTAGCGGAAGTAAAAGAACGGGAAATTTAGGGGATGCGTCCGGATTTTCTTTTTACCCCGGCAAAAATTTAGGAGCTCTCGGCGACGCAGGAGCGGTAACAACTAACAATAAAGATCTTTACGAAAAAATAAAAGCTATCGCTAACTACGGCTCTAAAGAAAAATATCACAATATATACAAAGGGGTAAATTCCCGCCTTGACGAAATTCAAGCCGCTGTTCTAAATGTAAAATTAAAGTATTTAGATAACGACAATAACAAAAGACGTGAAATTTCAAAATATTACCGCAAAAATATTAAAAACCCTAATATTATTTTACCTCAAGTTAAAAATGAAGATGGTCATGTGTGGCATGTTTTTGCGGTTAGAGCGGAACGCAGAGACGATTTAAAAAAATATTTAGAAAACAATGATATTCAAACTTTAATTCATTACCCTATTGCCCCGCATAAACAGCAGGCTTATAAAGAGTGGAATAGTTTGTCTTATCCGATAACGGAACAAATACATAAAACAATTTTGAGTTTGCCTATTTCGCCCGCGATGGAAAAAAGTGAAGTTGAAAAAACTATTGATGTTATAAACGGTTGGAAGTAAAAATTACAGGTGTTTAAAAAACTCTTCAAATTTTGAAATTATATATTCTAACTGGTCTTGCCTTAACCCCGGCCATACGCCTATCCAGAATGTAGCGTTTAGAACCGTGTCGGTGTTGGGAAGAAGTTTGTAATGCTCTTCGGTTAAATTTTTGGAGTTTAAAATTTGAGAGTTTCTTATTCTCATTTCAATATCGTTATCTGTAAAAACCGGCTGCCTTAATAAATTTCCCGCAAAAAGCTGTCTTGTGCCTACGTTGTTTTCTTCTAAAAATTTTACCAAATCTATTTTTGTGAATTTATCGTTGGGTTTTATAGTTATTGTAAAACCAAACCACGACGGCTCCGCTTTTTTAGACAGTTGCGGAAGAACTAAATATTTTTCAAACCTTGCAAGCTGTTTGTAGAGATAATTAAAATTATCGTTTCTTTTATGGATAAATCCCTGTAATTTTTTTAACTGCGCAACGCCGCAGGCTGCCTGCCAATCGGTAATTTTTAAATTATATCCTAAATGGGAATAAACGTATTTGTGGTCGTAACCCAAAGGCATATTTCCGAACTTCATTGAAAATCTTTTTTTACACGTATCGTCTTTTCCGGGCGGGCACCAGCAGTCTCTGCCCCAGTCTCTTACAGACATTATAATTTTGTAAAGCTGCGCGTCGTTTGTGCAAAGCGCGCCGCCTTCGCCCATGGTTATGTGGTGCGCGGGGTAAAAGCTAAACGTGCCTATATGTCCTACGGTGCCGGTAAATTTTCCGTTAAATTTTGAACCGAGCGCGTCGCAGGAATCTTCTATAAGCCAAAGTCCGCGTTTATCGCAAATTTCTTTTACGGCGTCTAAATCAAAAACGTTGCCAAGCGTGTGCGCTACAAAAACCGCTTTTGTTTTTGCGGTTACGGCTTCTTCTATTTGGTTTACCGAAATATTATAGTTGCCTATTTCTACATCTACAAAAACAGGAACCAGCCCGTTTTGAATTATAGGAGTTACCGTTGTGGGAAAACCTGCCGCTACGGTTATAACTTCATCGCCTTTTTTAAGACGCCTGTCTCCAAGTTTGTGGGAAGTGAGCGCAGCTATTGCAAGCAAATTTGCCGACGAACCCGAATTTGTAGTTAGGGCATATTTGCTGCCCAAAAAAGCGGCAAAGGCGCTTTCAAATTTATCGTTAAAACGTCCGGCGGTAAGCCACATATCAAGAGATGCGTCAACTAAATTTTTAAGTTCCGCCGCGCCTAAAACTTTTCCGGAAACGGCAACGTATTTTCCGGTTTTAACGTCCGGCTTTGCCAAATTGTAATAAACGCCGGAAAGCCCTATAATTGAACTTCTTAAAATTTTCGCAAGTGTTTTTTTCATTTTATGTAGTCCGATATTTGTTTGAGCGAAAACGCCGTCATGTCTTTGCCGTTTGAATATGCTTTATACCAATTTATTGTTTTTTCTATAGCTTCTTTAACTTCGTAAATCGGTTTCCAATTTAATTCTTTTTCCGCTTTTGCAATGTTTAATTTTAGAAGTGTGGCTTCGTGCGGGTGCGCGCCTTTGTCTATTGAATATTTTCCCTTGCCATACGCGGAAATTGCAGTTTTGACAACTTCTTCAACCGTTATAATTGAATTGTCATAAGGTCCGAAATTATATGCCGAAGCAAACTTCACGTTTTCTTCAAGAAGTTTTTTTCCAAGCATCAAATATCCCGAAAGCGGCTCTAAAACAAACTGCCACGGGCGCACCGCGTTTGGATTTCTCAAAACTATTTCCTGATTGTTTTGTATGGCTTTAACAAAATCCGGAAGAAGTCTGTCTAAAGAGTAATCCCCGCCGCCGATAACATTGCCGGCGCGCGCAGATGCAAGAGCCGCGTTATGTTTTACGCCGAAATCTTTAGGATTAAAAAAAGAATCTCTGTATGAAGAAGTTATAAGTTCGCAGCAGGCTTTTGAGTTGCTGTAAGGGTCGTATCCGCCGAGTTCGTCTGTTTCTTTGTAGGCGTAATTTTGTTCTTTATTTTTGTAGCATTTGTCCGTGGTTACGTTAACAATTGCTTTAACGTTTTTGCACAACCGCGCGGCTTCAAAAACGTTTGCGGTTCCAAGAACGTTTGTGGAATAGGTATCAAGAGGGTCTTTATAAGAAAGTCTTACCAACGGCTGCGCGGCAAGATGAAAAATTATATCGGGATTAAAAGAACAAAGTTCCTTTTTTAATTTTTTAAAATTGCGGACGTCGGCTTTTATATGGCGAATTTTTTTCTTGAGTTTTAAAATATTAAAAAGCGCCGGCGTTGTGTTTGGCGCAAGCGCGTATCCGCAAACTTCGGCGCCAAGCGACGAAAGCCACAAAGCAAGCCATGAGCCTTTGAACCCCGTATGTCCTGTGATGAAAACTTTTTTACCTTTGTATATTGAAAAATCCATTGATTTAACTCCTTGTTTTGCGCTTGGTAATTATAACATTATCGTAATAATAATTTCAAACTTGCTTCAACATTTTATATAATGGTTGCGTTATGGATATATTGCTTACTTTTTTCCGTTCAAGTTCAATGACGTTTTTATCCGTTCTTTTAGCGGCGGCATACGTATGCCTTGCCGTTGCTACCACTATACATATATTATTGTATAAGGAAGATATTAAAGGCGCAATAGGTTGGATAGCCATAGTGTTTTTATCGCCTTTTTTAGGCACGTTTTTTTATGTTTTTTTAGGAATTAACAGAGTAAAAAGAAAAGGTATAAAACTCAGAAAAAAACACGGAATGCTCGGGCGGCGTTCCATTGCCGGAAAGCAGAACGAATTCGGCGACATTACGCCTTACGTAAAACAGTTTATAGATTTTTCTTTTAACGTTTACCCTCAAAATTTTGCGCAGGGTAACAATATAAAACCGCTGCTTAACGGAACCGAAGCCTATCCTGAAATGATAGACGCAATAAGCAAAGCAAAGAAAGAAGTTTTAGTTGAAAGTTATATTTTTGACGCAGACAACGAAACGGATAAATTTTTGAAAGCTTTTAAACAGGCGGCAAAAAACGGCGCCGCGGTAAAAGTTATTATAGACGGTTTCGGCACTTTGCGTTTTTTCAGAAGGTCTATAGAAAAAAAACTTGCCGCAATAGAAGGTGTTGAATGCGCGGTTTTTTTGCCCCCGCTAATACCTATATCTATGCCGTTTGTAAATTTGAGAAACCACAGAAAAATAATGATTATAGACGGCAAAACGGCATTTTTCGGCGGAATGAATTTATCTAAAAAAAACGTGTCTTTAAAAGATTTAGCGCACGGCGTGCAGGATATTACTTTTAAAATTGAGGGGCCGGTAATAGACCAAATGTCTGAAATTTTTGAAGACGACTGGGAGTTTGCTACCGGACATGAAATGACGGGGCGTTCAAGATACGTTCATTACGGAAAAAAAGGCGGCATGCTTGCGCGCGTTGTTCCCGACGGGCCGGATAAAAATAACGGCAAAATAGAGTCGCTTCTGCACGGAAGAATAAATATGGCGAAAAATCATATAGTTATAACAACTCCGTATTTTTTGCCGGAAAATGAAATTCTTACCGCTTTAGAGCTTGCAGCGCAGCGCGGCGTTTTGGTTGAAGTGTTTATTCCGGAAATAAGCGACCATATAATTATGAACTGGGCGGAAGAACCGAATTTTAAGAGGCTCTTAAAAAAAGGCGTAAAAATTTACAGAACTCCGCAGCCTTTTGACCACAGCAAAATTTTTATAGTTGACGGCGAATGGGCGTGCATAGGTTCTACAAATTGGGACGTCAGAAGTTTCAAACTTCATTTTGAAGCGGATATGGAAATTATCAGCAAAAATTTCGCCGCAAAACTTCTGAAAATAGTAAAATTGAAAAAGAAAATATCCAAACCCGCGCAGCTGCAGGACTGTTTAAATTTACCGTTTTTGAAGCGTTTAAGAAATAACGCGTTCAGGCTTATAACGCCGTATTACTAAAATAAATGGAAACTTTTTTAACTTCTTTTCTTTTGCTTCTTATTGCCGAAATGGGCGACAAAACGCAGCTTGTAGCGCTTGCGTTTACAGCGCGTTTTAAGGCGTATCAGGTTATTTTAGGCGTTGCCGCGGCAACTGCGCTTACAAATTTTATTGCCGTTGTTGCCGGCGGGTTAATAAGTTCAGCGGTTAATGTTGAAATAATAAAAATAGTTTCGTTTATTCTTTTTATATTATTCGGCTTATGGACTGCGTTTGGCAAAGAAGAAGAAAACGCAGACACGCAAAAAAAAGTTATAATAAGCCCTTTCTTTACTGTGGCGCTGTTCTTTTTTATTTCGGAATTCGGCGATAAAACGCAGATAGCGGCAATGACAATTGCGGCTAACGGTTCGCCGGCAGCCGTTTTTGCAGGAGCGGTTTTGGGAATGTTTTGCGCAAATCTCGTCGGCATTTGCGCGGGAATTTTTTTGGGCAAAAAATTGCCGGTAAATGTAATTAAGTATATTGCCGCCGCGTTGTTTATAGCCGTGGGCGTTTCGGGACTTATTTTTATACTTGTTAAAGGAAAGTAAAATGAAAAAGATTTTGTTTGCGGTTTTAGCTTTTGTTGTTGCGGGGTGCGCTTCGGTTCCGGTTACGGGAAGAAGCCAGCTTTCTTTAGTTTCAGACGGCGAAATGAACGCAATGGCAATTCAAAGTTATAACAGTTTAATAAGCTCGGCAAAAGTTATTAAAACAGGAAAAGACGCGGAGCTTGTGAAATCCGTAGGCGCAAAAATAGCAAAAGCCGCGGAAACTTTTTTAAGAGATAACGGATTAGAATCCGAACTTGCAAGTTACTCGTGGGAATTTAATCTTATAGAAAGCCCCGAAGTTAACGCGTTCTGCATGCCCGGCGGAAAAATTGCGGTTTATACGGGAATTTTGCCGGTTACAAAAAATGCCGACGGATTGGCGGTTGTTTTAGGTCATGAGGTTGCTCATGCAATTGCAAAACACGGCGCAGAAAGGGCAAGTCAGCAATTGCTTACGCAATACGGCGGAAGTTTAATTTCTCTTGTAACCGCAAAAAAATCCGCGCAAACACAGCAGCTTATAATGCTTGCTTACGGCGCGGGCACGCAGGTTGGCGTGCTGCTTCCTTACGGCAGAAAACACGAACTTGAAGCAGACAAAATAGGTCTTATTCTTATGGCAAGCGCGGGATATAATCCCAATTACGCCGTAACGTTTTGGCAGCAGATGTCTGCCGCAACGGGCGGCGGTTTGTCGTCGGATATTTTTGCAACACACCCTTCGGACACAAAAAGAATTTCAGAAATTAAAGCCGCACTTCCTGAAGCGTTAAAGTACTATAAAAAATAAAAGCGGGTAAAATGAACGAGATTAAAAGATTTCCATATACTGATATTTTGGGCTGGTCGGTTTCGCGCTATGACAGATTTTCTAATTGCAAAAGGCAATATTTTTACGATTATTACGCAAAATACGACAAAGATATTCCGCTTGAAAAAATTTTATTTCTCAAAGCGCTCACGTCAAAAGCTCTTGAAACGGGAAATGCGGTTCACGATATTATTCGCGACATGCTAAAGCGTTTTCAAAAAAGCGCAAAGCCTATAAATAAAGATAAGTTTTTCAAATACGCTTTTGATTTAACCGTAAAATACGTAGGCGCAAAAACTTTTTTTGAAAGTTATTATAACAATGAAATTGTTGACGTTAAAGAAGTTTACGCAAAAGTAAAAGTTATTTTAGAAAATTTTTTAAACAGTCCGCGGTTTAAGTGGCTGGAAGAAAACGCCGTGCCTACAAGCACGCAATGGGTAATAGAACCCGACGGTTTCGGCGAAACAAGAATTAATAACTACAAAGCGTTTTGTAAAGTGGATTTTTTATTTCCCGTTGGCGATAAAATATATGTAATGGACTGGAAAACCGGAAAACCGGACGAAATAAAACATTCAAAACAGCTTACGGGATACTCTCTCTGGGCTAATTTTCATTTCGGCAAAGCCGCAAAAGATATACTTCCAATGATTGTATATTTGTATCCGGCATACGCCGAAAAAAACGTTAAAATAGACGATGCCGCAATTGCCGCGTTTGCTAAAACCGTAGAAACCGAAACAAAAGAAATGTATGAGTACCTTTCAAATATTGAAAAAAATATTCCCAAAGACAAAAAAGATTTTCCGCTTACTACAAACCAATTTTTTTGCAGATATTGCAGCTACAGAGAAATATGCCAAGGCAAGTGACAAATAACGGCAGAGGATAAGAAGTTAGGAAGGCAGGAAGATAGGAAATGGCAAGTTGTTATAAAGTAGAAAGGAGTAAGGAGCAAGTAACAAATAATAGGTAAAAGGTAACAAACAGCAGAGTCGTTAATTCCCCTTTTGTAAAAGGGGGTGAGTGTGCGACGAATAAGGAGCACGAGCCACGAACGGGCGCGAGATGTGAGCGCACCGGAGCCCGATAGGGCGGGGTATTTGTCGTTGGCGTTGATTTGTAATTAAAATAAA